>NZ_JAIQDD010000023.1:0-153686 GCF_020036995.1 Corallococcus sp. AS-1-12 | reverse complement strand
TCCAGCTCACCGAAGCCCGCCCCGTCCTCCAGCAACGACAGACAGTCCCTCGAAGCCTCATGCGCCCGGCACCACCGTCCGTACCCGTCCCGCAGCAGGAACCCGAACCCCAGGTCCAACTGCGCCCCCTTCTTCGCGACCGCGCGCACCACCTTCGGCGCCCGCACCGTCAGCGGGACCTCCAATAACAGCCGCGTCAGCGCCTCCTCGAACTCCCGAGCACTGACCGGCACCCTCCGGTCCCACGTGGCCGGGGCGTACGTCCGCGTCCCCTGCTCCGTGCGCAGCCGCACCGTGGGCCCGCTGGCGCAGCCCGTGAGCAGCACGAACAACACCATCCACACGCCGGCCACTTGTGCACGCATGCCCACCAGCATGCGCTCCAAAGACAACGGGGCGGAAGGCCCGTGGAGGACCCTCCGCCCCGCAGGGGCACCGCCGTCAATGACAGACGGCTAGTTGTTCTTCACCGTGAAGCTGAAGCTCTGGATGACGAAGTTGTCCACCGCGTCCGTCATCCACACGTCCACCGTGTGCGTGCCATCCAGCAGCTCGCGCGTGTCCAGCTCCGCGGTCCAGTTGCCGTTCGACTGGAGCGTGCCGGCGCGGATGCCCGACCCGTCCCGCGTGAACGCCACGTTCTTGATGCTGCTCAGCGCATCCGTCACCCGCGCCGTCAGCGTCACCACGCCGCCCACCGTGCTGCCCGGGGCCGGCGTCAGCAGCGTCGCCGTGGGCGCCTGCGTGTCGTAGCGCACCGTGCGCGTCACGCGCGTCGTGCGGCCCGCCTCGTTCGTCGCGTCGATGGTCAGCGTGTTCACGCCCGACGCCAGCGTCACCGACGTCTGGATTTCACCGCCGCCGCGCGGCAACTGGAACTGCTGCGCGCCCAGCTTCACCGTCGTGGCCGACACGGACGACACGCGAATCACATACGGCAGCGAGTGGTTCGCGCGCGGCCCGAACGTGGCCCCGTCCGCGGGGTCCGTCGTCACCGTGGGCGTGCCCGGCTCCACGAACACGTGCACCACCGCCTCCGTCACGTTGTTCGCCGAGTCCGTGGCGCGCACCAGGATGCCCTGCTCGCCGAAGTTCGGCAGGCTCACCGGGTGCGTCACCGAACCGGTGCCGAACTCCAGCAGCGTGGTGTTCACCCACTGCGTCTCCACGCGCGTCGGCGTCTGCTCGTCAATCTGGCTGATGACGTCCACCAGGCTCCCCACCACCTGGCCCTGCACCGGCGACTGGATGGTGATGACCGGCGGCACGCGGTCCACCGTCAGGTTGATCTGCTTCGTGGTGACACCGCCCAGGTTGTCGCGGCCCGTGAGCTGGATGATGTTCGGCCCCTCCACCAGCTCCACCGGCACGTAGACCAGACCGCCGCTCAGCTCGGGGTTCACCACCACCGGGGCGCCGCCGTTCACGATGAAGGCCGCGTAGGTGATGACCGCGCCGTTGGTGGCCGGCTTCACGAAGCCCCACGCGTTCAGCGTCGTCTCGCGGAGGAACGCGGGCTGGTTGCCCATGATGACCTCCGGCGGCGTGAACGGATAGGCGTTGATGTTCAGCGTCTGCGCCGCCGTGCTGCCCAGCAGGTTCTGGCTGTTCGGCTGCAGCGTCACGCCGGAGTACACCGCGCGGTAGTCCTGCGCGCCCGTGGCCGTCCACGAGTCCGTCGCGATGCTCCACGGCAGGGAGAACACGCCGTCGCCGTCCGCGTCGTCATCCGCGCCAATCGCCACGCCCGCCACGAAGAAGGTCACCACGCCCTTCAGCGGCCCCGTCACCACCGCGTTGGTGGACGCGTTGCGCACGCGCGCGGACAGGAGCGTCGCCTGGCCAATGGTCACGCTCGCGTTCGCCGCCGGCGTGAGGATGGTCGTCGTCGTCGCCAGGCCCGTCACCGGAGGAGGCGGCGGCGTATACGTCTTCGCGCGAGCGGAGGCCGAAACGCCCGGCGCGCCACCCGAGGCCGCCGTCACCGTGACCTCCGACAGGAGCGACGGCAGCAGGTTCGCCGGAGCGCGCACCGTCAGCGTCACCGTGGACTCCGCGCCGGAGGCCAGGAACACCGTGGGCCGGCTCAGCGTGGCCGTCCAGCCCGGCAGGCCGCCCGCGGCGCTCAGCGTGTACGTGTCCGCCTGGTAGCCGTGGTTCTTCACCTTGAACGTGTAGGTCGTCTCCGACGCGGCCGGGTCGTAGATGGGGAACATCTTCGTGTCCTCGCCCACCACGGACACCTCCACGCTGAAGTCGCCGAAGCACGCCAGGCCCAGCGACGCGAACGTCGTCGGGATGTCCGGCGTCGCCGTGCCCGAGCCCCAGCTCCCGTCCGCCGCCTGGCGGGACTTCAGCCACTCAATCGCGTTGAACAGGCGCGCGTTGCTCGCCGGCTCCTTGCCCGCCAGGCACAGCGCGTACACGCCAATGCCCGTGGCGAAGTCGTTGGACGCGTCCGAGGGCAGGTTGCCCCAGCCCTTGCCGCTCACCGCCGGCATCGCGATGAGCTGGTTGGCCAGCGTCTGGATGGCGTTGGCGTTCACGTCGTTCAGGCCCGGGCCCGCGGCCTTCAGGCCCACGATGGCCCACGACTTCTGGAACGTGTACGGCATGCCGTCGCCCGCGCCGGACGTGTCGTTGTTGTTGAGGTTCGCGCGCAGGTACGCGGCCGCCTTGTCGATGGCCGCCTGGTACTGCGCCGCCTTCGCCGGGTCCACGCGCTGCTTCGCCTGCGACAGCGTCACCAGGAAGCGCGCCGTCAGCGGCACGCTGCCGTGGTCCACCGGGAAGTTGATGTGGTCCTCCGGCCACCGGCCGCTGGCCTGCTGCACGCTCACGGCCCAGTTGGCCGCCATCACCAGCGCGCTGCTGTACTGCGTGGACACGTACTGGTCGAAGCCCGCCAGGCCGAACGACGCCCAGCTCGTCTTCTCATTGGGGTACAGCGTGCCCTCGTGCAGCCAGTTGCCCGCGGGCTTCTGGTCCGTCTTGATGCGCGCGCCCAGCAGGTCCAGGTTGCCCTGGATGGTGCGGCCGTTGGAGGTGGCCTGCGCCATGTTGTAGCCATTGGCCTTGGCGCTCGACAGGCCGAACACCGCCGCGCCCTGGCGGTGGCACGCGATGCAGTTCTGCGACGTGGTCCAGTTGGCCACGTCCGCGCTCAGGAACTGGATGGCCTTCTGCGTGGCCTCCGTGTTGGTGGCCGCGACGGCCGGCACGCTGAAGGCGGACAACAACAACGCCGCGAACATGAGGAGTCTCGCCGCCCAACGGGGCGACGAACGGGAGACGGCTGATGACATGAGGGCACGTCCAGGGGCCTGCGGGTGGGCACACCCGGACGCGAGGCTCAGGCACCATGGCCCGTGCACCCCGCGAAAGGCGTGCGGGGCAAGAATACTCAAGTTTGGCTGTAACTGTCCAGGGAGGGGAAAAGCACCCGAGCCTTAGAAATCAAGGACATGCAGCCAGTCAGGCGAGTCCTTTGAGACTCAGCCTTCCTGTGAACCCCGGGTGCGCTTCCACAGCTCGCGCAGGAGAATCACGCCGAACTGGGAGTCGTTGAGGATGTACCGGCGCCACAGGCGCTTGGGCTCGTGGGTGAGGCGGTAGAGCCACTCGAAGCCGGCCCTGGCGATCCACTCCGGGGCGCGCTTGGCGGTGCCGGCGATGAAGTCGAACCCCGCGCCAATGCCGATGGCCACCGTGGGCCCCAGCTTCTGGGCCACCTGCGAAATCCACACCTCCTGCTTGGGGCTGCCCAGCGCGACGAAGAGCAGGTGCGGGTCCTTCTCCCGGATGCGCGCGACGATGGGGTCGTTCTGCGCGTCGCCCGCGTCCAGGTTCACCATGGGCGAGTCCCAGCCCACGACCTCGATGCCGGGGTACTGCGCCTGGAACTGCTTGCCCACCTTCTCCGCGACGCCGGGGCCCGCGCCCAGCAGGAAGATGCGCCACTTGCGCTCGGCGCCCAGCTTCACCAGCGGGAGGATGAGGTCGGAGCCGGCGATGCGCTCCGGCAGCGACACGTCCAGCATGCGCGACGCCCAGACGATGGGCATGCCGTCCACCACGGAGATGGTGGCCTTGGCGTACGCGTCGCGGAAGCGCGTGTTCGTCTCCGCGAGGACGACGTGGTCCACGTTGGCGGTGAAGACGTAGCCGCCCTGGTGCGCGTCCACCAGCTCGCCAATGGCCGTGACGGCCTCCGGGAAGGTGAGCTGGTCGATGGTGAGCTGGCCGATGTTCAGGCGCGGGCGGGGAGAGGTGGCGGGGGCGTGTGCGGTGGTCAAGGCGTCGTCTTCACTTCACCGTGAGGTCCAGCACGGTGATGGAGTAGGGGGGAAGGCGCTGCGACAGGGTCTGCTCGGCCTTGGTGCCGGTGGCCTGTTCGGTGAAACCGCCCGGCGCGCCCGAGTACCCCATGACGCGCACGGTGTTGAGCGAGCCGCAGCCCTTGAACTCCACCTGGGCCTGGGCGGCCTGCTCGGGGTCGAAGTTGAGCAGCACGGCGGTGAGCTTCTTGCCGGACGCGTCGCGGGACGCGAAGAGGCTGGTGCCCTCCGCCGCGGTGGTGGACAGGGCGTTGTCCTGGAAGCGGCCACCGCGCCCGTCGAAGTCGCGGTACGCGCGGAACGCCCAGAACGTGGGGCTGTTCTCCGCGGGGTACTGCCAGAAGAACGCGGACGTGAGCCCCTGCTGCCCGAAGCGGCCCAGGGCCTCCGCCTGCGCCAGGCCGCCGCTCATGTGCTTCATGGCGCCGAAGTTGTACTCGCCAATGGACATGCCCCGGCCGGGATAGTTCTCCGCGATCCACTGCTTCACGCGTGGAATCAACTGGATGGGCTCGGAGATCCACGACTCGTCCTTGTACGTCGGGTCCCACAGCGCGCGGGTGGAGCGGATCCGCCGCGCGTTGGTCTCCGGGTCGGTGGCGCCCTCCAGGCCCAGGCCCACGTTGGACTGCGGGTAGAAGTGCACGTCCACCACGTCCAGCAGGCGCACGCCGGTCTTCTTCTCGTGGTCGCGCAGCTCGCGCAGGTACCAGGCCAGCAGCGGCACGTCGCCGTGCGCGCGGCGGTCCGTGTACGGCGGGCGGCCGGGGGCGAAGTCCGCGGCGGACCAGAAGTAGTTCGTCCAGCCCCACTCGGCGGGACCGGCGATGACGGCTTCCGGATCCGCCTTCCGCACGGCGGTGCCGTACTCGATGGTGCGCTTGAGCAGCTCGTCGTAGGTGAGCGGCTCGGGGTGCACGTCCCGGTGCGTGGAGCTCCAGAGGGCGGGCTCGTTGTCCAGGATGTACATGTTCACGCCGCGTTTGGCGGCCTTGAGCGACTTCACCCACTCGGCGATGAACTCCGGCGGGGCCTGCACGCTGGTGGTGGTGGGCGCGCCGGGGACCAGGGGCGTGCCGTCGCGGCGCACGCCGTTGCCGCCCGCGGGCTCCGTGTCGTCCTGGGCCTGCTGCGGGCCGAACTCGGAGACGGGGAAGCCCACGGAGGACGTGTCCTTGGCCACCCAGCCGATGAGCGGCAGCGTGAGCGCGGACTGGACGTTGTTCTTCCGGTTGGACTCCAGGAAGTCATCCGCGCCGAAGCCGAGCTGCACGTTGCGGAAGTACCAGTCGTTGCCGGTGTTCCACGCGCGGCCCAGCTTCCAGTTGTAGCGGGACGTGGGGTTGCCGCCCCAGCGGCGGATGGTGGCGCCCAGCTTCCACTGGTGCGTGTCCGTGGTCTCCTTGTTGCCGTCCAGCGCGATGCCGTAGATGAGCGGGCTGATGGGCCTGGACGGCGCGGTGCAGTCGATGACCATCTTCGACTCGCGGCCGTCGCCCCGGCCCATGCGCCCGCCGCCCGCGGCGCGCGCGGCGGCCACGTCCGGAGACAGCGGCACCAGGGCCACCTTGTCGAAGAGCACCCAGTCCCGGCCCACCTCCTTCGACGCGCGCAGCACCAGGCGGTCGAAGGGCTCACTGCGCGGGTTGAGGACCTCCATGGGCACGACGACCTCCGCCCACTCGCGGTCCTTCTTGACGATGAACTCCGGGCTGATGCGCACGTGCGGGAACGTCGCGGCGCCGGGCGCGTCCAGGCGCACGTCCAGGAACTCGCCGTAGGCCTCCGGCGCGGTGAAGCGGAAGCTCAGCGCGCCGTACGCGCCCTGGAGCTTGGGCCGGTAGAGGATCCACCCGCCGTAATTGAACATCCGCAGGCGCGCGGGCGCGCCCCCGGGCAGCTCGCGAGGCGCCCAGCCGATGTCCTTCCATCCGGCCTGGAGGCCCCCGTCGTACACGGCCACCACGTCCGTGGCGGCGGGCTGCGCGGCGGGCTGCGTGGCGTCCTTGCTGGCGCCCTGCTGCTGCGCCATCGCCACGCCCGCGCCGCCGCCCAGCACCGCGCAGGTGAGGATGACGGTCCGCTTCCACCGGCCGTGCTTCGTCTCTGCCATGACCTTCCTCAACGCATCCCCCGGAACGAACCCGGCACAGCGGATCAGCAAGCGACAGCGGCTACAGCGGGACCTCGTCCAGGTCCTTGCGCGGGAAGATGCGCGCGGGGATGCCCACCGCGACGCTGTCCGGCGGCACGTCCTGGAGCACCACGGCGTTCGCGCCAATGCGCGAGCGAGCCCCGATGCGCACGGGCCCCAGGATGCGGGCGCCCGCGCCAATCCAGACGTCGTCCTCGATGGTGGGGTAGCCGTTGTCCTTGGCGGTGCCCACGGTGTTGTTGCCGTAGAAGCGCACGCGGTCGCCGATGCGCGCGTCCCCGCCGATGACGACGCCCAGGCTGTGCACGAAGTACACGCCCTTGCCCAGCGTCACGTCCTTGCCGATTTCAATGCCCATCACCGCCGTCTGGGCCACGCGCAGCACGTGGTTCACCAGCGGGATGTGGAAGGCCAGCGCCGCCTCTCGCGCGCGGTTGAGCGCGGTGATGCGGTACGAGTCGCTGGTCAGCACCACCTTGGCGATGGACTTCGCGTCCGACGTACCGCTGGCCGCCTTGGCCATCTCCAACGCGTCCGAGATGAGGGCTCCGAACATGGCTTTCATCCTTGGGGATTTCCCCGGCCCTGCAGGTAGCGAGCGAGCCCCTTGGCGACGCCCACCCAGCCGCCGGCCTCCGTGCGGGCACCGCGCAGGTACTCCATGCCGTACGCCACGGACGTGCCCGCGAACGCGGCGCCCGTGAGCCCCAGCTTGTCCGCCACGGTGGAGGCCTTCACCACGGCCTCCGTCAGCTTGCGCGACGCCTCCGGCGCCACCACCGCGGACGCGAGCAGCGGGCGGGACAGCAGGTTCGTCTCGAAGAAGAGGCGCCACGGGTTCACGCCCTTCACGTCCGGGTGCTTCACGGAGACGTGGGTGTCGAACATGCCGTAGCGGTGGGCGCGGCGGATCCACTTCTCGAAGCTGACGTGGTCGCTGCCGTGCAGCACGTACGCGTCCGGCGCGAAGAGGAACGCGCAGCCGGCCTTCTCCAGCCGCACGCCCAGCTCCACGTCTTCCGACTGGCCCAGCGTCTTGTCGAAGCCGCCCACGCCCACGTAGTCCGCGCGGGGGAAGGACACGTTGCCCGTGTAGAGGTGGTTGCCGCGCGCCTTCACGCCGGGGACGGACAGCTCCTCGGCCATGCGGTTGTTGAGGTGCGCGTACCAGCGCTCGAAGAGGGGCATCTCCCCGATTTCGGGGTCCGGCCGGATGCGGCCCAGCACCACGTTGCGCGAGCCGGGCGGGTGGTGGGCCAGGTGGCGCGCGAGGAAGTCGGAGGCCACCTGCATGTCGTCATCCGTGACGAGCACCGTGGGGGCCCGCGCGGCCAGCACGCCCCGGTGCCGCGCGGCGGCGGCGCCCGCGTTCTGCTGCACCTCCACGCGCAGGGTGTAGGGCAGCTTGAGCGCGGACAGCGGGCCCTTCACGTCGGAGGCGGAGCCGTCGTCCACCACCACCACCTCGAAGTCCTCGGGCGGCAGCGTCTGGCCGGCCAACTGCTGGAGCAGGCGGGTGATGAGGGGCAGCCGGTTGTACGTGGCGATGACGACGCTGAGCCGGGGGGCCGGGGCAGCGGGGGAGTCGGAAGGGCTCATGGCTTCTTCTTCTTGGCCGCGTCGGCGCGCTTCTGCTTCTTCGTGGGACGCGGGAAGGTGACGCTGCCGGCGAAGCGGTCCTCGCCCACCAGCTTGAGGGTCTTCTGCGCGGAGCCGAAGTCCGTCTCGCCCAGGGTGACGACCAGCAGGGCGGTGTCCGCGGCCAGGGCCAGCGGGAGGCTCGCGGGGTGGGTGACGAGCGAGTCGATGACCACGATGACCCGCTCGCCCTGCTCCACGCGGCGGCGCACCTCCTGGACCATGCGCGGGGCGCCAGCGGGCTCGATGCCGGTGGCGTCCACCAGGCGCAGGGGCGGCTCCGGGTAGGGCGCGCCGGCCTCCATCAGGGCCTGGCCCGCGTCCTGCGCGGGGGCGCCGGGGTGGGCGGGGACGACGACCAGGTAGCTCCAGGCGCGGCGGTCCAGCGCGAACCACAGCCGCGACAGCTCCGGCGAGGGCACGGCGCTGGCGGGCGGGGTCTCCTCGGCGGGTGACGGGGGGCTCGAATCGGCGGACATGGGAGCGCGGACGGTATAACGCAATGAGGCGTCATGACCCAACGACCCGGGCGGGCGGGCAGGCGAAGGAGCGCGCCACCGGTCTGCTGTCACGGCTGACCCCCTCAGGACGCGGCCCGGGCACGGGGAGCCTGGGGGACGCGGCGTGTTATGGAAGAGGGGTGCAGAAGATCGGCTACCTGATTCCCGAGTTCCCCGGACAGACCCACATCTTCTTCTGGCGCGAGCTGCAGGCGCTGCCGGGGAAGGGCGTGTCGCCGGAGCTGGTGTCCACCCGTCCGCCGCCCGCGCGCATCATCAGCCACAGTTGGGCGCGCGAGGCCATGTCGCGCACGGAGTACCTGGCGCCGCCGCCTCCGCTGGGCGTGCTGCGGGCCGCGCTGGAGATTGCCCGGGCCATGCCCACGGGCTGGGCGCGGGTGCTGGCCTCCATCGCCCGGGCGGAGGGCCTGGACGCGAAGGGCCGCGCGCAGTTGGTGGCGTTCGCGGTGATGGGCGGCCGGCTGGCGTCGCTGGCGCGCGAGCGCGGCTGGACGCACGTGCACGTGCACTCCTGCGCCAACGCGGCGCACGTGGCCATGTTCGCGCACCTGTTGTCCGGGCTCACGTACAGCATGACGCTGCACGGGCCGCTGGACGACTACGGGCCGAACCAGCGGGAGAAGTGGCGGCACGCGAAGTTCGCCTTCGTCATCACGAAGAAGCTCTTGGCCGAAGTGCGCCAGGAGCTGGCGGGGAGCCTGCCGGAGCGCATCGAGCTGGCGCCCATGGGCGTGGAGCTGTCGCGCTTCCAGCGCACGGTGCCCTACGAGCCGTGGTCCGGGGAGGGGCCCCTGCGGCTGTTCGCGTGCGGCCGGCTGAACCCGTGCAAAGGGCACGCGGACCTCATCGACGCGGTGGGGATGCTGCGCAAGAAGGGCATCGACGCGCGGCTGTCCATCGCGGGCGAGGACGAGGCGGGCGGCACCACGTACCGCAAGGTGCTGGAGGCGAAGCTCGCGCAGGACGGCCTCACGGACGCGGTGACGCTGCTGGGCGCGGTGAGCGAGGACGTGGTGAAGGACGGCATCCAGCGCTCGCACCTGTTCGCGCTGGCGAGCCTCCAGGAGCCGCTGGGCGTGGCCATCATGGAGGCCATGGCCATGCGCGCGCCGGTGGTGGTGACGGGCGCGGGCGGCGTGAAGGAGCTGGTGGACGACGGCGTGGACGGCGTGCTGGTGCCGCCGCAGGCGCCCGCGGTGCTGGCGGAGAAGCTGGAGAAGCTGGCGCGCGACCCGGCCGAGGCGGTGCGGCTGGGCGAGGCCGGCCGCCGCAAGGTGGAGGAGCAGTTCAGCAGCGAGCGCAGCGCGGACATGCTGGCGCGGATGCTCGCGTAGCCGTCAGCGCACGGCCTTCCAGAAGAACAGGGCGGTGGCGCGCTTGCTGCGCTTGTCGCCCTGTCCGAAGTACGCGGTCGCCGAGTGCACGAAGTCGGCCCGGTAGACGATGAGGCGGTTGAAGACGTTCTCCACCTCCACGTCCTGGGTCCACGCGTTGGCGGGCAGCTTCGTCACGCCGAAGGCCTGGGTGAGGTTGACGCAGCCGGGAGGGCAGGTGTTGCCGCCCAGGCCGCCGCCGGGCATGCGCAGCCGGTAGAAGGACGTGCCCACGTGCTTCACGGGCGGCTTGGGGTGCAGGTAGATGACGCCCGCGAAGTCGCACAGCGCCAGCGAGTCCACGTGCGGCTTCGCGGTGGACTCCTTCTCCCCCACGAGCTGCACGTGGTTGTGGGACAGCGAGCCCTGCGCCGGGGCCTCCTGCTTGAGGGCGCGCACGCCGGCCTGTGCGCAGATCCATTGCTCGATGGGGGCCAGCTCCGCGGGGGTGAGCGCGTGGGGCGCGCGGATGCCGGGCCAGATTTCGGGCTTCCACGGGGCGCCCAGGGTCCAGTCCTCGCGGGCCAGGTTGCGCTCGTAGACCTCCAGCGCGTTGGGCAGGGCGTTGTCCTTGATCCAGTAGTCCCGTCCCAGCTTCGGCTTCCGGTAGGGGAGCACGTCGCGGACGGCCGACTCCGGGCGCCGTGTGTCGAGCATGGGGGGCGTGTCAGCAAGAACCCTGCCGTGTCTTCACCGGTGTTTCACACAACGGGCCGGGGCGTTCTGCCCCATCCCACCGGGGGACTCGCCACACCGGGGCGTTTTGCCCCGGGGTCAATCACCCCGGAGGGCCTTCGTCGTGCGCCTTCGCCGGGGATGACGACTGCTGATCACCCCGGTGTGCTTCTGTCGGAAACCCAGGCGCACCTGCCCTGGATGGACACCCGAAAGACAGACAGTGGATGCATTCGGGACGTTGGAGGTGGAAATCGCCGGGTGGGATGGGATTTCCAGACACTCTGGGTAATTCATGGATAGTTTGCTCTGTCCGGCTTGAATGGCTTGGTCATGATGGTCCTGCACGGAAACGGAGCTCGGGGGGGCACTTCCATGGCTGACAAAGAGATGCAGACGTTCGCGGCGCTGGTCATCCAGTTCCGCTCAGGGCTCTTGAAGCACGCCCAGCGCATCCTGGGGAACGCGGCGGACGCGGAGGACCTGGTGCAGCACGCGCTGGACGAGGCGTGGAAGGAGCGGCTGCACCTCCAGGGGCCGGAGGCCTTCCGGGCGTGGACGGGGCGGGTCATCAACACGCGGGCCATCAGCCTCTTGCGCCACCACCGCGCGGAGCAGCGCAAGGCGGTGAACGCGGGCTGGGTGACGGTGCTGGCGGACGACCCCGAGGAGGTGGAGGCCGGCGAGCTCTGGACGTTCATCCAGGAGAAGGACCTGCGCGAGGCGGTGGAGCGGCTCCCGCCGCAGCAGCGGGAGGTCTTCCACCTGCGAGCGCAGGGGCGCTCCTACGTGAGCATCGGCGCCCAGGTGGGCCGCTCCACGGGCACGGTGGGCTGGTGGCTGCACCAGGTGCGCGAACAACTGCGCGAGCGGCTCCAGCCCATCGCGGAGGAGCGCCGGCTCTCCTCCGTGGGCACGTGGCACTGAGTCCTCAGCGGTTGACCGCGTGCGCGGCCAGCAGCGCCGGTCCCGCGGCCTTCTCCTCCGGGAGGGGCAGGGGCGTGGCCTCCGCGCGCAGCACCGGCAGCCCGTGCGGCTGGGCCTGGAGGTAGGCCACCAGCTTCTCGCGCACCAGGCAGCGCAGGTCCCACGCCTTGCCCGCGTCCGAGCAGCTCACCAGCGCGCGCAGCTTCATGGTCCGCTCGCTCAGGTCCGTCACCTGGAGCCCCTGCGCCTTGCCGTCCCACAGCCCCTGCGACTCCTGCTCCAGGATGCGCTTGAGCTCCGCGCGCACCCCGGCCACGTCCGTGCGGAAGTCCACGTAGAACTCCGCCGTGCCCAGGATGTCCGGCGACACCTTGCTCCAGTTCTGGAAAGGCTTCTCCAGGAACTGCGTGATGGGAATCACCAGCCGGCGCAAATCCCACACCTTCACCACGACGTAGGTGAGGGTTATCTCCTCGATCCACCCCCACTCGTTCTCGACGATGACCGTGTCGCCAATGCGCATGGGCTGCGTGATGGACAACTGGATGCCCGCCAGCAGCGTGGACAGCGACTTCTGCGCCGCGAGGCCGATGGCCAGGCCCGCGATGCCCGCGGACGCCAGCAGCGACACGCCCACGTTGCGCACCGCCTCGAACTGGAGGAGCAGCAGCGACGCGGCCACCAGCACCACCGCCACCTCCACCACGCGCCGCAGGATGGCCAACTGCGTGCGCAGCCCGCGCACCCGGGCCACGTCCGCGCCCTCTGGCGACTTCGCGACCTTGGCCTCCACGAACCGCGCCGCCCGGGTGAGGAAGCGCAGCACGAACAGCGCCACGGCCACGATGATCACCGAGCGCGCCGCAAGGTCCACCGCCGCCTGCGCGGGCGGAGGCAGCTTGAGCAGCCGCGCGCCCGCCGCCGCCAGCATGCCCGCCAGCACGTAGCGGATGCTCCCCCGGCCCGCGGCGAGCACCTCATCATCCCAGCCGGACTTCGTCAGCCCCGCGGCCCGGGCGCCCACCCGCAGCGCCACCGCCTCCACCAGCCGCCCCAGCGCCCACGCCCCCACGAGCACGACCATCAATCCCAGCCACTGCCACGTCTCCAGCACCCACAGCGGGCGCGTGAAGAACACCGGCGGCAGCATCTCCAGCAGCGGCGACCCGTGCTCCTGGAACAGCGTGTCGATGGCGCCCACCGTGTCCGCGCTGAAGACCCACACCGGGCCCCCTTGCGCGTCCACCCGCTCCAGCACGATGTCCTGGGGGCCTCGCGAGGTGGCCACCTGGCCCAGCACCTCGCGGCGCGCGCGCTCCCCGGGGCCCGCCGGCTCCTTGCCGATGCGCGCGAAGTCCAGCCACAGCGTCCGGTCCATCACCACCACCAGCCGCCGCGCCAGCTTCAGCCCCTCCTCCGCCTGCGTCTCCGGAGGCAGCCGCGACAGGTCCAGGTAGTGCGGCGCCCGCAGCCCGTCCCGGGCATGCGCCGCGTCCAGGAACCCCGCCGCCGTCGCCGTGGGCGTGCTCCGGTCCACCTCCGGCGGAGGCGGAGGCAGCCCCGCGTTCAACGCGAAGGCCCCCACCGGCCCCAACAGCAGCAACACCCACAGCGGCACGAAACGGCGCACGGCACTCTCCTGATTTGTATGTAATTTGAGAACAAACAATCACCCCGGGCGGGGGCTGTCCAGCGGGGATGACGCGGACCGCCAAGGCCCGGACGCGGTGCGGACGGGCGGGAGGGCGACGGCCCTGTCGCGTCATGGCGTCATGGTAGGTTTCGCACCTCCATGTCCGCTCCTGCTTCGTCGCTCAAGGCCGTCATCGCCGCGCTGTCCGGCAATATGTTGGTCACGCTCATCAAGTTCATCGCCTTCTTGCTGTCGGGGTCGGGGGCGATGTTGTCGGAGGCGATCCACTCGGCGGCGGATACGGGCAACCAGGTGTTGTTGTTCCTGGGGTTGAAGCGGGCGGCGCGCGTGGAGGACGACTCGCACCCGTACGGCTACGGAGGCGAGCGCTTCATCTTCGGCATCCTGTCCGCGTCCGGCATCTTCTTCGTGGGCTGCGGCGTGACGGTCTACCACGGCATCCAGTCGCTGCTGCACCCGCACGTGGCGGAGACGGGGCCGGTGACGTTCGCGGTGCTGGGGTTGTCGTTCCTCATCGAGGGCGGCGTGTTGTTGTTCGCGGTGCGGGGGCTGCTGACGCAGGCGGCGGGCGAGCCCTTCTTCCGCTTCGTGCGGACGAAGGCCGACCCGGCGTCGGTGGCCATCCTGTTGGAGGACGGCGCGGCGGTGCTGGGCCTGGTGCTGGCGACGGCGGGCATCGGGCTGGCGCACGTGACGGGCAACCCGGTGTGGGACGCGCTGGCGTCGCTCACGGTGGGCATCCTGCTGGGGCTCATCGCCCTCTACCTGATGGTGGAGAACCGGGAGCTGCTCTTGGGCCGGTCGGTGCCCTCGGACGTGGAGCAGCGCTTCGAGGACCTCTTGCGCGCGCGCCCCAGCCTGGCGGACCTGCACGACGTGAAGACGCGGCAGCTCACGCCGGAGTCCTACCAGTTCAAGGCGGAGCTGCGCTTCAGCGAGTCCTTCGTGGCGGCCCGGCTGGCGGAGGCCCTGCCCGCGCAGGGGCTGCCCCCGGTGGGCGCGGAGCGGGAGCGCGCGTTGACGGACGCGGCCCGGCACCTCATCCGCACGCTGAGCGAGGAGATCGACGCCATCGAAGCGGAGGTCCGCCGCGCCATCCCGCAGGCGAAGCACATCGACCTGGAGCTGGAGCACCTGAGCGCCGCCGCCGCCGAGGCCGCGGAGCTCCGCGCCCGGACCGGATAGGCTTTGCCAGGGAGGGTCACGTCCATGGAGGACTCGATGGGGCGCCAGGGTTCGTCAGGGCTGTTCGTGAAACGCGGGCTCGTGGCGCTGCTGGCGTTGCCCCTCTGCGGCTGCGTCCTCTTCGGCAGGCCCATCCGCCCGCCGCGCGCCTCCGACGCGGACATGGCCCGCTTCCAGTTCCCGTTGGACCTGCCCGCGGAGGGGCGCACGCAGACGCCCGCCGCCGTGGCGGTGGCGACGCAGCTGGCGATGGATGACTTCCGCCCGCTGGACCTCAAGCCGCACAAGGGCGCGACCGCGGACGAGCTGTGCCTCTACCGGCGGGACTCCTTCGACGTGTGGACGTCGCCCGGCCCGGAGGGCGTGATGTTCGTGCGCTTCGTGCCCCGGCAGGACGTCTGCAACTCCGAAGGGCCCGTGACGGACGCGAGCGCCACGTACGCCATCGACACGCGCCAGTGGCGCATCGTCGGCATCCAGCGCTAACCCTCTTCAGGAGAATCGAGTCAGCGAGCGCGCAGGGGTGCACATCACCGAAGGCCCGCGGCATCTTCAGGCCGGATACGCCCCTGGCGACGCATTTCGCGGACCAGGAAGGGCGCTCGCTGTTCAAGGAACCACAGCGGTATCGGCTGAGTGGGCACCATGGGCTTCCAGTAGGTCTCGAACCACTTGAGGTGCGTGTTGCTGACCTCCCGCGAGTCGAGCTTCAGGCGGGTGATGGTGGCCTGAACCTGTTGCTTCAACGGCTCATCGAGGCCTTCCGCCGCTTCGACCTGGAAGGTGACCAGGTTGAGCGTGAACCAGCCGTCCTGGATGACGAAGGGGTCGAGCACATCCGGAAACTTGTTCTTGGCCGCATTCATCAGCGAGCACGCCAGCCGGTAGTTGTCCCACTCGTAGGCCTGCGCAGCCCCCGTGCGTGAAAGGGCGACGAAGTGGTCGACCGTGGGCCCGCAGAGGGGCTCCATGTAGAAGCATGAATAGGCGCAGATGCCTCGATAGGCCTCGTGCATGGCATCGAGCGCCCGCGTCCAATAGGGATAGTCCCGCAGGTCGTTGTGCGTCAGGTCCTCGACCCGGATGGCCCGTTGCCCGATGGGGCGTCCTGAGCGCGTGAGCGTCTGGGGTTGGCCCGTCAGTTCAGCCAGTGCGCTGAGCCCCGGCTGACGCACTCGATTGTCGAAGTCGAAGCCGGGCGGACGCGGCTCGGGTTGTTTCTCGACCCGGATCATTTCTGGAGTCCTGCCTCCTGCGCCCAGAAGCCCCAGTGCAGCCAGAATGGATCCACGTCCGAGAGACTGGCCCGGAGCTTCTGACGGACCTCGTTGAATTCCTCGTGCGTGACACCCTTGCGGCCCATGAGCGCCTTGGCCTGCTGGAGGGCTTCTTCCGCTTCCAGCGAGCGGGGCTCCGTCAGGTCGAATACGTCCGAGGTGAGCCACGAGTTCGCGTCACCCCGGCGCCACCAGGGCTCCTTCTTCAGGACCACGGATTGGTTCACCAGGTCCAGGTTCCAGAGCGCATCCTTCGCGGGGTCGAACAACGGTTCCAACGAGGCGAGCAGCAGCGGCGAGTGCGTCACCGAGAGCACCTGGACCTCGACCTTTTCGCGGGTCAGCGCGCCCATGACGCCCAGGAGCGAGCGAAGAATGGTCCGCTGCCATCGGGGATGCAGATGGGATTCGAGTTCATCGATAAGGAAGATGATCTGCCGCGTCACGCCTTGGTGAAGCAGCCGGTTCGCCTGGACATGCTCCTGCCACGACCAGACAAGGAGATAGGCCAGGGCGATGATGCGTTTGACTCCCGCGGAGGCATGAACCACTGGAACCTCCTGGCCATACGAGGTCCGAAGCGTCGGCATGTCGCGAACGTCTTCCAGGCTGATCCGGGTCAGTTCTCCGGGAGCCAACCGTTCTCGCTCGGAGGGCGACAGTACCTCCAGGGCCCGTAGCAGTTGATGAAAGGGCACGTCGTTGCGCCCCTGCCAGGTGGCCCAGTCCCGAATCAGGCCATTGCAGAGCACCTTCCCATCCGGCTCCAGACCATCCCAGACCTGCTGGGGAGTGAAATGATACGCGCTCTGTGGCAGTGGCGTACCGGGCCGGGTGGAGTGTGGCCGCGAGCTGTTCCTCAGCGGATCCCAGACCGAGAAGGAACCGTCGATGCGGGCATAGATGACCAGGCTGGAGTTCTTCGAAGTCGTCTGGGAAGGGCGCCAGAACTGGCCGCCGTAGTCGTACTCGCTGGTGGAGCCGAAGACGCCTTGAGCACTCTTGAGGCGGAAGGCGATTTCCGGAGTGAGGTGCTCTCCGCGGTGAGGTGACGCGGGATATCCCGCCCAGGTCTGGCTCAGGGCCCACCAAGCCACATCCAGGATGAAGGTCTTCCCCAGCCCGTTGTCACCCGTGAGGAGATTCAGGCGCGGGGCTAGGTCGAGCTCGAGCCGTGAGGCCGGTCCGACATGATGGAGTTCCAGCCGTTCGAGCATCTCTTCTCCGGGCAGGGGCCCCGTTCTGGGCGCGGGTATAGGTCAGGTCGATAGACGGGACAAACGTCGGTTTCGTCCCTCGTCGTCCCAGGCATTCCAGGAAACCGGCCAGTCGAAAGCCGTTCAGGCCGCCGTCGCTCCCGAGGGCGGCGCCTCTTCCGGTGCCGCGCGCGTCAGGCCCAGCACCTTCTCCCGCTGCGGCCACGGCCACGCGCCGGTGACCATGGCCAGCTTGCCCGCGAGGATGGAGCACACCGCCACCTGGAACGTGCAGATGTACGAGATGATGCCCATGTCTCCGAACACCTGGTTCAGGTAGGACGCCACCACGCCCACGATGACCAGGCACGCGGTCCGGTGCTCCGCCGAGTACGCCCGGTGGTACGCGCGCGCCGCCAGGTACACCGTCACCACCAGGTACATCCACACGCCCGTGAACCCGAACCACCCGCCGAAGGCCAACAGGCCCAACAGCGAGTTGTGCGGGTGGAAGCGGTACGTGGGGAACACGAACGCGATGTTGGGCAGCGGGTAGGGCTCCAGGAACTCGTGCCCGTAGCCCGTGCCGAACACGGGGTTCGTGTTCCACGTCGCGATGAGGTTGAGGTTCTCGATGTCGCGGTAGTCCAGCTCTCCTTCGGCGTGCTGCCCCTCGATGATGGACTTGAAGGTCTGCACCGGCTTGAACGCGCCGCTGTTGGAGTTCCACCCCACCAGGAAGTACACGACCAAGAGCGGCGAACACGCGATGAGCCCCCGCGTGACGAGCTTCTTCAGCGGCGTCCACGGGTTGAACAGGTACGCCGCCGCCAGACCGCCCACGAGGCTCACGTACGCGAGCCGGCGGTCGTTGAAGAACATCCCGATGAACACCAGGAGGATGATGAGGAGGCCCCGGATGGCGTGGCCCGACTTGGGCCGCTCCAGCCACCGCGCGATGCACACGGTGATGGCGAAGATGAACGTCATCGAGTCCGAGTGGCAGGTCGTGTACTCCACCTCCAGGTGCTGGGACGGGATGATGACCAGCGCGAAGTACGTGCTCACCGCCGACTTGGTCAGCGCCGCCGCGATGATGGTCTTCGCCACCACCGGCCAGTCCTCCGGCCCTCGCAGGCTGTAGTGGTACATCATCCCCACCAGCGGGAGCACCGCCGCCTGGTGCCACTGCCAGAGCGAGTTCTTGATGTCCCCGCCCCGCGCGATGCCCCACACCTCCATCCACATGATGGAGAAGAACGACAGCGTCAGCACCACCACCAGCGGCCGGGGGATGGGCACCACCGGCGGATCAATCGTCGACTTCGTGGCCCGCCGGTAGATGCCCAGCGCGATGGACCCCACGATGAGCCCGTCGATGAGCGGGAAGCGCAGGGCGCCAATGCCCACCAGCTCATGCATCTGCGTGAACAGCAGCTTCCCCAGGGGGAACAGCGGGGAGGGCCAGAACATCGACTGGGGGCGCTCGGGGGTGTAGTCCACCGCCAGCACCAGGTAGAGCACCGTGAGCGTCAGGTAGCGCAGCGGCACCTTCAGGATGACCCACACCACGGTGACGGCCAGCACGGGCGCCAGGGTGACGATGGGGTCCCCGTTACCCACGGCGGCCGCCCCCAGGGTGACGGCGCCCAGGCCCACGACCATGACGATGTACTGGAGCCAGGCGGCGAGCGAGGGTTTGAAGGCCATTCGAGCGAGGGGGAGGCTATATCCCGGGCCCGGGTTGGGATAGATGCGGAAGGCGTATGGCTGGCACCCGACCCCGCGTCCTCCTGATTGCTGAGCTGTGCAACCCAGACTGGGTGAGCGTCCCCCTGGAGGGCTGGTCCCTGGCCAGGGCGCTCTCCGAGGTGGCGGACGTGCACCTGGTCACCCAGGTCCGCAACCGCGAGAACATCCTCAAGCAGGGGCTGGTGGAAGGCCGGGACTTCACGGCCCTGGACTCCACGCCCGTGGAGCGCCCGCTGGAGAAGGTGGGCGAGGTCCTGCGCGGCAAGGCGGGCGTGGGCTGGACGACGGCCACGGCGCTGAGCGTGCTGCCCTACTACTACTTCGAGGAGCTGCTCTGGCGGCGCTTCGGGGACCGCATCCGCGCGAAGGAATTCGACGTGGTGCACCGCTACACGCCCATCAGCCCCACGACGCCCAGCACGCTGGCGGCGCGGTGCGCGGACGCGGGGGTGCCCTTCATCATGGGCCCCATGAACGGCGGCCTGCCGTGGCCCAAGGGCTTCGGGGACGCGCGCCTGCGCGAGCGCGAGTGGCTGAGCTACATCCGGGACGTCTACAAGCTGATGCCCTTCTACCAGTCGACGCGGAGGAACGCGGCGGCGCTGATGATGGGCTCGCGGGCGACGCGGGCGCAGTTGTCGCGGGAGTACCAGGACAAGGTGGTCTACATCCCGGAGAACGCCATCGACGTGCGGCGCTTCGGGTCCGCGAAGGCGGAGCCGCCGAAGCCGGGGGAGCCGCTGCGGGTGGCGTTCGTGGGGCGCTTCGTGCCGTACAAGGGCATGGCGATGCTCATCGACGCGGCGGCGCCGCTGGTGCGCGAGGGCAAGGTGCAGGTGGAGCTCATCGGCGACGGCGCGGAGATGCAGAACCTGCGCGCGCAGGTGGCCAGGGGCGGCCTGGAGAAGGGCGTGACGTTCGCGGGCTGGGTGAAGCACCAGGAGCTGCAGGGCCGCCTGTCGAAGAACCACATCTTCGGCTTCCCGAGCGTGCGCGAGTTCGGCGGCGCGGTGGTGGCGGAGGCGATGGCGCTGGGGCTGGTGCCCATCGTGATGGACTACGGCGGTCCGGGTGAAATCGTCAGTCCGACCACGGGCTTCGCCATCCCCATGGGCAGCCCGCAGGAGATCGTCGAGCGCGTGCGAGGCGTCCTGGAGAAGCTGGTCGCGGATCCGTCCGTCATCGGCCCCATGGGCGAGCGCGCGCGGGCGCGCATCTTCAAGCACTTCACGTGGAAGGCGAAGGCGGAGCAGGTGCTGGAGGTGTATCGCTGGGTGTCCGGCGAGCGCGGCCAGCCGGACTTCGGCATGCCGCTGGCGGACTGAGGGCCGGGATGGGCTCCGCCCTGCTCCCCCGCGCGGTCCGTGGCTTCGCGGTGTACGACCTGTGCGTCACGCTCCCGTTCGCCACGCCGTGGACCGCGGACGCGATGCTGGGCGTCATGCGCTGGCTCACGAGGGCCTGGCGCTGGGCGGTGAGTCCACGCCGGCCTTCACGCCCACGCACCTGTTCTTCGTCGCCCTCTTCGGCGTGCTCGCCGTCATCTGGGCGCTGGTCCGCGTGCTCCAGCCCACGGCGCTGCATGGCGCCATCGACACGGTGGGCCGGGGGCTCGTCTCCGCGTGGATGGTGCTGGCGCTCACGCAGGGGGCATCCCAGGTGCTCGGCGTGTTCCTCGTGATGGAGGTCGCGGGCATGGTCGTGCAGGGCGCGCTCCTGCTCGGCGCACGGCGGGTCGCCGCGCCCGCTTGAACAAGAGGGCCCTTGCCTCTGCACCAAGGTGCAGGGGTTAGCGTCCTTCGCATGAACCCTGAACCGTCCCTGCTTCGCCGTGTCGTCTTCGCCAGCGCGCTGTACGACTTCGTCGTCACCGTCCCCTTCGCCACGCCGTGGACCGCGGAGGCCGTGCTCGCGAGCATCCGGTCCGCGCACCTCGCGCTGGGGCTGGGCGGTGAGCCGCTCCCCGCGTTCACGTCCACGCACCTGTTCTTCGTGGCCCTGTTCGGCACCATCGTGACGCTGTGGTCCGTGGTGCGGCTCGTGCACCCCACCGCGTTCAACGGCGCCGTGGACACCGCGGGCCGGGCGCTGTTCTCCACCTGGATGGCGTGGTCGCTCACCCAGGGCGCGACGCGGGTGCTCGTCGTCTTCCTCGTGCTGGAGCTGGCGTGGATGTTCGCCCAGGGCGGTGTCATCCTCGGCGCCAGGAGGTGGCGTGGTGGCATCCCCGCGACGGCCCGCTGAAGCAGCCCCCTTGCGCATCGGCGCGCTCGCCCGGGAGTCCGGCGTGAAGCTGTCCACGCTGCGCTTCTACGAGCGCCGCAAGCTGCTGCTGCCCCTGGACCGCAGCGAGAGCGGCCAGCGCCTCTACGGCCCGGACGCCGCCATCCGCGTGCGCTTCATCCGCCGCTCCCAGGAGCTGGGCTTCACGCTGAAGGAGGTGGCCGCCGTGCTCGCCCTCACGGACAGGCGCGGCACCCCCACCCGCGACGTCACCCGCTTCGCCGAGGCGAAGGTCCAGGCCATCGACGCGCGCATCGACGACCTGCGCCGCATGCGCCGCGCCATCACCACGCTGATGGCCGAGGGCTTCTGCCCGCCGGACACCGTGTGCCCCATCCAGGCGTCGCTCGGCGCGCCGAAGCCTCCGCCGAAGCGGAAGCCCCGCGCCTGAGCGCTACCGCCGCTCGGCTTCGCGCGTGGTGCGCACCCACTCGCCGCGCTTCTCCGCGCCGGGGCCGCGCACCATCAGCCACACCTTCCACACCACGTAGATGGGCGCCCACGCCAGGTCCAGCAGGCCGCGAGCCCCCACGCCGGACACCCACCAGCCGCGCAGCACGTACAGCGCCAGCGACATCAGCCCGAACGACGCCAGCGCGGACGCCGCCACCGCCGTGCCGCCGGACAGCCACGCCACCCCGGCCGCCAGCACCGAGCCCGCCACCGTCGCCAGCACCAACTGGCTCAGCGGCGGCACCAGCACGTCCATGGACAAATCCAGCAGCAGCCCGCTCTTCTGCTTCAGCGCGTCGCTCAAGAGCGGCCACCCATGCAGCTTGCGCATCTGCGCGCGGCCGCCCTCCCAGCGCTGGCGCTGCGAGCGGCTCTGCTTCTCCGCCGTGACCATCTCCCCCAGCACCTCCGCCTCCCAGGCGTAGTGCACGCGGTGCCCCGCGCGCGCCAAGCGGATGCCGTACTCCAGGTCCTCCACCACGCTGAACGCGTCGTGCGGCACCTGCTTCAGCACCGCGTGCGTGAAGCACATGCCGTTGCCGCGCAGGCCGCAGGACACGCCCATCCGCTCGCGCCCCATGGAGCGCACGCGGTGGAACATCCCCAGCGCGATGGTCATCAGCCGCGTGCGCCACGACGCCGTGGGGTTCATCACGCCGTAGTGCGCCTGCACGCCGTGCGCCCCGTCCTCGATGCGCCGGGAGAACGCGTGCAGCAGGTTCGCGGACACCACCGTGTCCGCGTCCACCACCACCACCGCGTCCGCGAAGCCGTCCCGCTGGCTGTGCTCGAAGGCGTGCGCCAGCGCGTAGCCCTTGCCGCGCTTCTCCGCGTCCTGGCGCTCCAGCACCGTGGCGCCCGCCTCTCGCGCCTTTTCCGCCGTGGCGTCGGAGCAGTTGTCCGCCACCACGATGATGCGCCGCAGGTGCGCCGGGTAGTCCACCGCGGACAGGTTCGCCACCGTCCGGGCAATGCCCAGCTCCTCGTTGTGCGAGGGGATGATGACGTCGAACTTCCGCGCCGCCGGCGACGGCGGCACCGGCGCCGCCTTGCGCCCCGACATCAGCGTCAGCAGCAGCAGGTAGCCGCAGCCCACCACCACCGGCAGCAGTCCCACGCACAGCGCCACGTCCACCCAGGTCCAGACCGTCACGACAGTGTCACCCCCGCGCTCGCGCCATCACCCAGGACGGCCAAACGCACGAACCTTCAGCGCCGCTCCAGCTCCGCCAGCACCGGCAACTTGAGCAGCCGCTCCACCTGCCACTTCTCCAGGACCCGGCGGCGCAGGATGTCCAGCGCCACCGCCGCGAACACCGCCAGCGCCACCCCGCCCACCACGCCCGCGATGGCGATGAGCTTCGGGTTCGGCTTGGACGGCTTCTCCGGGAAGAGCGCCGGCAACAGCACGCTGTAGCGGTGCTTCATGGAGACCTTCGAAATCTCCAGCTCCGTCTGCGCCTGGTCCAACCGGCGCAGCTTCTCCTGGTGCCGCATCACCACCATGCGCATCCGGTCCGTGGCCACCGCCACCTCCGGATCATCCGGCGTGCCCAGCATCGCGCCCGCCAGGGGCTGCCCGAAGCCCGCCGCCAGGCTGGTGCCCTCCGTCGCGGAGTCCACGTCCGTGCCGCCCATGCGCAGGTACTCCTGGATGAGCGACTGCTCCTCGGCGCGCAGGGACGTCAGTTGCGGCGAGTCCGCCTGCATCGTCGCCACGCGCTGCTCCAGGTCCACGATCACCGGGTGCTGCGGGGAGAAGACGACGCGCTGCTCGGCCAACTGCGCGCGCAGCTCCGTGAGGCGGCGGCCGCGGAACTCCTCCACGTCGCGGATGGCGCGGCGCTTGGCCTGCACCAGGAACTTCAACTGCGCGAGCGCGTGGTCCGTCTGGAGCAGCGCCTGCCGCGCGCTGGCCTGCTTGGGGTCCGCTTCCTTCTTCTTGCGGCGCGCGTCCGCGGCCCGCACCGCGCGCTCCAGGTCCGCGATGGCCTGCTTGATGTTCGCGGCCTCGTTGGCCACCTGGCCCTGGAGGATGTTCACGGACTCGGAGATGGCGCCCATCTCCGACTCGTGGCGCATGTCCAGGAAGTTCTGCGCCGCGGCCTCCACGATGTTGAAGGCCATCTGCGGGTCGCTCCAGTCCACCCCGATGGTGACCGTGCCGCTGCCGCCCTCCGCCATCACGATGAGGCTGGTCTCCAGCATCGCGATGAGCGCCTCCTCCTTCTCCTCGTCCGTCATGGGAGGCGGCGCCTTCTTCAGGTACTGCTCCTTCAGGCGGCTCAAGGGGGACCGCATGTGGTCCCAGTACTCGATGAGCTTCGCGTTCTTCACCACGGACTTGAGGTTGCCGCGGCTGAGCACCATCTCCCACGCGGCGCGCGTGGGTTGATCCGCCTCCACCGGGATGGAGCGGCCCGGGTTCACCAGCGAGGAGATGATGAGGTTGCGGTACGTCAGCATCCGCGTCTCGACGTGGTACTTGCGCGGCATCAGCTTCGCCGCCGCGGACCCCAGCCCCGCCATCACCGCGATGATGCACAGCCCCAGGAACCAGTGCCGGAAGATGGCCCTGCGCACGAAGCCCAGCCCGTCGAACAGGAAGCCCCAGTCGATGAGGTCCGCCGGCGCGTTCGTCTCCTCGCGCTCGGGGACGTACGGCGGGGGCGGGGCGGAGCGCGGCGTGCGCGGGGCGGGCGTGGTCACGCGCTGCCCCGGGGCATGGCGGCCTTGAGCACCTGCCGCACGCGCTTCTCCAGCTCCTCGGGCGTGAAGGGCTTGCCCAGGTAGCCGTTGGCGCCGGCCTCCTCCGCGTAGGCCTTGTCCTCCGGCAGGTTGCGCGCGGACACCATCAGCACCGGCACGTGCGCGATGGCGGGCGTGCGGCGGATGTGCTCGCAGACGTCGTAGCCGGACACGTCCGGCAACGTCAGGTCCAGGCACACGAGGTCCGGCTTGGGCTCGCCGGCCGCGAGGTACTCCATGGCGGCCTTGCCGTTGGGCTGCTCCACCACGTTCTTCACGCCCATCTGCTGGAGCATGTCACGCAGCATGACGCGGAACATCGGAGAGTCCTCCACGAGGAGGACGGTGAGCTGTTGGAGCTCCATCACGTCTGACGCCTTTCCTTCCCTCACCCGAACCCGTACCTGGGCACGAGGACGAGCACGCCATATGCGTACGCCATGTTGAAGAGGGCCACCCACAAGATGGCCTTCTTCATCCCCCGCCAGGGATGCGCATCGCGCGCGGCCGCTCCGGGCAGCGCGATGGTCGCAATCAGGACGGACAGGAGGATGAGCTTCGCCATGGAGGGAGGCTCAGAGGATACCCGTTTTCTGGACCGTCAGTCCCAGCGTCGCGGACCACGCCGTGCGGGCCGCCTCCACGTCGGGCGAGCGAGTCCAGGCCGCGCGCGTATCCACCTCCAGGGTGACCCACCGGTTCACCGTCCAACCCGCGCCCACACCGCCCACCACCTGCCGGTCCCCCACCGCCCCACCCACCGCGAAGGCGCCGCCGCCCGTCCCGGAGAACCGGAATCGCGGACTCAGGGCCCAGGTGCCGTTCAACGTCAGGTCCGCGCGCGGGTAGACGAGCCCCGTCAGCCGGTCCACGAAGGGCGTCACCCGCGCGGCGAGCCGGCCGTTGAAGTCCGCCGTCCGCGACGGCACCCGGTGGGACACCGCCAGCGTCAGGTCCGGGAGCAGCTCCAGGCGCTGCGCCGGGTCCTCCCCCGGAGCGCCCCCGACCTGGAGGGTCGTCAGCCGCCGGCCACCTGACGGGGTGGCGTCCGGGGCGTCCGGGGTGTCCTCCGCGCTCGCGCGCACGGAGTACGCCACGCCCACGCCCACCCCCGCCTCCACCGACGTGCGCCGGTCCAGCCGGTGGGTCCAGCCGCCGGTGAACGTGGTCACGGAGGCGCGCGCCCCGGTGGAGAAGCGCGAGTCCGAGAAGGCCAGCGTGGTGGAGAGGGTGTTCCGGGGCGCGGGGGAGTGGCCCAGGGACACCTGCGCCCGAGGCCCGTACTGGAAGGGCACCGCCGCCTTCGCCGTGTCGTCCAGGCCGCCGCTGGCGGAGAAGCCCAGGCTGCCCGAGAGCCGCCAGCCCGGGCCCAGCCACACCGTCTCCGCCGCCAGCGTCGTCAGCGAGGACAGGAAGAACACCGTGTCCACGCCCTCCGGCAGCGGCTGGATGGGGATGTCCGTGGCCGGCGTGTCCCCGGGCGCCGTCGGGTCGTCGTCCAGGCTGCCGCCCAGGGGCAGGTTGGTGAAGAGGTTCACCTGGCCCAGCACGAACTCCTGGGTGCCGTGCAGGGTGAGCCCGCGCGAGGGGCGCCAGTCCCCCAACAGCCGCCCCACGTGCTGTACCTCCGTGCGGGGAGCGGTGGTGGCCTCGCGGAAGGAGATGCGCGGCGCGTACTGCACCTGCGCCACCGCGCTGCCGTCGTCGTACTTCAGGCCCACCGTGGGGACGATGTCCATGTCCGCCGCCAGGGGGGCCACGGGCCCGCCGGTGGCCTGGGCGTCCATGGAGCGCGCGCGGGTGTCCACGCGGGCCGCGGCGCCGTACGTCACGGAGGCGGCGGCCACCTCCAGCCACACGCTCGCCAGGGCCGCGTCCAGCATCCGGTTACTCCACCACCACCACGTCGCCGGGGCGCAGGCGGAAGGCGGCCGCGCGCCCCTCGCCGCGGATGATGTCCTCGTAGCGCACGCGGATGCGCGTGGGCTGCTCCGCCTGCGGGTCGTCCCGGCGCAGCACGAAGATGCGGTCGCGGTGGGCGTAGTCGGTGAAGCTGCCGGCGGCGCCCAGCGCCTGGAGCAGCGTCGCGCCCGGGTCCAGCACGTGCGCGCCCACGTTGGCCACCTCGCCCAGCATGGTCACGGACATGGGGCGCGCCTCCTCCAGCGACACCGTGACGACGGGGTGGTTGATGAAGTCCTTGAGCCGCGTCTGGATCTGCTGCGCCAGCAGGGCCGGCGTGTGGCCTGCGGCCTCCACGTCGTCCAGGAAGGTGAGGCTGATGTGGCCGTCCTCGCGCACCCGGGCGCGCGTGGTGAGCGCCTCCTGGCCGAAGACCTTCACGTTGAGCACGTCGCCGGGGACGATGCGGTAGGCCTCGTCCGACGCGACGGGCTTCTCCTGGTAGTCGTTCACCCAGGTGTACTTGCCCAGGCCGCCGCACGCGGGGAGGAGGAGCAGCAGCCCGGCGCACGCGAGCGCGCGGGAGACGGGACCGCGGAATCGGGAAGGGCGGGAAGGCATGGGCTGGAGGCTCCTCACGCGGCGGGGGCGGCCGGCACGGCCACCTGCGCACCATTACCACCGCGCTGCTTCGCCATGCGCACCACCTGGAGCAGCTCCGAGGGGCGCACGGCGCCGGTGCCCAGCACGCCCACCACGTAGGCGGTGGCCGTCAGCCCCAGCCGGGGCCACGCCTGCACGCCCGCGCCCGCGAGCACCCGGTCCAGCACCACGCAGCCCGCGCACACCCCGGCCGTCTTCGCCACCATGAGGAGGGAACGCCGGTCGAAGGAGTTCCTTCCCATGCGGCCGAGGAAGAGCACCGTGACGATGACCTCCGTGAGGAACATGGAGAGCGCCGTGGCGGTGGCGCCGCCGGACGGGCCGATGCGGCCGTACAGCCACGGGATGAGCGCCAGGTTCAGCAGCGGGTTCACCACCGCGCCCATGGTGGCCGCCAGCGTCACCCACCACTCCTTGTTGGACATGGTCAGCCAGATGCTGCTGACCATGGTGACGTAGGCCATCACGAAGATGGGGGACAGCACGCGCAGGGGCAGCGCAGCGGGCTCGAAGCCGGGGCCGCACATCAGGCGCACCCACAGGTCCGCGCCCAGCACCATGGCCATCATCACCGGCACGGTGAACGCGAGCACGCCCTCCAGCGAGCGGCGCGTCAGGTGCGACAGCTCCTCCGGGGACCGGGCCGCCGCGCGCGACATCATGGGCATCAGCACCCAGCCGAAGATGGGGGAGATGAGGAACGTGAGCCCCGCGATGCTGAACGCGCCGCCGTACCAGCCCACCTCCTCCTTCGACGCGAGCTTGCCCAACAGCGACATGTCCGTGCGCCCGTTGCACGCCAGCGCCGCCGCGGTGAGGAAGAACGGCAGGCACGCCTTCATCACCTTCTTCGTCTCGCCCAGGTCGATGCGGAACTTCAGCCCCAGGTGCTCCTTCGCCAGCTTCCAACTGATGATGAGCTTCACCGCCTCCGACAGCACCATGGGCACGGCCAGCCACTGCAGGCCCACGCCGAACGCGGCCATCAGCGCCAGGCCGCCGCCCCAGACAATCTTGGTGATGACGTTGGAGACGGACAGGCCCGCGACCTTGCCCTTGGAGTGCAGCAGCGCCGCCATGGACGCGTTGATGACGATGAGCGACTGGGCCACCGCGAACCACTGCACCAGGTGCTGCACCTCCGGGGGCTCCCCGGTGTGGTGGAGCACCAGCGCCAGCGCCACCATCAGGATGAGCGTCATCCCCAGGCGCAGCAGCATGGTGGTGCCGAAGAAGTCGCTCGCGTGATCCGGGCGGACGGGCACCTCCTTGCGGATGTACGTCTCCAGGCCCAGGTTCGTGGCCACGAAGAACGTGGCGGCGAACGCCTCCGACCAGTTGAAGTAACCGAACGCCTCCGGCCCCAGGTAGCGCGGCATCAGCGCGCGGATGCCCAGCGCGATGGCGTACGTCACCATCAGCGAGCCACCGAGCTGCAGGGTGCTGCGGACCGCGCCGCGCACTTCGTTCGCACGGGCGCCGTCGTCGGCTTCAGCGGAGGGGGTGTTCGGACTGTTCACGGTCATGGATGATGCGGGCCTTCGGGGCTGCGCACGCCAGGGGAGGAAGGCCCGCCCCATGGAAAGACGAACGGGCCCGGCGCGTCAACGCCGGGCCCGCGAGCGGATGCCGGTTGCTAGCTTGCCCCGCGGCCGGTGATGACCACCGGGACCGTCTGCAGGAGCAGCCGCAGGTCGCCGGTGAGGCTCCAGTGGTCGATGTACTGCATGTCCAGGTACATCCACTGCTCGAAGGAGATTTGATTGCGGCCGGACACCTGCCAGATGCAGGTGAGGCCCGGGCGCACGGACAGGCGGCGGCGCTGCCACGTCTCGTACTTCGCCACCTCGCTGGGCACCGGCGGGCGCGGGCCCACGATGCTCATCTCACCCCGGAGCACGTTGAGGAACTGGGGCAGCTCGTCGATGGAGAACTTGCGGATGAAACGACCGATGCCGGTGATGCGCGGGTCGTTCTTCATCTTGAAGACGGGGCCGGTCTGCTCGTTCTGCGCGGCCAGCCGCTCCTTGAGCTCCTCCGCGTTCACCACCATGGAGCGGAACTTCAGCATGTAGAACGGCTTGCCGTGCTGACCGGTGCGGAGCTGCTTGAAGAAGATGGGGCCGCGCGAGGTGAGCTTGATGGCCGCCGCCACCACCGCGAACAGCGGCAGGAGCGCCCACAGCGCCACCGCGGACACGGCGATGTCGAACAGGCGCTTCATGGCCATCTGGTGCGGCTTGGGCGCCACCGCGGCGAAGTGCAGGTAGCCGTCCGCCACCGCGCGGGACTCCACCGGGCGGGCGCGGTCCAGGCGGAACGAGTGCGCTGGCAGCGCGAACGGCACGCCGAAGCGCTCCGCCAGCTTGATGGCCGCCTGCATGGACTCGCCCTGCTTGAGCGTGTTGCCCGCGATGTAGACCTCGCTGACGGGCAGCGTGCGCAACAGGCGCTCCAGCTCGTCCGCGGGCCCCAGCACGTCCGCCGGCAGGCTGTCGCCGGAGGCGTGGTCCTCCGGGAAGCGCACGTAGCCCAGAATCTTGTGACGGCCGCGCTTGAGCAGGTCCTCGCCCGTGTAGCGGCCCATGGCGCCGGTGCCCACGATGAGCACCTCCTCCGTGGGGGCCTCCTGCGAGGCCACCTGCCGGAACACGCCCAGGCGCAGCAGCAGCGCCACCGGCCAGAAGATGAAGAGCAGCGGCGCCAGGCCCACGTGGGCCGCCATGGGCATCGCCAGCTCCAGCACCGCCTGGATGGTCACCACCGCCAGCGTGGTGACGGACACCAGCGCCACGTGGTCCAGCTTGCTGCGCTCCGCGAAGCGCGAGTCATACAGGCACAGCGCCGTGCCGGTGATCAGCCACACCAGCACCGCCGTCACCACCATGCTGGGCAGCTCCCAGCTCATGGGGAACGTCAGCCCGCCGCGCATCCAGGCGGAGCCCAGCAGCACCGCCACCAGCAGCGCCACGTCCACGGTGAGGTTCAGCTTCGCCGCGAAGCCAGGGGCCAGGCGCGGCGGATCGGTGACCTCGGCCGCGGCCGTCACCCCCGTCGCCCCGGAAGCCTTGACCTCGGCGCTTGCAGTCGCACTGCTCATCGTGTCCACCCCCCTCTGCTCACGTCCGGCTCTTGCAGAGGATACCGTCTAGACTAGAAAAGTTTAACCAGGAGGAAATGAAAGATTGCCAAATAGTGCGTCGCGGCGCAACCACTGCTCAGCAAGAAATACATGACAACAGGTGAAAACTTGGACACCCATCCCAGCCGTCGGGTGTGAGTTCCCGTGCGTGGACATTGAAGTCGGACGGGGTCATTGGATCCCCCCTGGCCCCCCACATGACCCGGCGGGGCCGCCGACTGCATGTACGATGCCGGTCTGACAGGCGGCTGGCTGCCCCTTCACCGGGCTCAGTCATGGCGGAAGTCATGAGGAATTCCCGAGGGTTGGGGGTGTGGCTCCAGGCGTTCTGTCGCCGTGTAGACGTTGCAGCGGCCGTTCCTTGAGAACGCGGCGAGCGTTACGCCGGCACGCAGGGCCAGGTCGATGGCCAGGGAGCTGGCGGCGGACACGCTGACCACGACGGGGATGCGGGCGCGGGCGGCCTTCTGGACGATTTCGAAGCTGGCCCGGCCGCTGACGGCGAGCACCGTGGGGGCGGCGGGGAAGGGCGGTGTGGGCAACCGGCGCGGGGCGCGCACGGCGCCGGCCAGCACCAGGGCGCCCACCACCTTGTCCACGGCGTTGTGGCGGCCCACGTCCTCGTGGGCGGCGAGCAGTTGGCCGTGGGCGTCCAGCGCGGCGGCGGCGTGCACTCCGCCGGTGAGCTCGAAGGTGTGCTGGAGGGCGCGCAGTTGTTCGGTGGCGCGGGCCACGGTGCGGGCGGAGAGGACGGGGCCGGGGGCGACGCTCGCGCGGGTGGCCATCAGGTCGTCCACGTTTCGGCGGCCGCACACGCCGCACGCGGAGGTGGTGAGGGTGCCGCGGCGGGTGGCCTCCACGCGCTCCAGGTCGAGCACGGCGCCGGCGGCGGGGACGACCTCCAGCACGTTGCCGTAGCCCTCCTCGCCGGGGTGGCCGCAGTGGAAGAGGCTGCCCAGGTCGTCGCGGTCATCGAGGATGCCCTCGGCGAAGAGGAAGCCGACCGCCAGCTCGCGATCATTCCCGGGGGTTCTCATGGTGGTGGCGACGGGGTCGCCATTCACGCGGATCTCCAGGGGCTCCTCCACGGCCACGCGGTCATCCTCGGCCGCACGGAGCGTGTCTCCGTCGAAGCGGCGCACGGCGCGGTGGGTGACGCCGCGAGGTTCAGGCAGAGGAGGCCTCGTGGGGGCGTTCGATGCATGCGCGTCCGGCAGCGCGGCGGCTTCGCCCAGCCAGCGGGTGAGGAAGTCCGCGACGGCGGGGGCGGTGGCGGGCACGCGCGGGCGCGAGGCGACGGCGGCGGGCAGCGCGGGCGCGTCCGTCACCAGCGCCAGGACGTCGGGGCGCGAGGCCGCGAGCGGGGCCTCCAGGCCCTCGCGCCACACCTCCAGCTTCGGGAGGGGGCCGTCCTTCCAGCCCTCCACGAGCACCAGGTCCACGCGGTCCGCGTCGCGCGCGAGGAGCGCGGGGGACAGGGGCCGCCGGGTGGTGAGCTGCGTGCCGTCCGGCGTGGCGAAGCCGGTGAGGACGGCGCCCGCGGCGTCCAGGCGCGCGGTGTCGCTGCCCGGGCGGTGGAGCGGGTGCGCATCCGAGGAGTGCTTCACGAACGCGACGCGCAGGCCGCGCGAGGCCAGCTCCGGCAGCAGGCGCTCCAGGAGCGTCGTCTTGCCGGCGCCGGAGTGGCCGACGAGGGCCATCGCGGGAGGAGGCTTCACCCGGCCTCCACGGCGTGGAAGTCCGGCGAGTCGAAGCGCTGCACGTCCACGGACTCGCCCTGGGCGAAGTCGGCGCGGCCGGCGGGGAGCACGGCCCAGCCCCGGGCCGCCACGTTCTGGAGGATTTGTCCGGCGCCCTGGGGGCGCAGGCGGGCCCACGGCTCGGCGCTGTCCTCGCGCGGCTCGAGCGCCGCGACGGTGACCAGGTAGGTGAGGCCGGCCTGCTTGTGGCGGGGTTCGGAGAGGCGGGCGCGGGTGACGCGGCGCTGCTCGATGACGCCCTGGTGCTTGAAGAGGAGGGGGCGCGCGAGCTGGTCGAACGCGACGGTGGCGGCGCCGGGGTTGCCGGGCAGCACGACGACGGCGGTGGAGCCCAGGCGGGCCACGGCCACGGGCTTGCCGGGCTTGAGCGCGACGCCGTCCACGAGGAAGCGCGCGCCCATCCGGGTGAGGACGCGCTTCACGCAGTCCTTGTCGCCCACGGACGCGCCGCCGGTGGTGATGAGCACGTCGACCTGGGGCGCCAGCGTCTCCAGCCGGGCCAGCAGCTCCGCTTCGTCATCGCGCGAGCGGGCCAGGTGCGTGACGTCCGCGCCGGCCTCCCGGGCGAGGGCGGCCACGAGGACGCGGTTGCTCTCGAAGACCTGGTGGGGCGCCGCGGGCTGGCCGGGGGGGACGAGCTCATCCCCGGTGGCGACGACGGCGACGCGCGGCGCGGGGCGCACGAGCGCGGTGGCCTCGCCCAGCGACGCGAGCACGCCGAGCACGGTGGCGTCCACGCGCTGGCCGGCGGGGAACAGCGGCGTGCCGGGCATCACCTCTTCGCCGGCGCGGCGCAGGTCATGGCCGGGGTCGACGGAGACGAAGACGTCCACGTGGGCGCCGTCCGGGGTGGGGCGCGCGGCCTCCTGGCGGACGACGGCGTCGGCGCCGGGGGAGAGGGGGGCGCCGGTGAAGACGCGCGCGGCCTCGCCGGGTTGGAGGGCGCGGCGCGGGAGGTGGCCGGCGTAGACGGTGTCGACGATGCGCAGGCGCGCGGGGCGGTCCCGGTTGGCGCCCCGGGTCTCCCCGGCGCGCACGGCCCAGCCGTCCATGGCGGAGTTGTCGCAGCCGGGCAGCGCGCGTGACGCGACGATGCCAGCGGCGAGGAACCGGCCATGGGCTTCCATCAAGGGAAGGCGGGCGGGCGCCGCGGGCGCGATGGCGTCGAGCGCGGCCAGTCGCGCGGCGGGGAGGGGAGTCAGCGGCATGCGTCCAGGACGGGAGGCCGGACTCTACGACGGGGTGCGCGTGCCTTGTCCACGGGGGGCGTGGGGTGCGCGGTTGCTCCCTCCCCCAGGGGCTTGGCGATATCCGGGATGTGGAGCGTTTTCCGGGAGGATGAGAGGTGTGTAGGGTCGGCGGACATGGACGGATCCGCGACCTTTCCCGACGTGACGCTGGCCATCCTGGCAGGGGGGCAGGGGACCCGGTTGGGAGGCGTGGCCAAGGGGCTGTTGAGCGTGGAGGGCCTCACGACCCTGGAACGGCTGCGGGCGTTCGGGTCGCATTTCGAGGACGTGTTGCTGGTGGCGAATGTTCCGGAACCGTACGAACGCTTCGGGCTTCGCACGGTGGCGGACGCGGTGAAGGGCAAGGGTGCACCGGGAGGGGTCCACGCGGCCCTGGGCGCGGCCCGCACGCGGTGGGTGTTCGCGGTGGCATGCGACATGCCGTTTGTGACGGAGGCCGCGGCGCGGGTGGTGCTGGAAGCACGGGGCGAGGATGTGGACGCGGTGTGCATCGAGCGAGACGGCCGGTGGGAGCCCCTGTTCGCGGCCTATCGTACGGAGTTGGTGTCACGCTGGGGTGAAGCGTTGGTGGCGGATCCGTCTCTGCGGGGGCTGCTGATGCGGTTCCGCACGCGGGTGCTGCCCGTGGACGCACTGCGCGCGGTGGATCCGGAGCTGCGGGCCCTGGCGAACGTGAACACGCCGGAGGACCTGGTCCGCTACGGCGTGACGTTGCCGGAGCGGTGAGTCCGGGACGTGGGCGTGTGGGGCAGGTTGACGGGGAGTAGGGAAGGATGGACCCTTTCAGGATGACCCGGGACTGGAACTCGCTGATTCGCTACGCCCTGGAGGGCGCGGAGGGGGAGCCCTTCCTGCGCCTGCTCAAGGAGCGGCTGCGGACCGGGAGTCAGGTCGTCAGCGTGCGGCTGGAGAACGCGGGAGGGAAGCCGGAGTACGTGCTCATCCTGTCGCTGCACAAGCAGCTGTCGGAGATGCGTGTTCCCCACTCGGAGGGGTTCACGAACTGGTCGTTCGATACAGGAACGCGGATGGCTGATGAGCAGCAGGAGCAGGCTCGGTTCGTGCTGCTGCTGGGAGAACGGCTCGCTGCGCTCGCGAGTGATGTGGGGCCGGACGTGTTGATGGCGCTGCTGTCGAACCACCTGCCTGCCATGGGAGCACCGCGTGCCAGCGAGGCCGCGCGGCACCTGCGGACTTCGAGGCATGTGGACAGCGCTGTGCGGCGGGCGGCGGAGAAGCTGGACTTCCTCTTGGTGGGACTGGCTCGCGCGCTGGGACGCTCGCTCAAGTACGACGAGGCCACGACCGGGCGGATCCTGGATGGGGCGCTGGCGCAGTGGATCTCCCAGCCGCCTCGGGCGATGGCAGTGGATCTCCTTCAGGTCCCGCACCTGTCGTAAAGGTCACCAGCGTTTCACCTGGTCGACGAAGGCCTGGAAGCTTGGGCGTGCTGAAAGTCGTGTGATGGCTTCAGGGTGCTGGAGCCATTCTAGCGCTTTGCCCTTCATGACCTGACTTGAGGGCAGGGGCTTGCCGTAGCAGTCCTTCTTCAGCGCCTGACGGTTGTAGCGCTGCTCGGGAGACGGCTCTGTGAAGTCATGGCCCTTGGCGATGAGGAGCCAGGTCTCCAGGGTCTGCGTGGGCACGATCACGCAGGAGCGATAGGGGTCTTCGCGCCAGTCCGGCGGAATGGCGCTGTGCAGCCAGCACACACGGCACCCGTCATCGTTTGCGCTCTGTTGTGCGACGTCATGATCCGGGTGGTGGGGAAGCCTGCGCTTGCTCCCGCCGTCATTGTCGACGGCTACGAGCGCGTGGCGGACGCCATGCTTCGCTGCTGTGTTGAGATACAGGCCTGCCTGTTTTCGCACATGTTTGCAGCCGTCGAACTTGAGCTCACTCTCCCATGCGTGAACAGGAGTGCCGAGAACCCGCTCAAGGAGGTAACGGTAGAGTTCCCCGTCGTAAGCGTGGAACTCACTGGCGATTGCGACCGTGAGCACGGGATTTCAGAACGCGGTGCTGAAGGCGCCGGTCTCCAGAAGATCTCCTGGTGGTGTCTTCTGAAGGTCCTCGACCAGTTCGGGTACGTCGCTCAAACGCTTCACGCGCGTCCCCTTGTCGGTGCGGCGGAAGAGGAGGATGGCTTCCAGTTCATCTCGGAAGACATTGAGGAGCACAGTCGAGTGTGTGGCGATGATGAACTGGCAGCCGCGTTCGCGGACAAGATCCTTGAGTAAATCGACGAGTTCACGGAGTCGCTTGGGATGGATGGACTGTTCGGGTTCCTCAATGCAGAGGAGTTGGCCCGACTCGCTGCTGAGCGCGTGCATGGCAAGCGCGGTAAAGGCCAGCACTCCGTCGGAGACGTGTTCGGCGTCGAACTCCAGACCGTCTTTCTGCCGGAACCAGAGGCGTTGATGTCCTGGCACTGGCGCTGGACGCACAAGCACGTCCTTCAACTCAGGCAGGCACCGCGTTAGGAAGCCGTTGAGCGCGTTCACCTTCTCGGGTTCAGCCCCTCGCCAGAGGCCCAAGACGGCCGCGAGTCCTCGGCCATCTAGGCCTATTTCAGGGTTGGGAATGACCTCGGCATCCCCACGTAATGCAGTGAGGGAGAGCTTGACTGACTTCGTATTGCTGAAGGACTTCCATGGAGTCTTGAAGAGATGGAATGGAGGATTCCAACTACGCATCTCATGGATGGCGAGGCCTCCTTTGTGGAGATATCCGGAGTGCTCACGACCCCTGACGAAGACTTTTCCATAAGCCAATGAGAACGGGACACCATCAGGATCTGTCGCGTACTCGCTGAGCACTGAGATGGATGGCGAAAGTTGAAAGGAGTATTGGGATTCAGGGGTTTTCCACCCGATAGAGCAGGTGCCATCCCCAGATGGTGGTGCATGGAGGAGGAACTTCCCTTCTTGTTGGGCGGCTACGCTAACGTCGGTCAAAGCAACGTTGCCCAAGAACCGCGCCACGCTCATGAAGTTCGACTTGCCGGAGTTGTTCGGCCCCACGAGCACCGTGATGGGCTCCAGTGGGATGGTCTGCTCCTCGCCGAAGCTCTTGAAGTTCGCGAGCGTGATGGACTCGATCATGCTCCGAACGTAGCACTCCCGACCGACAAGGTAAGACGCGGTATTACCGCTCCGGCCGAGTCACCATGAACCGCGCGTAGGGCATGCCGGCCCGTGGCGCCGAGCCCTGACCCAGCACGGGCAAAGGGAAGCTCAGGGGCTTTCCGTCCGACGCCTCCGTGTTCCCGTCCACCTGTGCCGCGCCCAGGCCCTGCCGCTGTCCCTGGAACGTGGCCTGCGGGTTCCTCGCGGAGGCCTTGCCCGCCTGGATGACGGCGTATCTCGCGGCCACCGCTCCCACCGTGGTCAGCACGTCCGCCGTCACCTGCTTCCACCTCGCACGTCCCGGCAGCACGTCCATCACCAGGCCCGCCAGGGAGCATGTCCTCGACAGCGCCCACAGCGCTCCCGACGCACCCGTGCGCAGCTGCTTCCCCACCTCCGCCACCTGCCGCGCCTCCAGCTCCACCGCTTCGCGCGTGAACACCTCCGCCACCTTGCCCGCGATGCGGAAGCGGCGCAGCACGCGCTCCTCCGCGTCCGTGTGCGGGAACAGGGACAACAGGCTCCCCGCGCTCGCCGTCGCGGAGGCCATGAAGAACAGCGGCAGCGTGCGCCCCACCTGCTGCCACAGCGGCACCGCCGTGTTGCTCACCAGCACCGCCGTGTACCCCGCGAGCGGCAGGCCCAGCAGTGCGCCCATCCACCCCGCGGCGCGCCCCATGACCCCCAGCGCGCCGGGCATCCGCCGCAGCACGAAGGCCGCCGTGTTCACCGCGCCCGAACCGGCCAGCACCCACGAACCCATGCTCATGGGCGACGTGGGCCGGAACACGCGCAGCATGTTCAGGAAGCGCGACGGACGGCCCAGGTCGTGGATCAACAGCCCCGCGCTCACCATGTCCCCCGCCGTGGCCACCGCGTGGCAGCGCTCCGCCAGCCGCTCCAGCCTGCGTCCCCCCAGGTGCTCCAGCGCCACCCCGAGCACGCTCGCCGCGCCCGCCACCCCGCCCACGTAGAAGTACGCCGGGACCGTCCAGATCCACAGCGGCTCCTTCAACACCGGCAGGCCGTAGTAGCTCGGAGCTTCCGCGCTGTCCGGCCCGGAGCGCGACGGCACCGTGGTCAGCACGTCCATCCCCTGCCGCGCGGGCTCCGGGTCCTTCACCCGCTGCTGTGCACCCTCGCCCTCCAGGATGCCCGCGCGCGGGTCGATGTTCCGCCCGTCCGCCTTGCGCTGGAGCCGATCCAACAGCGTGTCGTCGCTCATCCGCGCCCCTCCCGGCCGAACGCCACCGCGCCCAGCGCCACCGCCACCATGCCCACCGCGCCCATCGCCACCGAGGCCCACGAGCGCAGCGCCTTCTTCGTCGGCACCACCGGATCCGGCGGCAGGTTGTAGACCTCCGGCCTGTCCATCAGCAGGAAGAACGCGTTGAGCCCGCCCGTGCCCGGCTGGGCTTGCGCGTCCTTCCCATACAGGTACGCGTCCGTCATGCCTCGCTGATGCAGGTCGCGCACCCGCGACTCCGCTCTCGCGTGCAGCTCGTCCAGGTCGCCGTACTGGATGGACGCCGTGGGGCACGCCTTCGCGCACGCGGGCGTCTGGTCGTCACCGATGCGGTCGTAGCAGAGCGTGCACTTCCACGCGCGCCCGTCATCCTCGCGCCGGTCAATCACCCCGAACGGACACGCCGACACGCAGTAGCCGCAGCCGTTGCACACGTCCGGCTGCACGTAGACCGTGTCGAACTCCGTGCGCACGATGGCGCCCGTGGGGCACGCCTCCAGGCACCCCGCGCGCTGGCAGTGCTTGCACACGTCCGACATCATCAGCCACGAGAAGTCCCCCGCGCCCGACGTCTGCCCCTGCAACGGCACCGGCCGCTCCACGAACGCCACGTGCCGCCACGTCGCCGCGCCCAGGTGCGCCGTGTGGTCGTAGGACATCCCCGTGAAGTGGAAGCCGTCGTCCGGGAGCTGGTTCCACTGCTTGCACGCGACCTCGCACGCCTTGCAGCCGATGCAGAGCGTCGTGTCCGTGAAGAACCCCTTGCGGCTCCCCATGCGCCTATCCCTTCCCCTCGGGTTCCTGCGTCTCCGCGTGGTCCGCCTGGGGCGTCACGTCGCGCGGCACCTCCGGCACCGTCAACGGAGGCGGCGCCGCTCCCGCCGCGGCCCGCTCCCCCGAGCGCATCCGCCCCGCCCGCAGGTCCGCCGTGAACGCCTTCGACTCCTGGATGTCCACGTTCTGATCCGCGACGAACGCCGTCAGCTCGTTGGCCCCCTCGCCGCGCACTCTCCCCGTGACGCCCCAGTGGTACGGCAGGCCAATCTGGTGCACCTGGCGCCCCTTCACCCTCAGCGGGCGGATGCGCTCCGTGACGAGCGCCCGGCACTCCAGGTCCCCGCGCGCCGTGGCCAGCGTGCACCAGTCCCCGTTCTTCAGCCCCTTCTCGCGCGCCAGCTCCGGGGAGATTTCGCAGAACATCTCCGGCTGCAGCTCGCTCAGCCAGGACAGCCAGCGCGACATGCCGCCCGCGGTGTGGTGCTCGGTGAGCCGGTACGTGGTGACCAGGTACGGATAGCGCGGGTCGCCCCAGGCCCGGTGATAGGGATTGTCCTTGCGCCGCCACTCCTCGCGCGTGGGGCTGCACTGCTGCGCGTAGAGCGGGTTGGGCACCACCGACTCCATGGGCTCGTAGTGCGTGGGCAGCGGCCCGTCCATCATCCCGCTGGGCGCGAAGAGCCAGCCCTTGCCGTCCGCCTGCATCAGGAACGGATCATTGCCCGCGAGGGTCGCCAGCCCCGTCGCGCCCTCGGGCGGCCGGTACTCTGGCGGCCGGTCCGCGATGAAGTCCGGCACGTCCTCGCCGGTCCACTTCTTCTCTTCCGCGTCCCACCACACGTAGCGCTTGCGCTCGCTCCAGGGCCTGCCGCTCGCGTCCGCGGACGCGCGGTTGTAGAGGATGCGCCGGTTGGACGGCCACGCCCAGCCCCACTCCGGCGCCACCCACGTCTGCTGCTGCCCCGGCTTGCGCCGCGCCGTCTGGTTGACGCCGTCCTTGTAGCAGCCCGAGTAGATCCAACAGCCGCACGCCGTGGAGCCGTCGTCCTTCAGCGCCGTGAAGCCGTCCACCGGCCTGCCGTCCGCCACCGTGTAGCCGTTGACTTCCTTCAGCACCGCCTCGGCGGAGGGCTCCGCGTGCGGCCCGTGCGTGGGGTAGTCCCACGTCAAATCCAGCAGCGGCGCGTCCTTCGGGTCCGTGGAGCCGGCGTAGCGCTCCCGCAGCTTGCGCCCCAGGTGGTAGACGAAGTGCAGCTCGCTGCGCGTGTCCCCCGCCGGCTCCACCGCCTTGTGATGCCATTGCAGCAGCCGCTGCGTGTTGGTGAAGCTGCCGTCCTTCTCCGTGTGCGAGGCGGCGGGGAAGAAGAAGACCTCCGTCGGGATGTCCTCCGGCCGCACCTGCCCGGCCTGGACCTCCGGCGCCGTGCGCCAGAACTCGGCGGTCTCGATGAGGGTGAAGTCGCGCACCACCAGCCAGTCCAGGTGGCGCAGCCCCTTGCGCTGGAGCGCCCCGTTCATGCTGCCCACGGCGGGGTTCTCCCCCATGACGAAGTAGCCCTGGAGCTTCCCGTCCGCCATGTCCGCCACCGTCTGCATGTGCGAGTGATTGCCCGTCAGCCGGGGCAGGTGGCGGAACAGGTAGCCGTTGTCCTGCGTGGCCTTGTCCCCGAACCACGCCTTGAGCAGCGACACCGCGTACTTGGGGAACTCCGACCACCAGCCGCTGCCGGACGGGTTGTTCCGGAGGTAGTGCTCCAGGCCGTCCGCGGGCGCGTTCGCGCGCGGCATGGGCAGGTAGCCGGGCAGCAGGTTGTAGAGCGTGGGGATGTCCGTGGAGCCCTGGATGGACGCGTGCCCGCGCAGGGCGAGGATGCCGCCGCCGGGCCGGCCGATGTTGCCCAGCAGCAACTGGAGGATGGCCGCCGTGCGGATGTACTGCACGCCCACCGAGTGCTGCGTCCAGCCCACCGCGTAGCAGAACGCGCTGGTGCGCTCCGGGTTGGAGTTGTCACACAGCGTCCGCGCCACCTGGAGGAACAGCGCCTCCTCCACGCCGCACACCTGCGACACCACCTTCGGCGTGTAGCGGGAGAAGTGGCGCTTCAGGAGCTGGAACACGCACCGGGGATGCTGGAGCGTCTCGTCGCGGTGCTCGTCGTGCACGTCCACGCGGTGGTCGTGCCCGCCGCCGCCCGCGCCCGGCTCGTCCGTCAGCTCCTTGTGGCCCGCCGCCGGGATGGCGCCCGCCGCGCCCTGGTACTGCCAGGACGCGATGTCATAGCGGTTGGCCTCCGGCTGGTAGCCGCTGAAGAGCCCCTCCAGGTCCTCCGTGTCCTGGAAGCCCTCGCGGATGAGCGTGGCAGCGTTGGTGTAGTGCACCACGTAGTCCCGGAAGTAGCGCTCGTGCTCCAGCACGTAGTGGATGAGCCCGCCCAGGAACGCGATGTCCGTGCCCGCGCGGATGGGCGCGTACACGTCCGCCACCGCGCTGGTGCGCGTGTAGCGCGGATCCACGTGGATGACCTTCGCGCCCCGGGCCTTCGCCTCCATCACCCACTGGAAGCCCACCGGATGGCACTCGGCCATGTTGGACCCCTGGATGAGGATGCAGTCCGAGTGCTGCAGGTCCTGCTGGAACGTCGTGGCTCCGCCGCGGCCGAACGTGATGCCCAGACCGGGCACCGTGGACGCGTGTCATATTCGAGCCTGGTTCTCCACCTGCACCACACCCAGCGCGCTGAAGAGCTTCTTGAGGAGGTAGTTCTCCTCGTTGTCCAGCGTCGCCCCGCCCAGGTGCGCCATCCCCAGCGTCCGGTTCACCCACTGGCCCTTCGCGTCCGTCACCTCGAACGTCGCGTCGCGCGTGCGCTTCACGCGCTCGGCCACCTTGTCCATCGCCTCTTCCAGGGGGATGGGCTCCCACTCCGTACCGCCGGGGCGGCGGTAGAGGACCTGCCGCACGCGTTGCGTGCCCGTGACCCACTGGAAGGTCGCGGCCCCCTTGGGACACAGCCGGCCGCGGGAGATGGGCGAGTGCGGGTCGCCCTCGATGTCGAGGATGCGCCCGTCGCGCACGTGCACCTCCTGCCCGCAGCCCACCGCGCAGTACGGACAGATGGACTTCACGATGGCATCAGCGGACTTCGTGCGCGGAGCCAGCGAGCGGCTTCGCGCCGACATCGCCGTGTCGCCCAGCGCCCGGCCATCTCCCCGGGCGAACTGACGCAGCACCGGCCAGCCATTCAACAGGTCGCGGAACTTCAAGGCCGCTCCTCTCTCAGGACGCGCACGCGTCTCCCCAGCCTGAAGATGGGGACGCGCGGCGGCGAGGGCCAGTGCCGCCGGCCCCGTGGCCACGTCCAGTAGCGGACGCGAGAGCAGGCGGGCAGGCACGAAAACGCGCGGTGAAAGAAATCAGGCCGGGGGGTTCGAGTCGTTATTTCTCCACGGCGCCAATGCCTCTTCCGGCTCCTCCCCCCCGCGGACCTCCGGGTCTCCAGGCGGAGCCGGAATCCCCACACAGCCACGCGACGGCCGGATGCGTGGCGGAAAGCGAGTGGAGAAACCGCATGACGGACAGTGCCCCTCTCATCCTGTTGATCGAGGACGAAGAAGACCTCCGGGATGCGGTCGCGACGCTGTTGGAGCTGGAAGGTTATCGCGTCGCGCAGTGCATCCACGGTGCGGATGCCTGGAGCTGGCTGAAGTCCCACCCGCGTCCGGGACTGGTGCTGCTGGACCTGATGATGCCGGTGATGGACGGACAGGCCTTCCTCGCGAGGCTGTCCCAGGAGCGCATGCTGGAGGGCGTGCCCATCATCGTGCTGTCCGGCAGCCCCTTCCATCCGCCGGGCGCGGCGGCCTACCTGCGCAAGCCCGTGTCGGTGGCGTCACTGATGGAGGTGGTGCGCCACTTCCTTCCGCCATCCGGGGAAGGCCAGCAAGGACCTCACACGTCGTGAAACATGTGTCGCGTGGCGCGGCGCGTGCGCATCGAGGACTCGCGATGGAGCGGGACCTGTGGAATCCTCGCGCCCCGTCAGGTCCCCGCCTGGTCCATTCCCCCTCATTCAAAGGACGACGCAGATGCCGGCTGGCACGCTGAATCTACCCGAGGACGTCGCCCGCGACCTGGAAGCGCGTCTGGCCGCGACGGCGCCGGAGGAGACGAGCCGGGGCCTGTTCTTCCTGGGCGTGCTGGACGCGGTCCGCTTCCTGGGCGGGCCGGACGCGGTGAAGCGCTGTCTGGAGCTGGTGGAGGAGACGGCGGACTTCATCCCCATGCAGACCTATCCGTTCCCGCGCTTCCTGCGGCTGTCCTACGTGGCGGCGGAGCAGTTGTCGCCGCTCGTCGGCGGCCATGATGCGGCGCAGCGGCAGATTGGCACGCAGGCGATGCTGGACTTCCTCAACTCCATGTTCGCGCGCGACTTCGTGCAGCAGGCGGGCGGTGACCCGAAGCGGCTGCTGGAGCTGATGCACTCCGGCTACCGCACGGCGCTGAACTTCGGCGAGCGCTCCGTGGAGTGGACGGGCCCCACGTCGGGCCGGGTCATCATGAAGCGCTCGCTGATGCCGGTGCCCTACAACGAGGGCATCCTCCAGTCCGCGCTGGAGGTGACGGGCGTGCACGACGTGCAGGTGCGCGGGTACGCCCAGTCCCTGGTGGACGCCTACTACGACGTCTCCTGGTCGTAGGCGGCGGCCCCCCGGCCGGAGGACGGCCGTGCGAGCGGGCGGGGACGCGGAGGATTCCGCGGGCTTGCCTCGTGCGAAGCCAGGGCGGAAGGCCCACCTCTGGCCGAGGAGGGGCGAAAGCGCATGGCGCGTCACGAGGACTTGAGGGGACAGGTGGCCATCGTCACGGGCGCGTCGAGCGGCGTGGGGTGGCAGTCCGCGCTGCGGCTGGCGGAGGCCGGGGTGCGGCTGTGCGTGACCGCCCGGCGCCAGTCGGCCCTGGAGCGGCTGCGCGTGGAGGTGCTCCAGCGCGGCGGTGAGTGCCTGGTGAGCGACGGCGACGTGACGGTGGCCGAGGACGTGGAGCGCGTCGTGCGCGAGTGCGTGGCGCACTACGGCCGCGTGGACCTGCTGGTGAACGCGGCGGCGGTGCAGTCCTACGGCTACTTCGACCAGTTGCCCTGGGAGCACATCACGCGCGTGTTCGACGTGTCGTGCTTCGGCTACTTCCGCTTCGCGCGCGCGGTGCTGCCGCACTTCCGGAAGCAGGGCCACGGCCACGTGCTCAACGTGCAGTCCATGCTGGCGGCGGGGGCCGCGCCGCTGCTGTCCGCGTATGCGTCCGCGAAGCACGCGACGCTGGGGTGGGCGCAGGCGCTGGAGATGGAGCTGGCCGGCACGGGCATCCACGTCTCCAACGTGATGGTGCCGTCCGTGTCCACGCCCATGTTCGACCACGCGCCCACGATGCTGGGGAAGAAGCCCGTGCCGGTGCCCCCCACGTACGACGTGGACCTGGTGGCCCGCGCGGTGGTGCGCCTGGCGAAGCGGCCCGGCCGCACGTCCGTGCCGGCGTTCCTCCAGGGGCGGCTGATGCTGTGGCTCAACGGCGTGGCGCCCTCCGTGGGCAAGGCGGTGCTGTCCCGCTTCGGCGCGCGGATGCAGACGACGGACACCCCGCTGGACCGGCCCGAGGGCAACCTCTTCACCCCCGTGACCGCGGGCGTGGGGCCCCGGGGCAGCGTGCCGCCGACGCCCGCGTGGAAGCGCTTCACCGCGACGCTGGGACTGGCCGCGCTCACGGGCGGGGTGGTGGGCGGCGCGGTGCTGGGCACGCGCGGCCTGATGCGCGCGGTCCGCTGAGACAGGCCGCGATCAGACGTCACCGGCGCCGGAGGGGCCGCGAACAGGATTTTTCCGTTCGCGGCGCTGATGGTGGCGTGTCAACGAAGTGTTGGGTGGGTCGGAAAACATCCTCGCGTTGCGGCGGGCTTTGGCTAGAAGAGGCCCCGCATGCGCTCCGGGAAGGGTCGGCCGGGCGCGAACGAGGGGAGCAACATCGATGCGTGGAAACAGCAAGTGGACGGGTCTTGCGGTCGCGGCGGGTCTCGCGGTGTCGGTGCCGGCGATGGCGGCCGAGGAGCCGAACCTGAACGCGAACCCGGGCCGGTCGTCGTCGTTCGGCCAGGCGGGCCAGATGGTCATCAGCCAGGACCTCAACGGCTTCCTGGGCTACAACACCGCCTCCGAGGTGTTCCTGATCCGCCTGGAGCCCTCCGCGGACTACTTCCTCCAGCAGAACCTGTCGGTGGGCGCGTCCGCGCTGGTGGCCTTCGGCTTCGGTGACAGCACCGTCGTGGGCCTGGGCGTGCTGGGCCGCGTGGGCTACCACCTGCCGCTCGGCGAGCGCGTGTCGCTCTGGCCCAAGGCGGGCTTCGGCGTGCAGTTCGCCCACGTGCCGGGCGCCAGCGACGTGAACTTCGTCCTGGACTTCAACGCCCCCGTCCTCTTCCACCTCACGCCGAACTTCTTCATCGGCGCGGGTCCGCAGGTGCGCGCCATCATCAGCCAGGACGTGGGCAGCCTGGGCTCGGAGCAGGGCTACTTCGCGGGCAACGACGTGACGCTGGGCATCACCACCACGGTCGGCGGCTACTTCTAGTCTCGGGCCTTCCCCGGCACCCCGGGCCGTGTGCCCGGGTGTCGGGGAATGCAGGACCCGTGACGTAGGGCGCCATGCGTTGACGTCACGGGTTGGATGTGTTGGGTTGGAGGTTGCCATGTCCGTGCTTCCGTTCGCCACCCGGCTGCCCGCGTTCGCCCCCCTGCATCCGCTGGGGAGGGGTCCGCTGGGCGAGTGGGTGTCCCTGGTGTGGCCGCTGGAGCCGGACGCTTCGGACGCGCGCCCGCTGGTGGTGAAGACGTTCCTGCTGGCGTCGGGTCTGGCGCCGGAGACGCGGCGTCCGCTGGAGGAGGCGCTGGCGCGCGCGCTGCCGCTGCGGCACCCGGGCATCGCGAGGCTCCATGGCTTCCAGGTGGACGTGCGCGACACGCTGACGGTGGTGTCGGACTACGTCCCGGGCTGTTCGCTGGCCACGGCGCGCCGGCGGGTGCTGGGGCGGGGCGGGCGGCCGTCGGAGGCGTTCGTGTGTCACGTGGGCGCGGAGGTGGCGGGAGCGCTGCAGGCCGCGCATGGCGCGCGCGTGGTGCACGGGGACGTGCATGCGCACCGCGTCCGCGTGGGGCCGCGCGGTGAGGTGACGCTGACGGACTTCGGGCTCGGGCGCGCGCGTCCGCTGCTGCGCCGCTTCATGTCGCCGACGCGGCAGGAGGCGGTGGAGCCGCCGGTGCGCGAGGGCGCGGTGGGCTCGCCGGGAGAGGACCTGCGCGCGCTGGGGCGGGTGTTGGTGGAGCTGGTCTGCGGGAACACGGTGGTCCCCGAGGACGCGGCGGGCGTGGACGCGGCGCTGGGTGGGGTGTCGCCCGCGCTGCGGGACGTGCTGCGCGGGGTGCTGGAGGCGCGCGGGGCGGACTCCGCCGTGGGGCTCCAGGGGGCGCTGCGCGACTGCCTGGGGCACGGCGTGGAGTGCCACGGGCGGGACTCGGTGGTGCGCGAGCTGGCGGCGCTGCCGGGCTCCGGGCCGCTGTCTCCGGTGGACGTGTACGTGGGCGCGGCGTCGGTGATGACGGCCTCTGCGTCCGTGCGCGGGCGCACGCTGCCGTCCTGAGGCGCGGGGCCGCTCAGCGCGCGGGGCTCGCGCGCTGTACGGGGGGACAGCCCTGCCGTGGGCTGGAGAACGCCGCGCGCCCTGGCCGTGTGAAACGCGACGGGACGCGAACGGGAGGCTGGTGGCCGCCATGCGGCCGCGCCCACTGTCGCGCGCGCCTCCGGCCCGTGCATCCGCGGAGGCTCCACGCTGCATGGGGGGAGGGGCATGGCTCCGCTGTTTCGCCCGGGGACTGACTCGGTGCTGCGGGCGTTCATCGCCCTGGCCCTGGGTGTGCCCGCGGCGTCGCTGGCGGGGCTGTTGCTGCTCGCGCGCAACCCGCTGGGGCGCGGCTCGTTCACGCCTCACGAGCAGCCGCTCCCGTTCGACCACCGGCACCACGTGGGGGACGAGGGCATCCCGTGCGGCTACTGCCATGAGGGTGCGTGGCGCTCGCCGGTGGCGGGAGTGCCGCCCACGCAGCGCTGCCTGGGGTGCCATGCGCAGGTGTGGAACGAGAGCGAGCGGCTGGAGCCGGTGCGCGCCAGCGGCTTCGACGGGACGGCGCTGCCGTGGAACCGGGTGCACGCGCTGCCGGACTACGTCTGGTTCAGCCATCAGATCCACGTGAACAAGGGCGTGGGCTGCGTGACCTGCCACGGCCGCGTGGACACGATGCCGGCGGTGCAGCAGGTGGCGCCGCTCACCATGGGCTGGTGCCTGGACTGCCACCGCGACCCGGCGCCGTGGCTGCGCCCCGTGTCCGAGGTCGCGAACCTCACGTGGCGTCCCCCCGGAGACCCGAGGGAGACGGGCCGCGCGGTGCAGGCCGCGCTCGACGTGAACCCGAGGACGGATTGCAACACATGCCACTTCTGACCGACCCCGCACGGACGGAGGCCCGCGAGACGCCCGGCGCTGACGGGACGGAGCCGGTGCGCGCGTGGAGGAGCCTGGAGGAGTGGCACGCGGGAGGGCCCGGACGCGAGGCCCTGTCGCGCGAGCATCCCCCCGGCGCGATGCTCCCGCCGGAGGGTGTGGCGCGGCGCACGTTCCTGCAGCTCGCGACGGCGTCACTGGCGGCGGCGGGCTTCAGCGGGTGCTTCCGTCAGCCGCCGGAGAAGATCCTCCCGTACTCGACGCCGCCGGAGGGGCTGACGCCGGGGGTGCCGCTGCACTTCGCCACGGGGCTGGAGTGGGGCGGCCGCACGGTGGGGCTGGTGGTGGAGAGCCACGAGGGGCGGCCCACGAAGGTGGAGGGCAACCCGCTGCACCCGGCGAGCCTGGGCGCGGCGGGGGTGTTCGAGCAGGCGGCGCTCTTGGGGCTCTATGACCCCGCGAGGGCGAAGACCGCGCGGTTGCAGGGCGTGGAGGCCGCGTGGAGCACCGTGAGGGATGCGCTGCGCAAGCAAGCCGAGCGCGACGACCAAGGCGCGGGGCTGCGCTTCCTGGTGGAGCCCACGAGCAGCCCGCTGGTGCAGGCGCTGTACGCGCGCATCCAGCAGCGCTTCCCGTCCGCGAGGATCGTCCCCTGTGGCGCGGCCCTGGCGGACGGGCGCCGCGAGGGCACCCGGTTGGCATACGGCAGGGTGCTGGACGTGGTGCACGACGTCGGGCGCGCGGTGGTGGTGGCGGTGGACGACGACTTCCTCGCGACGACGCAGCCCGGGAACCTGCGCGCGGCGCGCGACTTCGTGAACGCGCGCAAGCCGGAGGCGATGAACCGGCTGTGGGTCGCGGAGGGCACGCTGACCGTCACGGGCGGCTTCGCCGACGAACGGCTGCGGCTGCGTCCGTCGCAGGGCATCGCGCTGATGCTCGCGCTGGCGGCGGAGGTGGGCGCGGGGTTGAGCGGAGCTGCGCCAGCGGGGCAGGGCGCCGACATGCAAGCACCCTCAGCGCCCGCGCCTGAACCGCGTGCTCCAACAGCGCCCGCGCAAGGCTCCGCCGATGCAGGCAGCACGAACGCACGCCATGGGAACGCTGATGGAAGGGGCGCGAATGCACGCGCTCCATCAGCGCCCGCGCCCGGCCCCTCCGCGGAAGGCGGGCCGCGTCAGCGTGTCTCCCCCGCGTTGGCCTCGGGACTCGCGGGCCTGCGCGTTCCACCGACCGCGCTCACGGATGCCCAGCGCGCCTGGGTGCGCGGCGCGGCGAGCGACCTGCTCGCGCATCGGGGGCAGGGCCGGGTGACGGTGGGTCCGCGCCAGCCGCCGCTGGTGCATGCGCTGGCGTTCGCGCTGGACGAGGCGCTGGGCAACACGCCCCGGCTGCTCGAACCCGTGGCGCTCCCGGACGGAGACCCGGAGGCGCTGAATTCGCTCCTGGGCGAGCTGTCCGACGGGCGGGTGGACACGCTGATCATCACGGCGTGGAACCCGGCCTGGACGGCGGCGGTGGACTCGGACTTCACGCGCCGTCTGGAGCGTGTCCCCTTCCGCCTGTACCACGGCCTCCACGAGGACGAGACCGCGGCGCGCTGCCCCACCTTCGTCCCCGCGACGCATCCCTTCGAGTCCTGGCGCGACGGCCAGGCCCCCGACGGCACCGCGTCCGTGCTGCAACCGCTCATCGCGCCCCTGTTCCCTGGCGCGGTCTCCGAGGCGGAGCTCCTGTCCGTCTTCGCGGGCCTGGAGTCCCAAAGCCCGTACGACCTGCTCAAGTCGCTGTGGCGTGAACGTTCCAACTCACCGCCGGACTTCGAGGCGCGCTGGGAAGAGTGGCTCGCGGACGGCGTCATCCCCGGCACCCAGGCCCCGCCCGCGCGCGTCGCGCTGGATGAGGCCGCGGTGATGAAGGGCGCGCGGGAGCGCACGGGACCGGAAGCGCCCCAGGGACTGGAGCTGTCCCTGGTGCTGGACTCGCGGCTGTATGACGGCCGCTTCGCGGGAAACGCGTGGCTCCAGGAGCTGCCGGACCCGGTGACGAAGCTCACCTGGGACAACGCGGCGCTGCTCTCCCCGGCCACCGCGCGGGCCCTGTCGCTGGAGAAGGGCGACGTCGCGCGCATCGAGGTGCGCGGCCAGGGGGTGGACGTGTCCGTGCTGGTGCTGCCCGGCCAGCCGGACGACACGGTGACGCTGGCGCTGGGCCACGGCCGCGAGCGCGTGGGCCCGGTGGGCCAGGGCGTCGGCGTCAACGCGTACGCGCTGCGCTTCCAGGACCGCCCGTGGGCCGTCGGCACTCCGACCGTCACCCGCACGGGCCGGCACCACGCGCTGGCGCTCACGCAGGAGCACTGGAGCATGGAGGGCCGCCAACTGGCGCTCCAGCTCCCGCAGGCGTCCTTCCACGCGAAGCCCCAGGCGCTCCACGCACTCCAGGAGGACGGCGAGCGGCTCTATCCGCCAGGCGCGCTGCTGAAGAGCGACCGCCACCAGTGGGCCATGGCCATCGACCTGCACCGGTGCACGGGGTGCAGCGCGTGCATGGTGGCCTGCCAGTCGGAGAACAACGTACCGGTGGTGGGGCGCGACGGGGTGCTGCGCAGCCGGGAGATGCACTGGCTGCGAATCGACCGCTACTTCCTGGGCGACCCGGACGACCCGGGCTTCATCACCCAGCCCGTGGCGTGCGTGCACTGCGAGGCCGCGCCCTGCGAATACGTGTGCCCGGTGAACGCCACCGTCCACTCGGACGAGGGCCTCAACCAGATGGTCTACAACCGCTGCATCGGCACGCGGTACTGCTCCAACAACTGCCCCTACAAGGTCCGCCGCTTCAACTACCTGGAGTACCAGCGGCGAGAGCCCCTCGCGCGCCTGCGCCAGAACCCGGACGTGACGGTGCGCTCGCGCGGCGTGATGGAGAAGTGCACGTACTGCGTGCAGCGCATCGAACGGGCGCGCACCGTCGCGCGCTCGGAGCACCGGGACGTGCGTGAAGGCGAGGTCCACACCGCCTGCCAGCAGGCCTGCCCCACGGAGGCCATCACCTTCGGGGACCTGCGCGCGCCGGAGTCGCGCGTGCGCCGCGAGCACGAGGACCCGAGGCACTACAAGCTGCTCAACTCGCTGGGCACCCGGCCGCGCACGGTGCACCTGGTGCGCTTGAAGAACCCGGCGCCGAAGGGAGGCGCATGAGCACCGCCGACCCGCAGGTGCCCGCGCCCGGGGACCCGCTCACCGAGCACCCGCTGCTGGAGGGGCGCCACTCCGACCGCGCCTACAGCGAGTCGCTGCTGGCCTACGTGCACCGCCCCGCGGGCCGGACCTGGTGGACGCTGCTGGGGCTGGGGCTCGCGGGGACGGCGCTGCTGGCGGTGGCGGTGGGCGTCACGCTCTTCGTGGGCGTGGGGACGTGGGGCAACAACATCCCGGTGGCGTGGGCGTTCGGCATCACCAACTTCGTGTGGTGGATTGGAATTGGCCACGCGGGGACGCTCATCAGCGCCATCCTGCTGTTGTTCCAGGAGAAGTGGCGCGGGTCCATCAACCGCTTCGCGGAGGCGATGACGCTCTTCGCGGTGACGTGCGCGGGGCTCTTCCCGCTGCTGCACCTGGGGCGGCCGTGGAAGTTCTACTGGCTGGTGCCCTATCCCAGCAGCCTGCGGGCGTGGCCGCAGTTCCGCTCGCCGCTCACGTGGGACATCGCGGCGGTGGGGACGTACCTCACGGTGTCGCTGCTGTTCTGGTTCGTGGGGCTGATTCCGGACCTGGCCACGGCGCGCGACACGGCGAGGACGCCCCGGGCGCGCTTCTGGTACGGGCTGGCGAGCCTGGGGTGGCGGGGCTCCGCGAAGCACTGGCGGCAGTGGCGCACGGGCTACCTGCTGCTGGCGGGGCTGGCCACGCCGCTGGTGGTGAGCGTGCACACCATCGTGTCCTTCGACTTCGCGGTGGCGCAGTTGCCGGGCTGGCACACGACCCTCTTCCCGCCGTACTTCGTCGCGGGCGCGGTGTTCAGCGGCTTCGCGTTGGTGCTCACGCTGCTCATCCCCGCGCGCAAGGCGCTGGGCATCGAGCACGTGGTGACGCCGCTGCACCTGGACAACATGGCGAAGGTGCTGATGGCCACGGGGTGGATGGTGGCCTACGGCTACATCCAGGAGCACTTCTTCGCCTGGTTCAGCGGCAACCCCTTCGAGATGCACGCCACGCAGGCGGAGTTCTCCGGGCCCTACGCGCCGCTGTTCTGGATGCAGGTGTTCTGCAACGTGGGGGTGCCGCAGGTGTTCTGGTTCTCCCGGCTGCGCACGAACGTGGTGGTGCTGTGGGTGGCGGCGCTGCTCATCAACGTGGGGATGTGGACGGAGCGCTTCCTCATCGTGGTGGCGTCGTTGAGCATGGACTTCCTGCCGTCGTCCTGGGCGGCGTACCGGCCCACGTGGGTGGACTGGAGCCTGCTGGGCGGCACGGTGGCGTTCTTCGGCACGGCGTTCCTGCTGTTCCTGAAGTTCGTGCCGCCCGTGTCCGTGAGCGAGATGAAGGAGCTCCAGCGCGAGGTGGACGCGTCGCTCGAGTTCCGGCGCGAGCAGGGCACACCGCCAGGCGGTGCGCCATGAGCCGCCACTGGGTGTTGGGAGAGTTCGCGTCCAGCGACGCGCTGGTGGCCGCGCTGAAGGACCTGCGGGCGAGGGGCTTCGCGCAACTGGACGCGCACACGCCGTTCCCGGTGGAGGAGACGTTCGAGGCGCTGGGGCTGAAGCGCTCGTGGCTGCCGATGCTGACCCTGGGGGCGGGGCTGGGAGGGGCGGTGTTCGCGTACGTGACCCAGTGGTTCACGAACGCGGTGGACTATCCGTTGGACGTGGGAGGACGGCCGCTGCACAGCGTGCCCACGAACCTGCCCATCACGTTCGAGCTGGGCGTGCTGAGCGCGGCGCTGACCATCTTCGGCGCGCTGATGGTGCTCTTCGGCTTCCCGCACGTGACGCACCCGGTGTTCGACGTGGAGTCCTTCCGCAGCGCCTCCGTGGACGGCTTCTGGGCGAGCGTGGCGGTGGACGGCGAGGACGCGCCGAAGGTGGAGGCGGCGCTGCGCGAGCTGGGAGCGCGGCAGGTGTCGGTGGTGGAGGAGGGCGCGCGATGAAGCGCTGGGCGCTCATGGTGCTGCTGGGCGGAGTGGCCGCGTGCGACGACACGGACCCCATGGCGTCGCAGCCGCGAGCGCAGGCGTTCAAGGCGAGCACGTTCTTCGACGACGGCCGGGCCATGCGGCCCCTGGTCCCGGGGACGGTGGCCCGGGAGTGGCGCGCGCGTGGGGACACGCGGGAGCTCACGGCGGACGGGCGATGGCTCCAGGCCGTGCCGGTGCCGTTGACCCGGCGGCTGCTGGAGGAGGGGCGCACGGCCTATGAGACCTGGTGCGCGGTGTGCCACGGGCTGACGGGAGACGGGGACGCCATCGTGGCCAGGAAGATGCCGCAGCGCCGGCCGCCCGGGCTGTTCGTGCCGCACGACCACGCGAGCCAGGTGGTCTACGGGGTCGTGGAGGGCGAAGCCCCATACACGGGGACGCAGGCCGTGACCGCGAGGGTGGGCCCGGAGGCCTTCCCGCTGCCCCAAAGGGTGGACGGGTGGGGCGCCGTGAGGGACACGGCCGATGCAGGGCGGCCCGGAGCCGCGGTCGCGTGGACGAGCGATGCAGGCTGGCCCCGAGCGTGGGCGACGTCCGGTGTGGCTCCGGAGTCCGGGAGCGAGCAGGTGCCGGTGAGTGACGCAGGCACGGCGAGAGCCCGGCAGGCGGCGCTAGTGGGGCCAAGGGGCCTCGCGATGGAGGGACGCCTCAACGAGCCCTCCACGACGGGAGAGCTGCCGCACCCGCCGGGCTTCTACTTCGCGGTCATCTCCCACGGCTTCGGCGTGATGCCCGCATACGGCCCGCAGCTCACGCCGCATGAACGCTGGGCCGTGGTCGCGTACCTGCGAGCCCTGGGCCGCAGCCAGCGCGCACCGCTCACTGCCGCGCCGCCCGAGGTGCAGGCACGGCTGCGCCAGGAGGTCGGAGCAAGATGACGACCCCCATTTCGTACACCCCCGGTCCGACACGGCGGCCCAAACCTGTCGGACAGTCGGACAGGCTCTCAAGGCGTAGGTGGAGCAGCCGCCCCCGCGACCGAAGCGGTCCAAACCTGTCCGACAGTCGGACAGGTTTCAGGGCCGCGCCGCCGGAGGGGGGCCCTGGCGGGACTCTCAGCTTCTCACTCATGAAGACTGTTTTCAGGTCGGAAGGCCTGGGGGCCTCGACCTCTGCGCGCGCCACCCTCCGTGTGCGGTTCGGCCATGAGGAGGTTCGCGCGCGATGACTCCTCCCGTGCTTCCACGCTTCGAAGGCGGACGGCGTGCGCTGCTCATCAGCGCGGCGCTGGGTGTCGTGGGGCTCGCCGCCACCGCCGTCGGTGCTGTCCTCGACCTGCGCCAAGCGTTGGCGGGCTACCTCTTCGGGTTCACCTACTGGCTGGGCCTGTGCCTGGGCGCGCTGCTGCTGCTCGCCTCCTTCCACGCGTCGAAGGCGCGATGGCCCGTGGTGCTGCGCCGCGCGCTGGAGGTCTGCTCCGCCACCGCGCCGCTGTTCCTTGTGCTGTTCGTGCCGCTCGCGCTGGGGATGCGCCACCTGTATCCGTGGGTCGCTCCGTCCGCGGACCTGGGCGAACACACGCTGCATGTGCTCGAACACCGGCGGCTCTACAACAACGTGCCCTTCTTCCTGGTGCGCGCGGCGCTGTACTTCCTCGTCTGGGGATGCGTGGGCCACCTGCTGCACCGCTGGTCCGTGAGCCAGGACGCGACGGGCGACCTGCGCTGGACGGTGTGGCAGCGGCGGCTGGGCGGCGGCTCGCTGCCCGCGCTGGGCCTCACGTTCTCCTTCATGACGCTGGACTGGATGATGTCGCTGGAGGCGACGTGGCAGTCCACCGTCTACGCCGTCCACGTCTTCTCTGGCGCGTTCGTGGGCGCGCTGGCCTTGATGATCATCGCGGGCGCGGCCACGCGCGACACCCAGCACTTCGGCAGCCTGCTGTCCCCCGGCCACTACCACCGGCTGGGCACGCTGCTGTTCGCCTTCGTCTGCTTCTGGGCCTACATCGCCTATTCGCAGCTCATGCTCATGTGGATCGCCGGCCTGCCCGAGGAGGTGAGCTGGTACCGCGTCCGCCTGGAGGACGGCTGGGGCGTGCTGTCGCTCGTGCTGCTGCTGGGCCACTTCATCCTCCCCTTCGCGCTCCTCCTGTCGCGCGAACTCAAGGCGCGCCCCCGGGTGCTGGGGGCCGTGTCGCTGTGGATGCTCGCGATGCACGCCGTGGACGTGGCGTGGCTGCTGTTCCCCTCGCTCTTCCCGGAGGCCGTCGTCATCCCGTGGACGGCGCTCACCGCGTGGGTGGGCGTGGGCGGGCTGTCCGTCGCGGCGGCCCTCTGGCTCGCGCGTGGCACCTACCCCGTGCCCGTGTCGGATCCGTATCTCGTCCACTCGCTCCAGGTGCGCCCGCCATGAGCGAACCCCGTCCACCGCCTCCGGAGCTGGAGCGGCTGCCCACCGCGTGGCTGCTGCGCGTCGGCGCCGTGGCGCTGGCGCTGCTCGCGGCGGCCAGCGTCGCGGCGTGGGCGCTGTGGGTCCTCTGGCGTCCCGGCACCGAGCGCCCCCTCCCGGTGCCCGCGAGCACCCAGCAGATCGGCATGATTGATCAGCCCCCCTTCTCTCTGGACCGGAGAGCGGACGCGCTGAAGGCCCGGCAGCGCGAGCAACTGGAGGGCTACGGCTGGGTGGACGTGGACGCGGGCGTCATCCACCAGCCCATCGACGCGGCCATGCGGCAGGTGCTCTCCGAGGGTGAAGGGGGCGCGCGATGAACGAGCTGCTGCGACGCCTGTTCTTCCTCCCGGAGCAGGGCTCCACCTTCGCCGTGAAGGTGGACCACCTGCACTACGTCCTGCTGCTCACCACGTTCGCGGTGGCGGTGGGCATTGGCGCCGTCGGCATCTTCTTCCTCGTGCGCTACCACCGGCGCACGGCGTCGGACCCCACGCCGCGCGTGGTGGCCGCACCGTGGATGGAGGCGCTGTTCATCGGCGTGCCGCTGTCGCTGTTCCTCCTCTGGTTCGTCCTGGGCTTCAAGCAGTTCGTCTGGGTGATGAGCCCGCCCCAGGACTCGCTGGACGTGTACGTCACCGGCAAGCAGTGGATGTGGAAGTTCACCTATCCCGGAGGCCCCAGCGCCATCGACAGGCTGGTGGTGCCCGCGGGCCGGCCCGTGCGGCTGCTGCTCACCTCGCGGGACGTCATCCACTCGTTCTACGTGCCGGACTTCCGCATGAAGCGGGACGCGATCCCCGGCCGCTACACCGACCTCTGGTTCGAGGCTCCGAAGCCCGGCCGCCACCTGGTGCTGTGCGCCGAGTACTGCGGGCTGGACCACTCCCAGATGCGCGGCGAGGTGGTGGTGCTGCCGCCCGCGGACTTCGAGGCGTGGCAGGACGCGCAGCGCCGCAACCTCCCCGTGGCCGCGCTGCCGGGCGTCCGCACCCCGGAGTCCATGGCCGTGCGGGGAGAGCGCGTCGCCGCCGCGCAGGGCTGCCTGCAATGCCACACGGTGACGGGCGCGCCGCACATCGGTCCCACGTGGCTGGGGTTGTACGGCCGGAAGGAGCCGCTGGAGGGCGGCGGCGTGGTGCTCGCGGACGAGGCGTACCTCACCGAGTCCATGATGGACCCCCTGGCGAAGGTGGTGGCCGGCTACGCGCCCGTGATGCCGGGCTACCACGGCCGGCTGAGCGCGGAGGACTCCGGCGCGCTCGTGGAGTTCATCAAGTCCCTGCGTCCCCCACGCCCGGGTGTCACCGCGGCCGAGGAGCCCGTCTATGTCCCCACCGGCCGCTGAGTCCTACCTGTCGGACGGGCGCACCGTGTGGTCGTGGCTCACCACGCACGACCACAAGCGCATCGGGGTGATGTTCCTGGGGCTGACGCTCTTCTTCTTCCTCGTGGGAGGCCTGTTCGCGCTGGCGCTGCGCATCGAGCTGCTCACGCCCGGCCGGACCGTGATGGGGCACCTGGCGTACAACCGGATGTTCACGCTCCACGGCGTCACCATGGTGTGGCTGTTCATGATTCCGGCCATCCCGTCCGCCTTCGGCAACTTCCTGGTGCCGCTGATGATTGGCGCCCGGGACGTGGCCTTCCCCCGCCTCAACCTGGCGTCCGTGTACCTCTACGTGCTGGGGGCCAGCGTCGCGCTGTGGGGCATGTTCGAGGGCGGCGCGGACACGGGCTGGACGTTCTACACGCCCTACAGCACGACCACGGGCACGGCGGTGCTGCCGGTGCTGGTGGGCGTGTTCATCATCGGGTTCTCCACCATCCTCACCGGGCTCAACTTCATCGCCACGGTGCACACGCTGAGGGCGCCGGGCCTCACGTGGATGAAGGTGCCGCTGTTCGTCTGGGCCATCTACGGCACGTCCATCATCCAGGTGCTGGCCACGCCGGTGCTGGGCATGGTGCTGCTCCTGGTGGCGCTGGAGCGCGTGGTGGGCGCGGGCATCTTCGACCCCGCGCGCGGAGGCGACCCCATTCTCTTCCAGCACCTGTTCTGGTTCTACAGCCACCCGGCCGTCTACATCATGGTGCTGCCGTCCATGGGCGTCATCAGCGAGGCGGTGTCCGCCTTCAGCCGCAAGAACGCCTTCAGCTACCGGATGATTGTCTATTCCACGCTGGGCATCGCGTTCGTGGGGTTCTTCACCTGGGGCCACCACATGTTCGCGTCCGGCCAGTCCACCTTCGGCTCGGGCGCGTTCGGCGCCATGTCGATGCTGGTGGCCATCTTCACGGCCATCAAGATCTTCTCCTGGCTGGGCACGCTCTACCGGGGCTCCATCGCCATCGAGTCGCCGCTCATCTACACGCTGGGGTTCATGTTCTTCCTCTTCTTCGGGGGGATGATTGGCGTGGCGTACGCGACCACGTCGTTGAACCTGCACTGGCACGACACGTACTCGGTGGTGGCGCACTTCCACTTCATCATGGTGGGGGCGACGGTGATGGCGTTCCTGGCGGCGCTGCACTACTGGTTCCCGAAGATGTCCGGGCGGTGCTTCCCCAAGAAGCTGGCCAACGGCGCGGCGGTGCTGATCATCTTCGGCTTCATCGCCACGTTCGTGCCGCAGTTCCTGCTGGGGAACCTGGGGATGCCCCGGCGGTACGCGGACTATCCGCCGCACTTCCAGTCGCTGCACGTGGCGTCCACGGCGGGCGCGTCGCTGCTGGCGTTCGGGTTCCTGGTCATCGCGGGCTACCTGGCGTGGAGCCTGCGGTACGGCGCCGCCGCGGGGGACAACCCCTGGGGCAGCGAGGGCTTCGAGTGGCGGAGCGCGTCCCCGCCCCCCACGCACAACTTCACCACGCCGCCCGAGTACCCCACGGGGCCGCACGAGTACGCGCGGGAGGAGGTGCCGCATGCCGCCTGAGGCCGTGACCGAGCACTGGGGCTCCGAGGACGCGCGCAAGCAGGCGGCGTACCTGGGCATGTGGGTCTTCATCGCGACGGAGGTGTTGCTGTTCGCGGGGCTGTTCACGGCCTATGGCGTGTATCGCTCGGTGTACCCGGAGGCGTTCCGCGCCGCGCAGCTCACGATGGAGGTGGGGCTGGGCACGCTGAACACGTTCATCCTGGTGACGAGCAGCATCGTGGTGGCGCTCGCGGTGCACGCGGTGCGAGGCAACCGGCCGGGGCTGGGCGGGGCGTTGCTGCTGGTGGCGGCGCTGCTGGGCGTGGTGTTCCTGGTCGTGAAGGGCGTGGAGTACGCGCACCACGTGGAGGACGGGGGATTGCCGGGGGACGCGTACCGGTTCACGGAGGTGCCGCGCGTGGGCGCGAGCCTCTTCTTCACGCTGTACTACCTGCTGACGGGCTTCCACGCGCTGCACGTGACGGTGGGCGTGAGCGTGCTGACGGTGCTGGGCGTGCGGTCCGCGTCAGGGACGTTCGGCGCGGGGTACGCGACGCCGGTGGAGCTGGGCGGCATGTACTGGCACCTGGTGGATGTCATCTGGTTGTTCGTCTACCCCATCCTGTACCTGTCATGAGGAGCGGGCCCGTGACCGAGGACGCGGTGGAGAAGCCGGAGCGCCAGTTGGGCGTGGCCGGGGTGCTCATCGTGGGCGGGGTGCTGCTCGCGTTGACGGCGCTGACGTACGGGCTGCACAAGCTGCCGCACGGCGCGTGGTCGCTGCCGGTGGCGCTGCTCATCGCGGCGGCGAAGGGGCTGCTCATCGCCCTGTTCTACATGCACCTGCGCGAGCAGCGCGCGAGCAACGGGCTGGTGTTGATCACCTCGGTGGTGTTCCTGGCGGTGCTGCTGGCGGTGTGCGTGCTGGAGGTGCGCACGCGCTTCCGGCCCACGATTCCGCCGGGCCCGTTCCCGGTGGAGGCCCTGCCGGGCGCGATGAGCGACCCGAGGAGCGCGAGGCCGCCGGAGCCGGCGGGGCCGCTGAATCCGTAGGGCTCAGCGCGGGCCGTGGCCCTGGGCGCTGGGGCGGCGGGCCATGGCGGCGTCGCTTTCGTCCTGGAAGGACCGGTCGATGCTGGCGTCCAGCAGGCGCAGTTGCCGCTCCAGCTCCTCGCGCCGGAAGGCCGGGGCCACGCTCAGCAGGTCCGTCACCAGGAAGGTCAGCCGCCGGGACACCTGGAGGTCCCCCGCGCCGAAGAGGCGGATCTCATCCACGGTGAGCCGCACGTAGGTGTCCCAGTCCGGCCGGGGACACAGCAGCCGGAGCGCGCCGGTGTCGTCCTGGCGTGACGGGGACGGGAAGCGCCGGTGGACCATGCGGCGCAGCAGGTCGTGGAGCGGGTCGATGGCCTGCACCGCCGTGGTGGGGTCGTTGATGCCGGGAGACAGGGCCCGCTCCGCCACGTCCACGAGCTGGCGGAAGCCGAAGGCGGTGTCCTGCTGGAGCGTGCGCTCCCGCCCCGTGCCCACCGCGTCGGTCAGGGCCTTCACGTCGAGCTTCGCGCCGTCGCCCCAGACCTCGAAGAGGGGCGCGCCGTGCGGCACGAAGTCGCCCATCATCGGGACCAGCCCCACCAGCACGCCGGCCTTCTTCGCGCAGGCCAGCAGCCGCTCCTCGTCCACGGTGACGAGCACGCCGGAGGCGCCCCCGTGGGGCACCACCAGCGACGGCGGGGCCTGGGGCCGCTGGAGGGCCGGGTCGTGCGCGTCCTGTCCCACGCCCTCCGGGTACATCCGCTCCAGCGTGGCGCACGTCTCCTCGCGGATGCGATCCAGGATGACCACGGCGCGGATGGACTGGGCGACGTGGTGGATGAAGAAGATGAACGCGCCCACGCACGCGAGCACCAGCACCAGGGCCAGCCAGACGGACAACGACGGCACGTGGGCCTGGATGTGCAGCTCCTCGGAGGTGCCCCGCACGCTCCGCAGGGTCAGCAGGGCGTAGACGAAGGTGCCCACGAAGATGCCCAGGGTGAGCTGGCTCTGCCGGTCGCTCAGGAACGTGCGCAGGATGCGCGGCGAGTACTGGTTGCTGGCCTGCTGGAGCACGAGGATGGTGACGGAGAAGACTAGGCCGGAGAACGTCATCATCGAAGAGGCCACGGCGCTGAGCACCGAGCGCGCCCCCTCCGGTCCGCCGCGGAAGAGGTACCAGGCCGACTCCCGCTGCACCAGGTGTGCGTCGAGCGCCTCGGCGCCGGAGGACAGGGCGACGGCCGCCGCCACGCAGAAGGCGGGGATGAGCCAGTAGCTCGTGCCCAGCTTCTCCGCGAGGCGTGTGGTGCGCAGCCGGGTGAGGGCGCGCGGGACCGCTCCTTGGCTCATGAGAGGACGTTATGCACGCCGGGCGCCCGTCGCGCGCGGGGAGCGGCTGCCTGCCTGGTGGCTTGGGACGCGCGGCTCAGGTCTCTTCCCGAAGCCAGAACCAGCGTCGTTCGGAGTGGAGCGCGCCAGCGAGGAACTCCGAGAAGGAGTTGGCGATCCGCGTGCAGTAGTACGGGTCGGGGAACGCTTCCCGGTAGCCGTCGATGATGGGGTAACGCCCGCCGGACTGCTGGCCCACGTCCACGAGGATGTAGTTGCTGTCCTGGAGTGCGCACGCCACGTACCAGGACGCGGGACCGGCCTTGTCGCTGTCGTCCTGGAGCATGACCGTCCGTGCGCGGCGAATCATCGCCAGCGGGAGGAAGTGGAAGTCCGGGTCGATGCGGTCGAACAGCTTCGCGCCGTCGCAGTGCAGGTAGAACGCGCGCATGTCCGGATCCAGCCGCCATCCCATCCGGGCCTCGAACGCCTCGACCTGGGCAGGCGTCGCGGGTGGGTTGGGGAAGTGGTGCCGTGACACCGCTTCCAGCAGTTCGGTCATCGTCGGCATGTGGCTACTCTCCGTAGGGGTAGCTTCCCCCAGCGGTGGTCCATGGGGGCTGGCCCGCGTAGCACTGGTTGTAGAGCCCCAACAGCGTCTCGTGAATGTCCTTGGGGTAGGGGATGATGTTGTCCCAGTCGGTGGGGTTGCCTCCATGCTTGAGGTCGCGAACGTGGTGCGCCGGGTATGGCGATCCGTCCGCTTCGCGCGGCCACTCACCGAACTTTTCGGACCACCGCTCCCGGAAGCCATCGCGGATGGACTTCCACTTCGCCCGGGCCGAGTCGTTCTGGGCCTTGCTCAAGGTCGGATAGCTGCAGCAGCAGTTCGCCATGCCGAACCGGCTCCCGGCGCGCACGATATCGCCCACGAAGTCCATCTTCACGTCCGCGAGCCAGATGCAGCCTTGAAGCGCGTAGCCTCGCCTGAGCACTTGTCTCGGCAGTAGTTCATGAGGTTGGGGCTGCACTGCCAGGGGCCGTAGTAGATGACCGTGCGGAAGTTCCCACCGCCAGGGACCCGCACCTCCGGTCCCACCCACTTCCGGATGCCGCCGGTCGCGGTCATTACGCCTTCGGCGCATGCGGCGAGGAGAACCAACAGGAATGACAGAAGCAACCAGGCGCGCCTGGAGGCCTTGATGGGATGGGTTTGCATTCCGCCGCACGGTACCGGGCGGCACTGAATCCCTGTCCGTTCAGGCCGCTTGCTTCAAGCGCCGGAGTTGACGGCGCAGCCGGTCCATGCGGGTGAGGACGTCGCGTGCGGCGGGCACCGTGCCCAGCGCCGCGCCGAAGGCGAGGTGCAGCAGGAACAGCATCGAGGTCGGGGCCGCGCGCGAGAGCGGGGGAGATGAGAAGGGAATCATCAACCAGGTCATCACCGTCCACAGGCCCATGCCGTAGAGCACCCCCAGGCAGAGCGCCGCGACGGCGGTCCCCCGGCGTGGCAGCAGCAGCGCGAAGCCCGTGGCCAGTCCGCCCGCCACGGCGAAGTGGATGAGCAGGCCGAGCACCACGGCGAAGACCCCGTGGGCCGCGCCATCGCGGAAGAACAGCCCCGCCACGAGGAGCGCGGGCCTCCAGGGCTCGCCGTGCAGCACGCCCGAGAACGCGCAGGCGAGCACCGCCATCACGAACGCGCCCAACGTTCCCGCGACCGCACCCGGGAGCACGACATCGCGCACCGGGTTCCATGGCGCCACCGCGAGGTCCACCGCCCGAGTCCGCTGCTGCTTGCGCATGCCCAGCCTCCCGAGCGGCCCGGAGGGCCCTGGCCTTCCGCGCCCCGGATCCACTCTGGCCTCAACCTGGGGACGGAGGCCCGCGCGGGCACCCGCCCAGGGGACGCGCCTCACGGAGCGCCCGGCGCACGTCCCGGACAGCGTGCGTGCGAGAGGTCCCGCCGCACTGCCATCCCGTACCCAGCGCCTAGCTTCACCGTGAAGCCCTCGGAACCCGAAGGAACCCGATGCCGCCCTCCACCCGCCATGACAGCGCCGCCGCGCCCATCGAGCGGGTCGATGTCTCCGCGTACACCGTGCCCACGGACCCGCCGGAGTCCGATGGCACCTTCGCCTGGACGTCCACCACGCTGCTGCTCGTGGAGCCCGTGGCCGGAGGCCAGCGTGGGCTGGGCTACACGTACGCGGCCACGGCCGGCGCCGCGTTGATCCGCGACATGCTCGTCCCGCTGCTCGTGAGCGAGGACGCCTGGGACCTCCCGGCGCGGATGGCGTCGCTCCTGCGCCGGGTGCGCAACGCAGGCTCGCGCGGCCTCGTGGCCCGGGCCCTGTCCGCCGTGGACACCGCCCTCTGGGACCTGAAGGCGAAGCTGCTGGGCGTGCCGCTCGCCCGGCTGTTCGGTCAGGCCCGCCCCGCCGCGCCCCTCTACGGCAGCGGCGGCTTCACCAGCTACTCGGACCGGCGGCTCCAGACGCAGCTCACGGGGTGGGCGGACGCGGGCATCCCTCGCGTGAAGATGAAGGTGGGCACCCACGCGGACGCCGACCCCGCCCGCGTGCGCAGCGCGCGCGAGGCCCTGGGGCCCGGGCCCGCCCTCTTCGTGGACGCCAACGGCGCGTACACCGTGAAGCAGGCGCTGGCCCTGGCGCGCGACTTCCGCGAGGCTGGCGTGTCCTGGTTCGAGGAGCCCGTCTCCAGCGACGACCTGTCCGGCCTGCGCCTCGTGCGCGACCGCGGGCCCGCGGGCCTGGACGTCGCCGCGGGCGAGTACGGCGACAGCGGCCCCTACTTCCGCCGCATGCTGGAGGCGGGCGCGGTGGACGTGCTCCAGGCGGACGCCACGCGCTGCCTGGGCTTCACCGGCTTCCTCCAGGCGGACGCGCTGGCGGAGGCCTTCCACGTCCCCCTGTCCGCGCACTGCGCCCCGGCCCTGCACCTGCACGTGGCCTGCGCCGCCCGGCGGCTGGTGCACGTGGAGTACTTCCATGACCACGCGCGGCTGGAGCGGATGCTCTTCGACGGCGTCCCTCCGCCCGTGCACGGCGCGATGGCGCCGGACCTGTCCCGGCCCGGACTCGGGCTGGAGCTCAAACGGGCGGACGCCGCCCGCTTCGCCGTGGAGACCTCCCCATGACAACGACCTTCCTGGACACCCTGCGCCACGCGCGCCGCCCCCGCGCCGCCGCCCCGCGCGAGCGGAGGGCCGTGGACGTGGCGGGCCTGGAGCGCGAGCTGCGCCGCCGGGTGCGAGGCGACGTGCGCTTCGACCCGGGCGACCGCGCGCTGTACGCCACGGACGCGTCCAACTACCGGCAGGTGCCGCTGGGCGTGGTGTGCCCCCGCACCGTGGAGGACGTGGAGGAGACGGTGCGGCTGTGCCGGAGGTTCGGCGCGCCCCTGATGTCCCGGGGCGGCGGCACCGCGCTCGCGGGCCAGACGTGCAACGTGGCGGTGGTGCTGGACTTCTCCCGGCACCTGGACCGCGTGCTGCACATCGACCCCGAGCGGCGGCTCGCCCGCGTGCAGCCCGGCACCGTGCTGGACGTGCTCCGCGTGGAGGCCGTGAAGCGCCACGGCCTCACCTTCGGCCCGGACCCCGCCACCCACAACCGCTGCACGCTGGGCGGGATGCTCGGCAACAACTCCTGCGGCGTGCACGCGCAGATGGCCGGCCGCGTGGCGGACAACACCGAGTCCCTGGACGTGCTCACCTACGACGGCGTGCGCCTGCGCGTGGGCCGCACGTCCGACGCGGAGCTGGCGCGCCTGATGCGCGAGCCCGGCCGCGTGGGCGAGCTGTACCGGGGCATGAAGGCGCTGCGCGATCGCTACGCCGGCCTCATCCGCGCCAGGTACCCGCGCATCCCCCGCCGCGTGTCCGGCTTCAACCTGGACGAGCTGCTCCCGGAGAACGGCTTCCACGTCGCGCGCGCCCTGGTGGGCACCGAGGGCACCTGCGTCACCGTGCTGGAGGCCACGCTGAAGCTGGTGCCGGAGCCCGGGGCGCGCTCCCTGCTGGTGCTGGGCTACCCGGACGTGTTCCGCGCCGCGGACGACGTCCCGGAGGTGGTGGAGGCGGGGCCCATCGGCCTGGAGGGCATGGACGCGAAGCTCATCGACGGGATGCGGCGCAAGCACCTGCACGTGCAGGACCTGCCGCTGCTGCCGGACGGCGAGGGCTGGCTGGTGGTGGAGTTCGGCGGGGACTCCAAGGCGGACTCGGACGCGAAGGCGCACGCGCTGATGGACCGGCTGAAGGCGAGAGGCCACGCGCCGTCCATGCACCTCTACGACGACAAGGCGCAGGAGGAGCTCATCTGGGAGGTCCGCGAGTCCGGCCTGGGCGCCACGGCGTTCATCCCGGGAGAGGCGGACACATGGCCGGGGTGGGAGGACTCGGCGGTGCCCCCGGAGCGCATGGGCCTGTACCTGCGGGACTTCCGCGGGCTGCTGGACCGCTTCGGCTACAAGGCGTCGCTCTACGGCCACTTCGGCCAGGGCTGCCTGCACTGCCGCATCAGCTTCGAGCTGCGCACGCGCGAGGGCATCGCGCGCTACCGCCGCTTCGTGGAGGAGGCGGCGGACCTGGTGGTGCGCCACGGCGGCTCGCTGTCCGGCGAGCACGGCGACGGCCAGTCCCGCGCGGAGCTGCTGCCGAAGATGTTCGGAGAGGAGCTGGTGCGCGCCTTCGGGGAGTTCAAGCGGCTGTGGGACCCGGAGGGCGGGATGAACCCGCGCAAGGTCGTGGACCCGTACCGGCTGGACGAGAACCTGCGCCTGGGCACGCGCTACGCCCCCGCCGAGCCGCGCACGCACTTCCGGTTCCCGGAGGACCAGGGCAGCTTCTCGCGCGCCACCACGCGCTGCGTGGGCGTGGGCAAGTGCCGGCGCACCGGGGGCGGCACCATGTGCCCCAGCTACATGGTCACGCACGAGGAGCGGCACTCCACGCGAGGCCGCGCGCACCTGCTCTTCGAGATGCTGCGCGGCGACGTGGTGGGGAAGGGCTGGAGGAGCCCGCAGGTGAAGGACGCGCTGGACCTGTGCCTGGCGTGCAAGGGCTGCAAGTCCGACTGCCCGGTGAACGTGGACATGGCCACGTACAAGGCGGAGTTCTTGAGCCACCACTACCGGGGCCGCCTGCGTCCCCGGCACGCGTATGCCTTTGGCCTGGTGATGTTCTGGGCCCGCGTGGGCGGGAGGGTGCCGTGGCTGGCGAACCTCCTCACGCACGCGCCGGGGCTGCGGACGCTGGCGAAGGCGGCCGCGGGCGTGCACCCCGCGCGCGAGGTCCCCCGCTTCACCGCGACGCCCTTCCAGCGGCGCGTGCGCGGCAGGCGCCCGGCGGTGGGGCCGCGAGGCCCGGTGGTGCTCTTCCCGGACACCTTCAACAACTTCTTCCACGCGGACACGGCCTCCGCGGCGCTGGAGGTGCTGGAGGCGGCGGGCTTCGAGGTGCGCGTGCCCCAGGGCTTCGTCTGCTGCGGCCGGCCGCTCTACGACTACGGGATGCTGGACACGGCGAAGGCGCTGCTGCGGCACACGCTGACGCGCTTCCGCGAGGACATCCGCGCGGGGGTCCCCTTCGTGCTGCTGGAGCCCAGTTGCGCGGCGGTCTTCCGCGACGAGCTGCTCAACCTCTTCCCGCATGACGAGGACGCGCAGCGGCTGGCCGCGCAGACGTACGTGCTGAGCGAGCTGTTGCGGAAGCGTGCGCCGGACCTCCAGCTCCCGAAGCTGGAGGGGAGGGCGCTGGTGCAGGCGCACTGCCACCACCAGGCGGTGATGAAGTTCCACGACGAGAAGCAGTGGTTGGACCGCACGGGGCTGGACTGGGAGAAGCCGGACTCGGGCTGCTGCGGCATGGCGGGCGCGTTCGGCTACGAGCGCGACAAGTACGGCGTGTCCCAGGCCTGCGGCGAGCGGGTCATCCTCCCCAGGGTGCGCGCCGCGCCGCGTGACACGCTGCTCATCGCGGACGGGTTCAGTTGCCGGGAGCAGATCCGCCAGGCCACGGGGCGTCAGCCGCTGCACCTGGCGCAGGTGTTGCGGAAGGCGCTGCGGCGCGGCGAGGACGTGCCGGACGAAGCGCCCGCCCGGCCGCGCCTGTCCGCGGCCCTGGCGGTGGGCGGGGTGTTGATGGCCGCGGGGCGGGTCTCCTGGAGGGCCTGAAGGCCCCACACGCGGAGCGTGGGTCCGACTGGAGCCATGGACGGCCCCTGGGGGGAGGCCGCTAGGCTTCCGGCTGTGATTGCCTCCGTCCGCTTCGAGCACTACCGGTGTCTGCTTCGCGTGCAGCTCACCCTGGAGCCGTTGACCGTCCTGGTGGGGCCCTCCGCGTCGGGGAAGACGGCCGTGCTGGAGGGGCTCCAGCACCAGCTCGCGTACGAGCCGTCGGACTTCTGGCGCCGGGACGAGTCCCGCCCGCTCTCGATTGAGTGGACGTACGCGCACGGCGACCGCACGCGCGTGGAGTATCCGTTCAGCGTGATGGACACCCTGCCCGGGCAGGGGCACTCCACGCAGCAGTTGACGCTGAGCATGGAGGCGCTGCGGGCGGGAGGCTCGTCCGCGAAGGCGACGTGGCTGGAGCGCAAGGGCGGCAACCTCGCGAGCGTCTTCGCGGCGCTGCCCATGTCCACGCGGGACGTCATCTCCCGGGAGCTGGCGAAGCGGGTGCCGTCGCTGTCGGAGGTGGACGTGGCGCGCGACCTGGAGGACCGCGCCTTCCGGCTGCGCTTCCGCGACCGCTGGAGCCCGGACGTGTGGTTCGGCCCCGACGACGTGTCGGACGGGGTGCTGTGGCTGCTCGCGTTCCTGGTGCTGCCCTACCAGCGCCCGCTGCCGGAGCTGCTCACGCTGGACGAGCCGGAGCGCGCCCTGCACCCGGGCCTGGTGCGCGAGGTGCTGGAGCTGCTGCGCGCCATGACGCGAGGCGAGTCCACGGGAGGCCAGCCGGTGCAGGTGGTGCTGGCCACGCACTCGCCGGAGCTCCTGGAGCACGTGCGCCCGGAAGAGGTGCGCCTGCTGTCGCGAGAGCCCGCGGACGGCTCCGTGCGCGTGAGCCCCGTGCCCGCCACCGCGCTCCACTGGCGCCGCGAGTGCCGGGAGCTGCTGGACACGCTGTAGCCAGAATGGAGCTAGAGCTGTCCAGTCCCGGCTAGAGTAAAGGGATGCTCCGCAGCATCCGCCTCCAGAACCTCCTCTCATTTGGACCTGACTCCGAAGCTTTTCCCCTTCGGGCGCTCAACGTCCTGATCGGGCCGAACGCGTCCGGAAAGTCCAACCTCATCGAGGCGCTGGGCCTGCTGCGGTCAACGCCCGGCAACCTCCTGGCGCCCATTCGTGAAGGCGGAGGCGTCACGGAATGGTTGTGGAAAGGGGGGACGGAATCCGGGCCGACCACCGCGAGGCTGGAAGTCGTCCTGGACTACCCGGAAGGCGTCATGCCGCTGCGCTACCAGTTGGCATTCACCTCAGCGGGCCAACGCTTGGAACTGTCCGATGAGGTTATTGAGAATGAGCGTCCGCAGAAGAATCTGGCTCAGCCTTACTTCTTCTATCGCTACCAGTCCGGCAAGCCCGTCATCAACGCCCGCGTGAAGGCAGAGGACCAGCCAGGAACTCTGACAGGGCGCCAACCCAGGGTCTTGCAGCGGGACTCAGTCAGCTCTGAGCAGTCCATCCTCTCGCAGCGGCGCGATGCGGACGTTTACCCGGAACTGACCCATGTGAATTCGTTGCTGGGCCGCTTCTCGCTGCACCGTGAATGGAACGTGGGGCGGTATACGGCTCCGCGGCTTCCTCAAAGGGTGGACCTTCCAGGAGACTTCTTGCTGGAGGATGCAAGCAACTTGGGACTTGTGCTCAATGATTTGGAGTTTCGTCCCGGCGTGAAGAAAGCTCTCTTGGAAAATCTCCGGCTCCTTTACGCGCGCGTGGAGGATTTTTCGGTCAAGATTTCTGGCGGAACCGTGCAGGTGTTCTTTCGTGAAGAAGGTCTGAGCGCTCCCATTCCCGCGACCCGGTTGTCCGATGGGACGCTGCGCTACCTCTGTCTGCTCACCCTGCTGTGCCACCCAACGCCTCCGCCCCTGGTCTGCATCGAGGAGCCAGAGTTGGGGCTTCATCCGGACATCATTCCGGTCATCGGGCGGCTGCTGGTCGAAGCGAGCACACGCACACAGCTCATCGTGACGACGCATTCGGATACGTTGGTCTCCGCGCTCTCGGAGGTGCCGGAGTCCGTCGTCGTCTGTGAGCAGGAGCAGGGCGGAACGGTGTTGCGGCGCCTGGAGAAGGAAAAGCTGTCGGAGTGGTTGTCGCGGTACAGCCTGGGGGAGGTCTGGCGGATGGGTGAGTTGGGGGGAACCCGATGGTGAAGGAGATACGGCTCTACATCGAGGGCGGTGGAACGTCCGCGGATGGCAAGGCCCTTCTACGCCACGGCTTCAGGCAATTCTTCGATGCGTCCGTGACACTTGGTCAGAAGAGCCGGGTCCGGTGGGCTTTCGTGATGTGTGGTTCGCGTGGCGAGGCATTCCATGCGTTCAGACACGCGCTCAAAAGTCATGCGTCCGCGGTCAACATCCTCCTCGTTGATTCCGAAGGACCTGTGACGGGCACGCCATGGGAGCACCTCGCCACCCGCGACCCATCATGGAGGCGGCCCGGAGAGGCTTCGGCGGACTCCTGCCACTTGATGGTCCAAACCGTCGAGGCGTGGCTCATGGCCGACCCGAAGGCCCTCCAGGATTTCTACGGTCAGGGCTTCTCGCTCGCGAGCCTGCCCAGGACAACCAACGTGGAGCACATCGCCAAGGACACCCTGGAGGCCTCGCTGAAGAAGGCGACGCAGGGGACGCGGAAGGGCGAGTACCACAAGGTTCGCCACTGCTCGGAGCTGCTCAAGCAGGTGGACTCCGCGCAGGTTCGCGCCCGGGCGCCGCACTGCGACCGGTTGTTCTCCGTGCTCGAGAAGCTGCTGACCTGAGCCCTCGGCGCATGCGGGGCTGTGTCCACCAGCGCACGGCTCCGGCTCCACGAGTGACCTGGGGGTGACGCTCCGCGCGCGGGGCTGACGGTTGTGCGCCTGCGTCGGCGGGCCACTCCTAACGTGGGCCCTTCGCCCATGCCCCTCCTCCTGCCCATCCTCCTGGCCCTGGCGTGCGCGCCGCTCGCCTATGTCGCGGGCCGGTGGCGTCCGGGCGCCGCGGCCTGGATGGGCGCCGCGGGCGCGCTCGCCGCCATGGGGGCGCTGGTCTACGAATGGATGCAGGGGACCACGCGCCTCGTGCTCCCCTGGGCCCCCTCCTGGGGCCTGTCGCTGGAGTTCACGCGCGACGGCCTGTCCGGCCTCTATGCCGCGCTGGCGCTGGGCGTCGGCGCGCTCGTGGTCCTGTACTCGCGCGCGTACATGCCGCACCACCTGGCGCAGGAGCGGCGCCCCCCGGGCGACGAGGTGCGCTTCCAGGGGCTGCTGCTCGCGTTCATGGCCGCCATGGTGCTGCTCGTCACCGTGGATGACCTGCTGCTGCTCTTCGTGGCGCTGGACCTCACCACCATCATCTCCTACCTGCTCATCGGCTTCGACCGCGAGGACCCCGAGTCGCGCGCCGCCGCGCTCCTGTCCCTGGTGCTCACCGGCGCCACCTCCGTCGTCTTCTTCGCGGGCGCCATGGCGCTGGGCGTCCAGTACGGCACCTTCTCCCTGCCGCGCGTCTTCGAACTCGCCGCGCAGTCCCCCGCGTCCACCGGCGCCCTGGTGTGCCTGGCCGTGGGCGCGCTGGGCAAGAGCGCGCAGGTGCCGTTCCACTTCTGGCTGCCGCGCGCCATGGCCGCGCCCACGCCCGTGTCCTCGTACCTGCACTCGGCCGCGATGGTCGCCGCGGGCGTCTTCCTCCTCCAGCGCCTCTACCCGCTGTTCGCCCCCGCCACGGACGTGCGCCACGGCCTGCTCGCCATCGGCTTTCTGTCCATGGGCATGGGCAGCCTGATGGCCCTGGTGGCGGATCCGTTCAAGCGCGTGCTCGCGTACTCCACCATCGCGCAGTACGGCTACGCGCTGGTGCTGGTGGCGCTGGGCTCCGAGGGCGCGCCGCTCTACGTGGCCGCCCACGCGCCGTGCAAGGCCGCCCTCTTCCTCACCGCGGGCGCCGTCACCCAGGTCACCGGGAAGAAGAAGCTGTCGCAGGTCGGCGGCCTGCGCCACTCGCTCCCCGTGCTCGCGGGCGCCAGCGCCGTCGCCGCGGCGGGGCTCTCCGCGCTGCCCCTCACCGTGGGCTTCTTCAAGGACGAGGTCTTCTTCCACTCGCTCGCGAAGGAGGGCCCCGCGTTCATGGCGGCGGGGCTCGTGGGCGCGGGCCTGACGCTCGCGTACACGCTGCGCCTGTGGTGGGGCCTCTTCGGCGGGCCGCGCCAGGACGTGCCCGCCGCGCCCACGCTCCTCGTGGCCCCCGTCGTCGTGCTCGCCGCGAGCATCCTTTTGGGCGGCGTGGCGCCGGGGCTCCTGGTCGCGCCCTCCCGCGCCGCCGCGGAGGCGATGCGCGGCGAGCCCTCCACGCTGGAGCTCGCGTACCACCTGGACGCGCGCGTGGAGAACCTGCTCGCCGTGGGGGCCTGGGCCCTGGGCGCGCTGCTCTTCGCCACCCGGCTCGCGTGGACGCCCGCGCTCGCCCGCGTGCTGGAGGCCGCGTCCCACGTGGGCGCCGAGCGGGGCTACCGCCTGCTGCTGCACCAGTTGGACCGGCTGTCCACGTGGCTGCACGAGAAGGAGGTGCGCGACCTGCGCGACCGCGTGGCGTCCGTGCTGGTGCCCACGGGCCTGCTGGGCCTGACGGTGCTGGGCGTGACGCCGCTGCGCGACCGCTTCAAGGTGGGCCCCGTGGGCTGGGCGGACATCACGCTGGTGATGGCGCTCGCCTTCGCGTCCGCCGCCGCGCTGGCCACGCTGCGCGCGAAGGGCCACCTGCGGCTGGTTCTGCTCATCTCCTGCGTGGGCTTCAGCCTGGCCATGGTGTTCGCCTTCGCCGCCGCGCCCGACGTGGCCCTCACCTCCGTGCTGGTGGAGACCACCTTCACGTTGCTCTTCGCGGGCCTGCTGGCCCTGCTCCCCCGCGCCCGGCTCGAGCGCGCCCAGCACGAGGCCCAGAACCCCCGTGGCCGAGACCGTCTGGCCGCGGCGGTCGCGGGCGCGAGCGCCTTCCTCCTGAGCTGGAGCGCCCTGTCCCACCTGCACGCCGAGCGCGTGGGCGCGCGCACGGTGCAGTTGGCGAAGGCCGCGCACTCGCCCAACGTCGTGGCGGCGGTGCTCACGGACTTCCGGGGCCTGGACACGGTGGGGGAGATGACCGTGGTGGTCGCGGCGCTGCTGGGTGTCACCAGCCTCCTGCGCCTGAAGGGGAGGCGGTGAGGCCATGATCTCCTTCGTCCCGCCCCTGTCGCGCCTGCTGCTGTGGCCGTCGTTGATCATCGCGCTGGCGCTCTGGCTGAAGGGCGGCGCGTCGGTGGGCGGCGGCTTCCCGGCCGGGGCGCTCGCGGGGCTCGCGGTGCTGCTCCAGTACGTGGTGATAGGCCGGGACCAGACCCGGCGCTACGTGGCGGTGCGGTACGCCGCGCCGCTGGCGGGCGTGGGGCTGCTGCTGGTGGTGGGCACCGCGTTCCTGCCCGTGCTCGCGGGCTACACGCCCATGAGCCTCTTCCCCCGCCCGGACCAGCAGGAGCTGGGCGTGGGCGGGCTCCACCTGCACACCGCGCTCATCTTCGAGGGGGGGCTGATGCTCATCGTCTTCGGGCTGGTGGTCACCGTCATCGACCGCTTCGCCCTGCGCACCGGGACGGAAGGGGAGTCCGGACCATGATCCTCATCGCGTCCCTGGTGGTGGGCCTGTTGTTCGCGTGCGGCGTGCGCATGGTGCTGGAGCGCGAGCTGGTGCGCGTGGCGTGCGGCACGGTGCTCATCACCAACTCCAGCGTCCTGCTCATCCTCGCGGGCTCCTTCCCGGAGCGGGGCGAGGCGCTGAGCGTGCGGCCCGGCTGGCCGGTGACGGATCCGGTGCTCCAGTCGCTGGCGCTCACGGCCATCGTCATCGGCTTCGCGGTGTCCGCGCTGCTGCTCACGCTGGTGCACCGCACGCAGCGGGCGCACGGCTCGCTGCGCACGGACCGGCTGGTGGAGGCGGAGCTGAAGCGCGTCCACGCGGTGGAGCCGGAGGAGGAGCACTGATGCCGCTCTGGGGGCCGCTGCTCCTGCCGTGGGTGCTGGGCACGGTGCTGGCGTTCCTGGATGGGCGCCGCGCGTGGGTGGCGTGGCTGGCCATCGCGGGGCTTGGGGGCACGCTCGTGTGCACGGCGTGGCTGTTGCCCCAGGCCTGGAGCGCGCAGGCGCCCCAGTTCGTCACGGGGGACTGGCCGGTGGGCGTGGGCATCCGACTGCGGGCGGATCAGCTCTCCATCGTGTTCGCGCTGGTGTCCACGGCGGTGCTGCTGGGCACGCTCGTGTACGAGCACGTGGCGGGGGGCATCACGTCGCGCAGCTTCCCCGCGCTGGTGGTCTTCATGGGGGCGGGGCTCACCGGGGTGTTCTTCACGTCGGACGCGTTCAACTTCTACGTCTTCTTCGAGCTGGCGATGACGGCCGCGTTCGGGCTGGCGTCGTATGGCGAGAAGCCCCGCAACCTGCGCGCCGCGTTCACCTTCGTGGTGGTGAACCTGATGGGGTCCACGCTGTTCCTCACGGCGGTGGTGATGCTGTACCTGACCACCGGCACGCTGGACATGCTGTCCATCATCGCGTGGGGACAGGCGGGGCCGCCGTTCGCGCTGCTGGTGCCGGGCACGCTGCTCTTGTGCGCGTTCGGGGTGAAGCTGGGCTTCTTCCCGTTCCACTTCTGGGCGCCCGCGGTGTACCGGGACGCGGGCCCCACGGTGGCGGCGCTGCTCGCGGGAGCGCTGGCGAACATCGGCAGCTATGGCCTGCTGCGCTTCGGCGTGGACGTGATGCCGCAGGTGCTGGCGCAGGCCCGGCCGCTGCTGGAGCTGCTGGGCGCGGCGAGCATCCTCTACGGCTCCGTGCTGGCGCTCTCCCGGCGGGACACGCGCGAGGTGCTCGCGTACGCGTCCATCTCGCACGCGGGGCTCATCATCGCCGCGCTGAGCCTGGCGGGCCGCGAGGGCCTGTGCGCGGCGGTGGCGCTGGCGCTGGCGGGCTCCCTGGACAAGACGGCGCTGTTCCTGGCGCAGGACCGGGGCGGCGAGCGGGCGCGCCGCGCCTACTCGGTGGCGGCCTTCAGCACGGCGGGCGTGCCGCCCACCGCGGGCTTCTGGGCCAAGGCCTGGCTGTTGCGCGCGGCGCTGGAGCAGGGGCACGCCTGGCTCGCGGGGCTGGTGGTGCTGGCGAGCACCCTGTCGCTGCTGGCCCTCTTCCGCGCCTACCAGCGCGAGCGGTGGCTGAGGGAGGGCGCGGCCCTGCACCGGGGCACCGGCGCGGTGGTGTACGCGCTGTCCCTGGCGCTCATCGCCGCGGGCCTCTGGCCGGAGCCGCTGCTGCGCGCCGGACGCGACGCCATCCAGGGCCTGGGGACGCTGCCATGAGCCCGCGCACCCTGGTGAACATGCTGGCCCTGGCGCTGCTGTACGCGCTGATGGTGGGCAGCTTCCACCCGGTGGACCTGGCGCTGGGCGCGCTGCTGGCCCTGGGCGTGATGCGCCTGTTCCCCCTGGCCGGCCTGGCGCCGGCCTTGAGTGCTCGTGAGCACTGGCGCCGCACGCTGCACCTGCCCCGCTTCGTCTGGGCCCTGGCCGTGCTGGTGACGCGGAGCTGCGTCCACGTGCTCACCATCATCTTCGGCCCCGCTGACCGCGCGAGCCTCGCGGGCGTCGTGGAGTTCCCCATGGGCGAGCGCACGCCGCGCGGCGTGCAGGTGTCCTCGTGGGTCCTGTCCATGGCCCCGGGCACGGTGTTGCTGGAGCTGGACTGGGAGCGGCGCGTGATGCGCATCCATGCCCTGGACGCGTCGGATCCGGACAAGCTCATCCAGCAGCAGGACCACTTCTACCAGCGCTACCAGCGCGCGGTGTTCCCGTAGGGAGGCCCGGCGATGCACGAGACCTTCTTCACCCTGTCCATCGTGTGGATGGTGGGCCTGCTGGGCGCGCTGGTGCTGCTGGCCTCGCGTCAGCGCTCCTCGGCGGACATGCTCATGTCCGTGGACAGCCTGGGCCTGGTCATCTGCGCGGTGCTGGCGCTGTACGGCGCCACCCGCGGCGAGGCCGGCTACCTGGACGCGGCCCTGGTGCTGGCCCTGCTCTCCTACGTGCAGACCGTGGCCGGCGCCCGCTTCCTGCACCACGGCCGCACCTTCCACGACGAGGAGGACTCCCGATGATGTCCGCCGCCGTGCAGTGGGTGGCCGACGCCCTGGTGGCGCTGGGCCTGCTCTTCATCACCGCCGCCATCATCGGTATGTACCGGCTGCCCTCGGTGCTCACCCGCGTGCACGCGACGGGCGCGGTGCCCTTCGGCGGGGTGCTGGTCATCATCGGCGCCACGCTGGCGACGGGGGACGGCTGGCTCCTCTTGCGAGGGCTGCTCGTCGCCGCGTTCCTGATGCTCACCATCCCCAGCTCCGCCCACGCCATCGCCTGGCTGGCGGAGAAGCGCCCGGAGCTCGCCCACGACAAGGGCCCGCGGCACCGGCCCGGGAAGCCCGAGCGGGAGTAGCCGCCCGCACGCAGGCCCGCTCACGGACAGGCGGCACGGGCACCCGGATGCCCCCGGGCTCCAGGGCCCTTCGCGGTCACCAGCTTGATGCGCGAGGGACCTCCACCCAACCCCTGTCCAGGAGCCTCGCGCATGAGCGCCACCGTCAGCGACTACCTCATCTACCGCCTCATCCAGTGGGGCGTGCGCCGCGTCTACGGCTACCCGGGCGACGGCATCAACGGCGTGATGGGCGCGCTGGGGCGCAACCCGGAGATGAAGTTCGTCCAGGTCCGCCACGAGGAGATGGCCGCCTTCGCCGCCTGCGCGCACGCGAAGTTCACCGGAGAGGTGGGCGTGTGCATGGCCACCTCCGGCCCGGGGGCCGTCCACCTGCTCAACGGCCTCTATGACGCGAAGCTGGACCACCAGCCCGTGGTGGCCATCGTGGGCCAGCAGTCGCGCACGGCCCTGGGCGGCCACTACCAGCAGGAGGTGGACCTCACCACGCTCTTCAAGGACGTGGCCAGCGAGTACATCACCATGGTGACCGCGCCCTCCGCCGTCCGGCACGCGCTGGACCGCGCCGTGAGAATCGCCCGGTGCGAGCGCACCGTGACGTGTCTGGTGTTGCCCAATGACCTGCAGGAGCAGCCCTACGAGCCGCCCGCGCGCAAGCACGGCACCGTGCACTCCAGCGTGGGCTACGCGTCCCCTCGCGTGATTCCCCAGGACGCGGACCTGCGCCGCGCCGCGGACGTCCTCAACGCGGGCAGGAGGGTGGCGATGCTGGTGGGCGCGGGCGCCCTGAACGCGGCGGACGAGGTGCTGGAGGTCGCGGACCGGCTGGGCGCGGGCGTGGCGAAGGCGCTGCTGGGCAAGGCGGTGCTGCCGGACGCGCTGCCCTTCGTGACGGGCCCCATCGGCCTGCTGGGCACGAAGCCCAGTTGGGACCTGATGCAGGAGTGCGACACGCTGCTGATGGTGGGGACCAGCTTCCCCTACTCGGAGTTCCTGCCGCCGGAGGGCCAGGCGCGCGGCGTCCAAATCGACCTGGACGGCCGGATGCTCTCCATCCGCTACCCCATGGAGGTGGGCCTGGTGGGCGACGCGAGGGAGACGCTGCGCGCGCTCATCCCCCAGCTCCAGCGCAAGGAGGACCGGAGCTGGCGCGAGGGCGTGGAGAAGGGCATGGCGCGCTGGTGGAAGGTGCTGGAGGCGCGCGCCATGAGCGGCGCGAACCCGCTCAACCCGCAGCGCGTGTTCTGGGAGCTGTCCCCGAAGCTGCCCGCGGACGTCATCCTCACGGCGGACTCCGGCAGCTCCACCAACTGGTTCGCGCGCGACCTGAAGGTGCGCCAGGGGATGCTGGCGTCCCTGTCCGGCAACCTGGCCACCATGGGCTGCGGCGTGCCGTACGCGCTGGGGGCGAAGTTCGCCTTCCCGCACCGCCCGGTGCTCGCGGTGGTGGGCGACGGCGCCATGCAGATGAATGGCAACGCGGAGCTCATCACCGTGGCGAAGTACTGGAAGGAGTGGAAGGACCCGCGCCTCATCATCCTGGTGCTCAACAACCGCGACCTGAACCAGGTGACGTGGGAGCAGCGCGTGATGGCCGGCGACCCGAAGTACGAAGCGTCCCAGGACCTGCCGGACTTCCCCTACGCGAAGTACGCCGAGTCCCTGGGGCTCAAGGGCCTGCGCGTGGACCGGCCGGACCGGCTCGCCGCCGCGTGGGATGACGCGCTGGCCGCGGACCGGCCCGTCGTCTTCGAGGCCTATACCGACCCGGACGTGCCGCCCCTGCCGCCGCACATCACCGTGGAGCAGGCGAAGATGTTCGCCTCCGCCGTGGTGAAGGGGGACGCGGACGCGGGCGGCTTCCTCAAGCAGTCCATGAAGGAGGTGGTGGAGACGCTCCTCCCCCACAAGGGCAACAAGTCCTGACGTGAAGCCTTCAGCCCGCGTCTCCCTGGGACGCGGGCTCCTCCTCTTTCACCAGCCAGCGCATCGTCGCCTCCGTGACGACGCCGAACAGGGCCGTCTGCGCGAACAGCCAGACGTGCTCCGCGCGCGACCAGGACCCCTCCGCGGCCGTCGCCTTGAACACCGGGAAGGCCGCGCGCTCGAACGCCAGCACCCCCAGGCCCAGCAGCGCGCCGCTGTGCAGCAGGGTCCACTTCGACGTGCGCCTGCGCACCAGCCCCCAGCCCATCCCCAGGAGCGGCCCGTAGCCCGCGCGCAGCGCGAAGGCCCACTGTGACGCCTCACGCCTGGACAGCTTGCGTCCGAACAGCCGGCTCAGCACGTGCCGGGCGATGTTGCGCGCGGCGTAGGGCGGCGGGTGGCCCAGCCAGGCATTGCGCACGGTGACCAGCGCCCCCAGGGCGCCCGTGCCCACGGCCCCGGCCACATACGCGGCGGCGTAGGGATTCCTCATGGCCTACCCCTTCAGCAGGTTGCGCATCACGAACCACAGGTTGGCCGGACGCTCCGCCAGCCGGCGCATGAAATAGGGATACCAGTGCTTCCCATACGGGACATAGACACGCACCGGATGGCCAGCCTTCACCAGTTGCTCCTGGAGGTCGCGCCGGATGCCATACAGCATCTGGAATTCGAAGGCGCCCCTGGGCAGATGCTGGCGCGCGGCGTATTCCAACGTGGCGTCGATCATCCGCTCATCATGCGTGGCGATACCGTGATACACGCCGCTGTCCAGCAGGATGCGCATGCAACGCACGAAGTTCGCGTCCACGTCCTTCTTGTCCGGGAAGGCCACGCCAGGGCCCTCCAGGTAGGCCCCCTTGCACAGCCGGACGCGGACGCGCTCGGCGCACAGGGCCTTCGCGTCCGCCTCCGTGCGCCGCAGGTAGCTCTGGAGCACCGCGCCCACGTGCCGCTCGCCGAACTCCGAGTGCAGGTCCCGCACGATGTCCAGGGTCGTCTGCGTGACGGCGCTCTCCTCCATGTCCACGCGCACGAAGGAGTCCCGCGCTGACGCGTCCGCCGCCACCGCCCGCGCGTTTTGCAGCGCCAGGTTCCGGTCGAACAACAGACCGCACTGCGTGAGCTTCAGCGACACATTGGCCCGCACGCCCACCTGGTCGATGCGCGCCAGCAGCCGCAGGTACTGCTTCACCTCGTCGCGCGTCTCCTGCGGGGAGCGCACCGCTTCGTTGAGGTGGTCGAAGCTGGCCATCAGCCCCTTCGCCGTGAGGGCCTTCACCGCGTCCACCGCCTCCTCCAGCGTCTCTCCCGCGATGAAGCGGGACGCGAGCTGGCGAAAGGGTTTGAGCCGCGTGGCCACGTCCTTCAGGTTGGACTGACGCGACAGGAACAGCAGCGCGGAGCGGGACAACTGATCCGAGGCAGTGGTCATCTGAGTGTGTTCCCCCGCCGCTAGAGATAACGCCTGCTCAGTCCGGGTGCCGCGACAGGAAGTCGGACACGCGTGCATTGAACGCTTCCGGGTGGCTCATGTACGGCAGGTGACTGGCCGTCTCCAGGAACTCCAGCTCGGCGCCCGGCACGTGCGCCGCCACGTCGCGCGCGGCCGCGGGCGGCACCAGCAGGTCCCTGCCGCCCTCGATGATGAGCGTGGGCACGCGCAGCTCCCGCAGCCGGTGCAGGAAGTCCGCGGCCAGGATGTCGCGCAGCCGCCGCATCAGCTCCACCGACGACATGCGCCGCGCCTCGCGGACGATCTCCGCCCGCCCCTCCGGCGGCAGCCACCGGCCCCCCAGGATGCGCGCCACCGTGGGCGCGAACACATACGCCAGCGGCCGGGGCGCCCGCACCAGCGTGGACAGCGTCAACGCCAGCCGCCGCACCTTGCGCACGCTGGCCACCGGTGACACCAGCACCAGCGCCTTCACCCGCTGGGGGTGCTCCAACGCATACGCGATGGACAGCAGGCTGCCGTAGGACGACCCCAGCAACGCGAAGCGCTCCGGCAGCCCGGCCTCCGGGTGGTTGAGCACCGACAGGTTCCACTGCAGCGGTGTATGTGTCGCGGGCGTCTTCAGCGGCGGTGTCCACAACAGCAGGTTCCACGCCTGGGCCAGCGGCTCCATGGGCGCGAAGGACCGGCCACTGGCGCCCAGCCCCGGAAGACAGACCACCGTGCGTGATACATCCCTGTTGCCCCCGGGAAAGGTGAACAGCCGCGCCGGCGTGCCCCGGACGACGCGCTCCTCGCAGTCCAGCCGCTCATAGCCGCGCTGGATGTCTTCCACGTCCGGCACCAGCGGCGGCGGGCGGGGCGGGGCGGGGACGGGAGTGGAGGCGGTATCAAGCATGGCAGGCCCTCAGCAGCAGGCGCCGGACGCTGGCGGCCACGCGGTCGCGGAAGGCTCGCACGCGCGACTCCGACGCACCCGACGGCGGCGGTTCATGGGGTTCACCCACGGCGAAGGTGAGCTGGACGGGCAGCGGCAGGGGGCCCAATCCCATCACCAACGGCATGCGGTATTTGTCCTCCGCGGCCAGGCGCACGCACCAGCGGTCCTCGTCCGGGGGCCAGAAGAAGGTATCATCCACCCCGAAGCCGGCGAAGGGCACCACCGGCACCCCGGCCTGCATGGCCAGCCGGACGAAGCCCAGCGCGCGTTCCCACCGCAGCCGGTAGCGGCCCTGACTGCGTTTGAAGGTCTCCCGCGCGCCGCCCGGATAACACACGACGAGCTGCCCCTCCTGGAGCGAGCGGAGCGCGTTCTCCCGCGTCCCCTCCACCCCGCCCAGCCAGGGCAGCACCGTGCGCACGAGGGGAATCTTGAAGAACCCCCGCTCCGCCAGCCCCAGCGGATAGCGCCCCGTGGCCTGGTGCAGCAGGTGGAAGAAGGCGGGGGTCTCGTATCCCCAGACACCGTGGTTGCCCACGAGCAGCAACGGCCCCTGTCCGGGCAGATGTTCAGCTCCCACCAGTCGGGCGCGGTGGTAGCGCGCGGACAGGGCGGCGCCGCCCTCCGCGAAACGGAACACGGCCTGCCGGACACTCGCGAGTGCGTTTTCCACGGTGGAGCCAAGATGCGGCCGCCCTCGCGCGCCGGCACCCTGGGACCAGGCGGCCGGGCAGGGGCTCCACCGCCGCCATCACCGGAAAAGGGCATGCACGCCAGCAGGCTGGCTTTCACGTCGGGGGAAGGGGTGCGGTTGTCTGCTTCCGGAGCCGTGCTGATGCTTGGGGGCATGGCCGGCCCGTTCGACATCCTCCTTCACCAACACCGCGAGCTGGAGGACCTGCTGGAGCGGCTGGCTTCAGAGGCGGACGCAGAGGAGCTGGCGCACGCCCAGGAGTCCCTGGCGCGCCTCCTGCGCCTGCACTCCCGCCTGGAGGAGCGCTGCGTCCAGCCGCTCGTGACGCGCGTGGAGGGCCGCGCCCGCGCCCGCGAGGAGGCCGAGGACCACCTCACCCTGCGTGAGCTGATGGAGGAGTTGCAGGAGCTGACACCTCGCGGCGTCGAGTGGCAGGCGCGCCTCTTCACGCTGGAGGATCAGGTCGTGGCGCATGTCCAGGCCATGGAACACGGGGTGCTCCCCCGCCTGTCCGCGTCCCTGGACGCGGATGAATTGGAGGAACTGGGACACGATCTGGCACTGACGTACGAGGAACTGCTGGATCGCTCGCAGCCCCCCCCCGCCTCCGGTCGTGGCGCGTTGTTGGAACCCCTGCATTGGGATGCGTGAGAAGCGGCTGAAAGCGTCTCCGCGCCCCATTTCCCGGGCCTTTCTCGCCTGCTGATACGCAGCCGCGTCACAACTTTTTATCGCTTCCTTCGACAATTGCCTTTCTGGAAGGTATTGGTAGTCCGGCGTGCCGGTTCACGCCAAGGCAATGCTCCCCCCTTAAACCGAGGATTGTTCGAAATGTCAGTTGACAAGGCGTTCCGCGAGATGATTCGCAACGAGATTGAAGTCCAGCTCAAGCCCCTGCGCGACGTGGTGTCTCGTCTGGAGTCGGGCACGGCGGACCTGGATGCGCTGCGCAACGTGGCCGAGCGGCTGGCGCCCCTGGCGCAGGTGGTGGGCCCCCTCTTCGGCGCGAACGCGCCCGCGGCTGGCAAGGCCGGTCGTCGCCCCGCGGGTCGTCCGGCGGGCCGGGCCGCGGTGAGCGCGCCGGTGGCTGCGGCGGGTGGCAAGCGCCGGGGCCGCAAGCCGGCGGCGGCGGAGGGCGGCGCCCGTGAGTGCGCCATCAAGGGCTGCGGCAAGCCCAGCCGCACCAAGGGCTACTGCGCGGCGCACTACCAGAAGCTGCGCATGCTGGAGAAGACCAACCGCCGTCCTTCCGAGTGGTCGGACTACGCCAACCCCAACAGCGTGGAGGACATCAAGCTGCCCCGTGGCCGCGCCGCCTCCAAGGCGCTCGCGGAAGCCGCTCAGAAGAACGCTTAAGCAGTATTTGTTGCCCCGGCCCGGGCAGAGGTGGACCGCGTCCTTCCGGCTGGAAGCACGTGGCAGGAGTGACCGCGCGGAGGATGTGCTTGCGCCGCGAGGGGGTTGGTGTGCATGAGTGCCCGGGCCATGAACAAACGCGACCTGGAGCCTGGAATCGTCACGGACCTCGCGGGCCGGACGACCTATGGCGATTACCTGCAGTTGGACCGCCTCTTGTCCGCGCAGGTGCCCCGTTCCCAGCCTCCCCATCACGACGAGCTGCTGTTCATCGTCCAGCACCAGACGAGCGAGCTGTGGATGAAGTTGCTCATCCACGAGCTGTCCGCCTGCATCCGCTACATCCAGGCGGACCGGCTGGAGCCGTCCTTCAAGATCTTCGCGCGCGTCGCGCACATCCAGCGGATGCTCTTCGAGCAGTGGAGCGTGCTGGAGACGCTCACCCCCAACGAGTACCTGGAGTTCCGCGACACGCTGGGTCACGCGTCAGGCTTCCAGAGCTTCCAGTACCGGGCGCTGGAGTTCCTGCTGGGCAACAAGGACGACGCGGCGCTGGGGCCCTTCAAGCACGTGCAGGGCGTGCACGCGGAGCTGGAGCGCCTGCTGGTGTCGCCCGGCATCTACGACGAGTTCCTGCGTCACCTGGCGCGCAAGGGCCACGACATCCCCAGAAGCCACGTGGAGCGCGACTGGCGTCAGCCGTATGAGAAGAGCCCCCAGGTGATGGAGGTGTTCCGCCGCATCTACGAGGACACCGAGAAGCACTGGGACGCGTATGAGATGTGCGAGAAGCTGGTGGACACGGAGGAGCGGTTCCAGCTCTGGCGCTACCGGCACATGATGACGGTGATGCGAATCATCGGCTTCAAGCAGGGCACGGGCGGCTCGTCGGGCGTGGGCTTCCTGCGCAAGGCGCTGGACCTGCGCTTCTTCCCGGAGCTGTGGGACGTGCGCACGGCGCTGGCGCCGCCCGCGAAGCCCCGGGGCGCCTGAGCCCCCGGGCCGCCCCGCTCGTGTCCCCGCATGCCCCGCGGACCGGCAGGGGCGGGGTGCCAGCCGGGGCGCGGGCTCCCTAGCTTGGGAGAGGTCAAACCCTCTCAACGCGCGAAGGAGCCACCATGGGTGAGCACGAAAGCCCCCGGAAGGAACCGCAGCTTCCGGAAGACGAACAGGACAACAAGCGTCAGGCGGGAGACCGCCCCATCCCCACGCCCGGCCACATTGGCAACCTGCCGGACCACGGCGAGGGCCCGGGTGGCATTGGCATCAAGCTGCCCGAGGGCGGCGGCGACTGAGTGAAACATCCGGAAATGTTTCGGCGGAAATGTTTCAGGCCCGGGGCCCTTCCAGGGCTCCTGGCCACCGGGGTACACGTGTCAGACGGGCATGAGAGTGTCCGGGCATGTCCCTACCTGCTAGGTTCTTCGTCCCAGAGATGACCCGAAAGCCCGCCACCTACGCCGACCTGGAAGCGCTCCCCTCGAACCAGGTGGGGGAGATCGTGAATGGCGAGCTGTACGCCAGCCCCCGGCCGGCATCGCGGCATGCCGTCGCGGCGTCGCATCTGGGAGGCGAGCTCTATGCTCCCTTCGACCGGGGCCGTGGCGGACCCGGAGGGTGGATCATCCTCACGGAGCCGGAGCTGCACCTGGGCCAGGACGTCCTGGTGCCGGACCTGGCGGGGTGGCGCCGGGAGCGGATGCCCAGGGTGCCCGATGTCGTGGGCTTCACCCTGGCGCCGGATTGGCTGTGCGAGGTGCTGTCCCCGTCCACGTCCCGGCTGGACCGCTTCCGGAAGCTGCCCGTCTACGCCCGGGAGGGGGTCAGGCACGTCTGGTTGGTGGACCCGCTCCAGTACACCCTGGAGGTCTTCCGTCTGGAGGGCTCCCACTACCTCCTGGTGGGGACCCATCAGGACGCGGAGACCGTCCATGCTGAACCCTTCGAGGCGCTTCCCCTGGAACTGAAGGTCCTGTGGGAGGACGTCGAGTAGGCTCTTCCGCACCATGTCCGCGCCCGCCGGAGTGACGCTGCTCTTCGAACAGGCCCACATCCTCTGCTACCGCACGTTCGACATCGCGGAGGAGATCGACCTGGAGCGCGCGCGCAAGGCGCTCTCGGAGGACTCGCGCCGCTTGAAGCTGTCGCGAGAGAACAGCCAGTACATCCAACTGCCCAACCCGCCCGTGGCCTATGAGCTGGGCCGCAGGCCGCTCGCGCTGCGCGGCGGCCCCGTCACCGTGGACGCCACCGCGCGCCTGTTCGACCACGGCGCCGCGTCCATCATCCTGAGGGTCCCCGTCGCGCCCGGCACCACCTGGGAGACGCTCACCCAGGTCGCGGACGAGCTCTATGACAGCCAGGCCCTGGAGGACCTGGCCCGGGAGCTGGTGGAGGGCGTGCGCCGCACCATCGCCGCCGCCGTGCAGGGGCCGCACCTCTGGGACCAGAGCGAGAGCTACACCGTCATCTTCGCCGAGCGCATCCAGGGCAACCCCTCCGCGGAGGAGCTGTTCCAGCGCGCGGACATCGCCCGGCTCCTCTTGGGAGAGAGCACCGCCGCGCCGCTCGCGCCGCGCGAGCGCGAGGCCGTCACCCAGGTGCGCTTCAGCTACACCGCCCACGACCTGGTCGTCGTGGACTGGAACAGCGCGTTCGTCTACGAGCCGTCCGGCTCGCGCGACATCCCGGACCTCCTGGAGATCGCCAACGCGCAGCTCCTGGAGTTCCGCTACTACGACGAGCGCCTGGACAAGCACATCGCGCGCATCCACGACGAGGTGCAGAAGAAGAAGCCCGGCTGGCTCACGCTGTTCCGCAGCCCGTACCGCAACCTCGCCCGGGAGACGCTGGGCACGCTCGTGGACCTCAACGAGTTCGTGGAGCGGGTGGAGAACAGCCTGAAGATCATCGGCGACTTCTACCTGGCCAAGGTCTACGAGGCCGCCGTGCGCCGCCTGCGCATCCCCGCGTGGCAGGCCTCCGTCACGCGCAAGCAGCAGTTGCTCGCGCAGACCTACGGCCTGCTCAAGGGCGAGGTGGACATCGACCGCTCGCACGTCCTGGAGGTGATGATCGTCGCGTTGATCATCCTGGAGATCGTCATGGCCTTCAGCCGCGTGTTCGAGCACTGACGGCGCTCCCCCGGGCCCGCCCGAAGGGACGACGGTCCCGTCGGGTGGGGGACTCCGGGGCGGGGGAAGGCGGGGTGAGGGGTTCGCGGCGGCCGGGGTTGCGCTACGCTCCGCGGACGGGCGTGTGACGGAGGCTTCCGCGTGAGTGCATCGAACCCCCTCTTCGGTGATTTGCTGCTCAAGCTGGGCGTCGTCACGCCGGGACAGGTGCAGGAGGCGCTCGCGCTCCAGGCCCTCACCGGACAGCGCGTGGGGGAGGCGCTCATCTCGTTGGGCTACGTGTCGCGCGAACAGATTCAGGACGCCTTGGGAGAAGCTCTGGGCCTGAACCAGGAGAAGGGGCCCTCGCAGCCGCCCCTGGGCGAGCTGCTGGTGGGGCTCAAGTACGTGACGCTCGCGCAGTTGGACGAAGCGCTGGCGCGGCAGCGGCGCGACGGGCGGCGGCTGGGGGAGATCCTCGTCGAGCTGGGCCACTGCACGTACAAGCAGATCTACGAGGCGCTGGGCGTGCAGAACCGCATCGTGGGCCGGCAGGACCTGCCGCGCCCCGCGACGGAGGGGCGCCGCCGCGTGGTGGTGGTGGACGACAGCCCCCTGGCGTGCGCGTTCGTGCAGGAGGGGCTGGTGGCCCTGGGCTACGAGGTCCTCTGCTTCCAGGACCCGTACGAGGCCCTGGAGGGCATGGGGCGGCTGCAGCCGGCCATCGTGCTGAGCGACCTGGAGATGCCGGGGCTGGACGGCGTGGAGCTGTGCCGGCGGCTGAAGGAGGGCCCGCGCAGCGCCATCCCCGTCATCATGCTCACCGCCAACGACCGCGAGGCGGAGCGCGTGCGCGGCCTGCGCGCGGGCGCGGACGACTACGTGAACAAGTCCGCGTCCATGGACGAGCTGGCGGCGCGCATCGAGAGCGTGGTGCGCCGCACGGACGAGACGGAGCGCATGCGCAAGCTGTTCGCGCGCTACACGTCCGACGCGGTGGTGGAGGAGATCCTCAAGAGCGCGGACGCGGCGGTGCTCGCCGGAGAGAAGCGCGAGGTGACGGTGCTGTTCGCGGACATCCGCAACTTCACCGGCCTGGCGGAGAGCCTGCCTCCGGAACAGGTGGTGGCGGTGCTCAACCAGGTGCTGGGCCGCCTGTCGGACGCGGTGCTCACCTGCGGCGGCACGCTGGACAAGTTCCTGGGGGACGGGCTGATGGCCGTCTTCGGCGCGCCGGTGGGCCGCCCGGACGACGCGCTCCGGGGCCTGCAGTGCGCGAAGATGATGATGGAGGCCGTGGCGGAGCTGCGCGCCGTGGCGGAGGCCGAGTGGGTGGCCCACGGCCGCGAGGGCCGGCCCCTGGTGCTGGAGCTGGGCGTGGGGCTGAACTCGGGGGTGGTGGTGTCCGGCAACATCGGCGGCGCGATGCGGGCCGAGTACACCTGCATCGGCGACGCGGTGAACGTGGCCGCGCGGCTGTGCGCGCTGGCCGGGCCGGGGGAGATCCTGGTGGGCGAGCGCACGCGCGAGCTGGTGGACGCGAACGAGACCGCCTTCGAGGACCTGCCGCCGGTGCGCCTGAAGGGCAAGCAGCAGCCGGTGCCGCTTTACCGCGCCCTCTGACGCGGTAGGGTGGGTGGGCCATGGCCGCCACCCCCGCCCCGTCCGCCCCCTCCGAGAGGTCCCGCCGCTCCCCGCTGCCCTGGGTGGCGGTGGTGTTCGCGGTGGCGCTCGTCGTGGCCCTGGTGCTCACCGCCTTCCGCCGCCGCGACCCCGAGCAGGCCCAGCACATCCACTCCGACTTCGCCCTCATCCTGGACGCGCTGGAGCGCTACCGCGCGGACCACGGGGGAAAGCTGCCGGAGGAGGGGGACCTGAACGCGCTGCTGGTGCCCCGCTACCTCCCCGCCGTGCCCCTGGACCCCTGGGGCCGGCCGTACCACTACGCCAGCAGCGACCAGGGCGTGTTCCTGTCCAGCTTCGGCCGCGAGAACCAGCGCGGCGGCGTGGGCGACAACCAGGACCACACCAACCACGACGGGCACCAGCAGCTCCTGCGCTAGGGAGGGCCCCGCCGCCGGGCCGCCCCACCCCGCCAGGCAGGCAGGCCGGCATGCGCGGGCGGCGCGTCACCGGCGTCCGGCGTGCGCATCCTTCGTGGCGAGGGGGGGCTCCAGCGGGCATCGCCTCCTCCGAGGGGGGCCCCGCCATGGCCATCATCTGCGCAACCAACCTGTCCGCCGACGCCGCGCACGCGGCCACCCTCGCGGCGACGATCGCCGGCCGCCTGGGAGAGCCCCTGCTGCTCCTGGGGGTGGATGACGACGTCGTCCCTGACGCGCAGGCCCCGGACGCCCTGTCCACGGAGGAAGGGGGGCTGGCCGAGGAGGCCGCGCGGCTGAGGGCGTTCGTGGGCACCGTGGAGCCGCGCATGCAGCGGGGCGCCTCCGTGGAGACGCTGCTGGGGGAGGAGGAGTGCAGGAGCGCCCGGCTGGTGGTGGTGGCCGCGGAGGGCTGGCGCACGTCCCCCTGGCGCAAGACGTCCCTGGCGGAGCGCCTGGCCCGCCACGGCTGCGCCCCGGTGCTGGCGGTGCGCCGGGACACGGCGCTCCTGGACTGGGCCCGGGGCCGGCGCAGGCTGCTGGTGATGGTGGGGGTGGACCCCCGCTCCGCCACGTCCGACGCGGCCATCACCTTCCTGCGGGAGCTGCGGCGCGTGGGCGGGTGCGACGTGCTGGCCACGTACGTGTGCTCGCCGCTGGAGGAGCGCGAGCGGCTGGGCATCCACACCCCCGTGCACGTGGAGCGGCTGGACGCGCGCGAGCGCACCATGGAGGGGCTGGAGCCGCTGGTGGAGCGCGTGCTCCAGCGCGAGGTGCGCGAGCGCCTGGGCGACCTGGAGGGCGAGGGCCGCGTGGAGGTGGTGCTGGAGCCCGGCTATGGCCGCCCGGCGGACCATCTGCTGCACGTGGCCCACGCGCGCAGCGTGGAGCTGACGGTGGTGGGCATGCACCTGCGCGGCGGCGTGCTGCGGCTGTGGCACGGCTCCGTGTCGGAAGGGGTGCTGCGCCACGCGGAGCGCTCCGTGGCGTGCATCCCGCCCGGAGCGCGCGAGCCGCGCCGGCTGCCGCCGCCCCGGAGCGCGCTGGTGCCGGTGGACTTCACGCAGGCCTCCGGACAGGCCATCGCGCAGGCGTGCTCGCTGGTGGGGCCGGGCGGCCGCGTGCACCTGCTGCACGTGCACCGGCTCCGGGGCCGCGAGCGGGGCCCCCGGGACTTCCACGGCGTGCTCCCGGAGCCCGACAGCGAGCGGGACCGGGTGCTGAAGCGGCTCTGGGCGCAGGTGCCCGGGGACACGGTCGCGCGGGCGGTGCACTGGAGCGTGGAGGGCGTCAGCGGAGAGGACGTCGCCGTCGCCATCTGCCAGGCCACGGAGCGCGAGGGCGTGGACCTGGTCTGCGTGGGCACGTCCCCCCACCGCGAGGTGGCGCCGGACGTGCTGGAGGAGACGGTGGCGCGCGAGCTGGTGGTGCGCTGCCGCCGGCCCGTGATGGTGGTGCCCTCCGTTTGACCCGGGAACGGGCGTCCAGTGCGGGGCTCCTCGCGGCGCGGGTCCCTGCTTTTTTCCCGCGCGTAATGGATTGAACAGGCGACCCAGGAGGGCGTTAGACTTTGGGAGGACCCGCTTTCCCAGAAGGGTAGGGCATCCCGTGGCTCTTCGCGGTTATCGAGAAGAGGACCTCGTCTCCAACCGTGCGTCGCTGCTCATCCACGGAGGCACCGAGGACGAGCGCAGGGCCTGGGCGGAGGAAGCCGCCCGCAACTTCGGCGTCCCGCTCACGGAGGTGCGCCAGGCGCCGGAGCTGGCCGGAGCGCTCCGTCAGCCCAACGGCGTGGTGTTCATCCCGGACGTGGGCAAGCTGCCGCTGGACGCCCAGGGCCTCATCCTGCGCTGCCTCCAGATGCAGGAGGAGCGGCCCAAGGTGGTGGTGGGCGTGTCCGGCACCGCGATGGCCGCCCTCACCCGGGGCACGCTGCGCGAGGACCTGCACTACCGGCTCCACCAGGCGCAGGTGGACCTGCAGACGGAGGGCCTGCGGGACGCGCTCAAGCGCCGCTGGGCGCAGCAGGCGGAGGCGCTGGCCGCGCGCGCCGCGGCGCTAAAGGCCGCCGAGGAGAAGGAGCGCGCCGCCGCCGCGGCCCGCCGCCCCGGCTCCGTCACCCGCATCCTGCCCAAGCGCAAGCCCGCGGCCCCCGTGCGCAAGGGCACGCCCCGCAACGCGGTCCGCTGAAACCCGGGCGCCCCAGAGGGGGCGGGCGCGTTCCGGGGTGGGGAATGGGTACTACTGGAAAGATGGGCTAGAGTTGTTCCCAGCCGTCTTTCCTCTCCTCACCGGAGCGAAATCGCAATGTCCCAGCAAGCCCCTGGCAAGAAGCGTGGTCTGTCCCGTCCCGTGGAAGTCGTCCGCGCGGAGCTCCTCAAGGATCCCGAGACGAAGCGCATCGCGGATGCCGTGGGCATGAAGCTGGAGGACTACGTCGAGCTGGTGCTCGAGTACGCGCAGGACAAGGACAAGGAGCCCATGCTCAACGTCGTGTCCGACGAGGAGCTGAAGGCGAACGGCTTCCCCGTGCACACGGTGGAGGAGGTCGGTGAGTTCCTGGTCGCGGGCGCCAAGGGTGAGCTGCCCGGCCAGGGCAACCCCTTCGCCAAGTCCGAGTTCGAGGCCGGCAAGAGCGCCGGCGCGGGCAAGCCGAGCCTGAACCCCGCGGCCGAGACCCCCAAGGCGCCCCAGGACGAGGCCAAGCGCCAGGAGCTGATGGACCAGCTCAAGAAGGGCGGCGGCGGAACCCGCGGCTGAGGCCGCCCGGAATCTGCGTGAAATTGATCGGAAATTCGGAGGAAACATTTTCCTCCCCCTTCCGAGAATCCTTTTGCAGCTTCACTCCGGCTCACACTCTCCAAACCAAATTTAAGCAGGGGGTTTCACCATGGGCGGCATCGGCAAGGTTGTCAGCAGCGTCGCGAAGACGGTCTCCAACATCGCGGGCGGCGTCGCGAACATCGCGGGCAAGGCGCTGAACTTCGTTCAGAACCCCATGGGCGCCATCGCGGGCGGCCTGAAGGGCATCGCGGGCGGCCTCCTGGACAAGCTCCCGTTCGGCCTGGGCAAGCTGGCCAAGCCGTTCGTGGACAAGTTCATCGACTCCGGCGCGTCCCTGCTCGCCAAGGGCCCCCTGGCCGGTCTGTCCCAGCTCACCAAGTTCGCCCCCACCGTGAAGTCCATCGCGGACATCGCGACCACCGTGAAGCAGGGCGCGGACCAGGTCGGCGCGCTGGCCTCCCAGCCCGCGCAGCAGAACGTGCAGAACCTGTTCGCCCACGCGCAGGCTGCGCTCATCAACTGAGCTCCCCGCTGAAGCTGGCGTGACTCAGGCACGAGGGCCGGTACTCACCGTCAGGTGGGGGCCGGCCCTTCGGCTTTGCGGGCTTCGCGCCGGGCTCCGGCCCGGGCCTGGAGGCGGGTTGGATATGACCTGGTGTGCCGCACCCAGGGTGTGGGCGCGATCAGGGCGCGGCGGGGCTCAGCCCTCTTCGCGGGTGACGCGGAGGGCGTCGGCCTCCAGCTTCTGGGTCGCCTCGGGGTCCGCGCTGTCGTAGTAGCCGCGGATCTCCCCCGTGCCGTCCACCAGCACGAAGTGGGTGCCGTGGAAGATGGAGAGCAGGTCGTCCTCGGGGGCGCCGGCCTCGCGGCCCATGCTGATCTTGAAGCCCTGGACGATGGTGTCCTTGAGGGTGGCGTAGTCGCCGGTGAGGAAGTTCCAGCGGGTGAAGTCCGCTTTGTACTTCCGCCCGTACTCGGCCAGCCGCTCCGGGGTGTCGTAGGCGGGATCCACGGAGAAGGACACCAGTTGGAGGTCCGTCCCCAGCTCCGCGGTGTGCTCCTGCACGCGCGCCATCTTCTGCGTGAAGACGGGGCAGACGGTGGGGCAGCGGGTGAAGATGAAGTTGGCGATGAACGGGTGGCCGCGGAGCTGCTTCAGTCCGAAGGGCTGCCCGTCCTGCCGCGTGAAGGTGAAGTCCGGCAGCGCGCCCAGGCGGGGCGGCGGCTGGGCGCGGCCCTTCACCAGGTCGTGGACCGCCACCCCCATGAAGCCGAGCGACGCCACGGCGATGCCCGCCCAGACCCAGGAGCGGCGGACGGGACGGGAGCGGGGGGCGGCGGACGGAGATTCGACGGACATGCGTCGGCACGTACGGCATCGGCGGGGGACGCACAAGCGCCGGGCCCGCCGGGGGTAGGGGCTGGCCGCATGCGAGGCATGAGGGAGAGTGGCCGCTTCGCGGAGGGCGGGGTGCTGCTTGAGGGGACGTTGGGTGCGTGCTAGCCCGGAGGCCATGTCCCAGGCCCTCTTCCAGCCCCCGGGTGGACGCGCTTCGCCGGGCGGGTGGGGAGGCTTCCGGTCGCTGGCGGGGAGGCTTTCCCGTCGCTCCGGGCCGTGGCTCGGGCTCGCCGGGGGGCTGGTGCCGGCGGCGGCGCTGGCGTGCCCCTCGTGCACGGCCCGGGCGCCGGAGTCCCCGGGTGGGGCGGGCGAGCTGCTGCTGGCGCTGATGCTGGTGCCCTTCGCGCTGGTGGGCGTGGGGCTCTGGGCGGCCTGGCGGGCGGGGCGAGCGGCGCCGGGAGCAGAGCGGGCTTCGGCCCCCGTGGAACAGGAGCATCCGTGATGGCGGAGTCCCCTGCGTTGTCCCCGTCGTCCGTGAGCGACGTCGCGCCGCCGGATGCGCAGGCGCCCCTGGCGGTGCCGCCCGCGCGTGGCGCCTGGAGCCTGGCGCCCCCGGAGAACGCGAGCGCGACGGGCGACCGCATCGACGCGCTGCTGGCCACGAGCCACGGCTTCGACCTGGCGCTGGCGGCGGTGATGCTCGGGTGGTTGTTGCTGGCGGTGGCGCGCTTCCGGGGCGCGCGGAAGGTGGCGCCGGACGGGGGCACGCGGCGCTCGCGGGCGTGGGTGCTGGGGCTGGCCGTGTGCGCGTTCGGCGTGGTGGACGGGACGCTGTTCCTGGGCTCGCAGGGCTACCTGGACGACGTGCTCTGGAACTTCCGCGTCCCCATGGAGGACCCGCGCACGGTGCGCATCCAGCTCAACGCGCACCAGTGGTCGTGGGAGGCGCGGTACGCGGGCGCGGACGGGGCGTTCGGCACGAAGGACGACGTGGTGACGTGGAACGACCTGCGCGTGCCGGCGGGCGTGCCCGTCTGGGTGCAACTGGTCTCCACGGACGTGGTGCACGGGTTCACGCTGCCGGCCTTCCGCGTGAAGCTGGACGCCATCCCGGGCCGGGTGAACCAGACGTGGTTCCAGGCCGCTCGTGAGGGCGCGTGGGAGGTGGCCTGCTACCAGCACTGCGGCACCAGCCACTACCGGATGCGCGGCATGCTGACGGCGCTGTCCCCGGAGGCGTACGCGGCGTGGCTGCGCGAGGCGAGCCTCAAGGCGGTGCAGGCCTACGACCCGGATGACACGGCGGCCCACTGGGGCTGGGTGTGGAGGACGCCATGAAGGCGGGGGCGCTCGTGAAGTCGCTCTGGACGACGGACCCCCAGCGCGTGGCGCGGCAGTACCTGTGGGGCGGGTTCCTGTTCCTGCTGATAGGCGGCCTTCTGGCCATGCTCATCCGCTTCCAGTGGGCGTGGCCCGGGCAGCCGGTGCCGGGGCTCGCGTGGGTGCTGCCCGAGTCGAAGGGCGCGCTCACGCCGCCCACGTACACGGCCGTGTTCACGATGCACGGCCTGTTGATGATCTTCTTCGCGGTGACGCCGCTGCTCTTCGGCGCGCTGGGGCACTTCGTGCTGCCGCTGGCGATTGGCTCGAAGCAGATGGCGTTCCCCCGGCTGTCGCCGTTCGGCTTCTGGGCCTACGCGGTGGGCGGCGCGCTGATGCTGGTGTCGTTCGTGGTGCGGCTGGGGCCGGCGAGCGCGGGGTGGACGTCCTATCCGCCGCTGGCGACGCCCGCGTTCACGCCGGGGCTGGGGCAGACGCTGGTGACGGTGGCGGTGCTGTTCGTGGGCGCGTCCGCGTTCCTGTACGGGCTCAACTTCGTCGTCACGGTGGTGCGCTGCCGCGCGCCGGGGATGACGTGGGGCCGGATGCCGCTGGTGGTGTGGGGGCTGTTCTACGGCGCGGTGCTCAACGTGCTGTTCGTGCCGGTGCTGGCGGCGGCCACGGTGCTGCTGCTGTTGGACCGGGTGGCGGGCACGCAGTTCTTCATCGCGGGCGCGGCGGCGGTGGGCGGGGGCGGTGACCCGGTGGTGTACCAGCACCTGTTCTGGCTGTTCGGCCACCCGGAGGTCTACATCCTCATCCTGCCCGCGTGGGGCATGGTGGGGGACTTCGTCGCGTTCTTCAGCCGCAAGCCCGCGCACGGCTACCGGCTGACGGCGGGGGCCATGGGCGTGGTGACGGCGCTGAGCGGCGCGGTGTACGCGCACCACCTGTTCACCAGCGGGATGGCGCCGGTGCTGGGGCGCACGTTCATGGTGCTGACGCTGCTGATCTCCCTGCCCGCGGAGGTGATGTTCCTCAACTGGCTGATGACGCTGTGGCGGGGCAGCGTTCGGCTCACGTCGCCGATGCTCGCGGCGCTGGCGACGATGGTCGTCTTCGGCCTGGGCGGCATCACGGGGCTGGCGCTGGGCGCGGTGGCGACGGACGTGCCGCTGCACGGGACGATGTGGGTGGTGGGCCACTTCCACCTGACGATGGGCGCGGCCAGCTTCCTCGCGGTGTTCGCGGGGCTCTACTTCTGGTTCCCCCGCATGTACGGGCGCGCGTTGGACGAGCGGCTGGCGAAGGTGCACGTGCTGCTGAGCGCGGTGCTGTTCATCGCCGTCTTCGGCGGCCAGTTGGTGGCGGGCTACGCGGGGCAGTTGCGGCGGCTCTATGACCCGTACCAGTACACGTTCCTCGAGCACCTGCTCCCGTTGAACCGGTGGACCAGTTGGGCCGCGTTCGCGCTGGGCGCGGCGCAGTTGGTGTTCGTGGTGAACCTGGTGCGGACGCTCGGGTGGGGCCGCGCCGCGGAGCCGAACCCGTGGCGGGTGGGCACGCTGGAGTGGACGGACGCGGCGCCCGGCGCGCTGGTGCTGCGCGGGCCGCATGCGCTGTCGCAACCGGAAGTGCAGGAGCAACTGGGTCGCGATTGGATTGGCCAGGCGGAGCCGCTGTCCCCGGGCGTGCCCGTGGCGGAGCCGGTGGCGCCGCCGGTGCCCGGGGTGGAGGGCGCCGTCTAGCGGTGCTCCCAGAGGTCCACGCCGCCGGCGTCGCCCTGGGGGAATCGGCGGACGAAGCGCTGCTTGAACCAGGGGCGGCTCTGCGGCGTGAGCTGCCACTCGCCGCGCCAGCCGAGGACGACGAAGCGGCAGGAGCCCAGCATGATGCGCAGGGCCTGCTGGGCCTCATCGGCGGAGAGGGCCTCGTCGGTGGTCTCGAAGCGGTCGCCGGTGCTCATGGCGTCCTGGAGCATGGTGGCGTAGCCGTCCACGATGGGCGTGGCGCCCGTGGGGAGCCGGCCCGCCGCGAGCGCCCAGCCGGGCTCGAAGGAGTAGAGGCACGCATCGGGAGGCACGTCCGCGCGGATGTGCTTCGCGAGCGCCACCACGTCCGGGGCCTGAAGCCGGGCGCTCTGGTGGACGTGCCTCGCGCCGGGGAGGAACGCGGCGGCGAAGAGGAGCGCGGCCGCGGCGCGTGAGGCCGCGCGGCCCCAGCGGGTGCTGAAGGCGTGGAGCACGGAGGCGCCCAGGCCCGCGAGCACGGCCTCCGACGCGGCGAGGTGCGCGTTGTACTGGTTCCAGTAGGTCCGCGACGCGAGGAACAGGGCCACGCTGAGGACGAACGCGCAGGCGAAGAAGCGCGCGGCGGGGCGGTGCTCGGGCGCGGCACGGAAGGCGCGCACGCACGCGGTGCCCAGGCCCACGAGGGCGAGGAGGACCTCGCCCCACCGGCGCTCGTGGAAGATGTCGCGCAGGCGCAGCCAGCGGTCCAGCTCGCCGTCCGGCGGGCGCGTGGCCTGGAAGGTGATGACGTCGCGGAGGAACTCGGAAGGGGCGAGCGCGGCCAGCGGGCCCACGACGGCGACGAAGGTGGCGGACGCGACGAGCACGGGCAGGAGGGCGTGACGCCAGGACTCCCTCCCCGGGCGCGAGAGCAGCGCGGCGACGAGCCACAGTCCGCCCGGGAGCTTCACGGAGAGGGCGAGGCCCAGGAGCACGCCCGCGCCGATGCGGCGGGCTCGGGAGGGCGGGCCGGAGGCGAGCCAGAGGTTCGCGAAGCCCAGGCACAGGACGTTGAGCAGCGGTTCCAGGAAGGTGCCGCGCTCCACGAGGGCGGCCTCCGGATACGCGGCATAGGCGAGCGCGGCCACGCAGCCCGCGACAGGCCCCCAGGCGCGCCAGGCGACCCGGCCGGCGAGGAACACGCACAGGGCGCCCACGGCGGCGGCGAGGTAGCGGGTGATGCCGTAGGCGGTGGCCGCGTCGAGCCCCAGCGTGAGCGCTGCGCCGGGGGCCCAGAGCAGGAGGCCGCCGGGCGGGTGGACGAAGATGAAGTCGCGGTAGGGCAGGTCCCCGCGCAGCAGGAGCGACGCGGCGGAGAAGTAGACGCCCTCGTCGTAGTCCATGGGGTAGCCCATGGCGCCGGAGCGATGGAAGAACGCCATCGCGCGCAGCACCCAGGCGCCCAGCGCCACGATGATCAACGGCCAGAGGTCCAGGCTCCGCGCGGCGCGAGGAGGGACGGGCGGGGACGGAGTGGGCGCGGGTTCCATCGGAGTCAGCGCGGCAGGCTACTACCGGCGGGCCCAGGGCGGCATCACGGGTGTGATGCGCGGAGGTGATTCGGTCGATGGGCGCCGCTCCGAGGGACGGGGGGCCGCCCGGCTTCCTGGTGCTTCGCGCCGGGCCCAGGCATGCGAGAGTCCGGCCCCGTGAGCACGAACGAACGGGCCTCGCCGTCCCCTCATCATGACGAAGGGAACCTCTGGTTCGGGGCCGTCATCGCGCACGGCGCGGCGGCGATGCTCTTCTGCGCCATGGCCTTCACCGCGGGCTTCTACCGGCTGCGCGGCTTCTGGCCTCCCGCGTCCGCGCGCCCGGGAGTCCTCGTCCCCGCGCTGGCCGGGGGGCTCCTCGTCATCGGGGCCGTGTTGCTGCACGTCGCGCTCCGGCGGCCCCGGCCGGACCGGCTCACATTGGCGGGCGTGCTGGGCGCCGGGGCGGGGTTCCTGGCGACGCAGGCGGCCTGGCTGCACGTGCTGTTCTGGTACCGGGACCTGCGCATCCCCGACAGCGGCGTCTTCGCCTCCGCGCTGTATGGACTGTCGGCGGTGCACGCCGCGCACCTGGCGGTCGTGCTCCTGGGGCTGCTGCGCGCGGGGCTCCGCGTCCTGCGCGGACAGGACGCGAGCGCTCCGGTGCGGCGCGCCCTGCCCGGCTGGTGGTGTTCGACGATGATGTACGGCGTCCTCTTCGCGGTGGTGTACCTCCCATGAAGCCCACTCCCTGCTCCTCGCTCCGCCTGTTCGCCGTGCTCGCGTTGGGGGCGCTCGCTCCCGCGTGCCGCAAGGAGGCGCCCACCTTCGAGCCCCTGAAGCTCGCGGACGGCACCGTCATCCCCGCCGCGACGCTGGCGCGCGGATACGACGTCTACACGCACTACTGCGCGTCCTGTCACGGCGAGAAGGGCGACGGTCAGGGCCCGGCGGGCTCCGGGATGCGGCCGCCGCCGCGCAACTTCCACCAGGGCCTCTACAAGTTCGGCGGCGTGGCGGCGGGCGAGCTGCCCACCGACGACGCGCTGAAGCGCACGCTGCGGCGTGGCCTGCACGGCACGCCCATGTTCGCGTGGGACGTGCCCCCGGCGGACGTGGACGCCGTGGTGCAGTACCTGAAGACGTTCAGCCCGCGCTGGACGCAGGAGTCCCCCGGCGCGGCCATCGCCGTGTCGGACGACCCGTGGAAGGGCCGCGAAGCCGAGGCCGTGGAGCGCGGCCGCACCGTCTACCACGTGGCCGGCAAGGGCAACGCGGGCTGCGCCAGTTGCCACGTCGCGTACCTGCCCCGCGCGGAGCTCGCCGCGCTCACGGAGAGCGTCACCGGCCGCAAGGTGAACCTGGCGAACGCGGATCCGTACACGGCGCTGCAGCGGGATTCGGACTACTCGCTCACCGTGGACGCGAAGGGGGAAGCCACGCAGATGGCCAAGGTGCTGCCGCCGGACTTCCTCTTCCACCGCCTGCGCACGGTGTGGCCGCAGGGCACGCGCGTGGAGGGCCAGCCGTACACCGCGCAGGCCCAGCGCGAGGACCTCTATCGCGTGATGGCCGCGGGCGTCGGCGGCGCGGCCATGCCGTCATGGAAGGGCGCCATCCCGGAGGAGAACCTCTGGGCGCTCACGTACTACGTGCAGAGCCTCGTCGTGATGCACGACACCCGCGCCGCCCGCGACCTCCAGCAACGGTTGCGTGACTCGAAGGTGCAGGAATAACGGATAGATGCAGCAACCTGAAAAGTAGGTCTTCCTGGGAAACTAATTCCCAGGCGTCGCGAAAATCCGGGCACTGATTACCTCTTTTCCCCGGAGTTTCATCCGTGACGACCTATTCCGTTCGCAGCGGCGACACGTTGAGCGGCCTCGCGCAGCGCTTCAACACGTCGGTGTCTTCGCTCCAGAAGACGAACCACATCGCGAACGCGAACCTCATCCGCGTGGGGCAGCGGCTGACGGTCCCGGACGGGTTCCAGGCGGCGCCGTCGAAGGCGGGCAGCTACACGGTGCGCAGCGGGGACACGCTGAGTGGCATCGCGGGGCGGCACGGCACGACGGTGGGGGCGCTGGCGAAGGCGAACCACATCGCGAATCCGAACAAGATCTACGTGGGCCAGCGGCTGACGATTCCGGGCGCGGGTGGGGGCGCGGCGCCGGTGACGTCGAAGCCGCCGCCGTCCGGGGGCGCTTCGTACACGGTGCGCAGCGGGGACACGCTGAGCGGCATCGCGGGGCGGTACGGCACGACGGTGGGGGCGTTGCAGCAGGCGAACCACATCGCGAACCCGAACAAGATCTACGTCGGGCAGAAGCTGACGATTCCGGGCCGCACGGGCGGGACGGGCGGGGCGTCGAAGCCGCCTCCGTCGACGGGGGGCGTGGGTGGGACGCCGGGCACGTCGGGAGGGAAGGGCGGGGTGACGGTGGCGCAGTTGCGGCGGATCATGCCGAACCTGTCGCAGGCGAAGGCGGAGCAGTACCTGCCGCACCTGAACAAGGCGATGGCGGAGGCGAACATCAACACACCCCGGCGCAAGGAGATGTTCCTGGCCCAACTGGCGCATGAGAGCGGCGAGCTGCGCTACATGGAGGAGATCGCCTCCGGCGCCGCGTACGAGGGCCGCAAGGACCTGGGCAACACGCAGCCGGGCGACGGCAAGCGCTACAAGGGCCGAGGCCCCATCCAGTTGACGGGCCGCGCGAACTACCGCGCGGCGGGCAAGGCGTTGGGAATCGACCTGGAAGGGCACCCGGAGCGCGCGAAGGATCCGGACGTCGCGTTCCGCATCGCGGGTTGGTACTGGGGCTCGCGCAACCTGAACAGCTACGCGGACGCGGGCAACTTCCGCGAGGTCACCCGCCGCATCAACGGCGGCTACAACGGCCTCGCGAGCCGCGAGATGTACTACCGCCGCGCGCAGGACGTGCTGGGCTGAGCCCGTCTGGCGCGTGGGACCCGGGTCCCACGCCCGGGCGCCTGGACGCGAAGAGGTGCCTGTGATTCCGGGCACCTGACCGTGGCGCACCGGCTGCACAGGGCGCGGGCTCCTCCTTCCTCGGAGCGAGCCTGATGTCCCGAATCGATGCGCCCGGTAGCAGCCCCCTGTCCCCTGAGCCCCCGCTTCCTGAACCTGATGCACCCGCGCCGGAGCTCCGCGTGGGCACGACCGCGTCCCGCAGGACCTCCGTCAGTGAGAGCAGCGCGTCCTCGCCCTCGCGCAACGAGCTGCGGCCGTATGACGGTCCCTCCGTCACTCCCACCGCGCCCCGTCCCTCCACGCTGGCGGACGGCCCCGCCGTGTCCGCGCGCGAGCTCGCGGCCATGGGGGGGCGGCTGCGTCCTCCCTCCGCTCCCGTGCCGGAGGACGTCTATGCCTCGGTCCGCTCGCACCTGACGCGCAGCCTGTCGAACCCCTTCCTCACCGGCGGCGACGTGCAGGCCACGCACGATGCGCTCGGCTCCGTGCCTCGCGAGGCGTACCGCGCCACGCTGGAGCGCATGGACCGTGACGGGCTGCTCGCCGCCTATGTGTCCCGGATGGATGCTCCGGCTCGCCAGGCCTTCCTCGAACAGGCCGCGTCCAACGGCGTCGTCTCGCGGCGCCCGGGCGGCGTGGAGGGACCGCTCGGCATGCCCGGACACCCGGAGACCTTCGTCAATGATCCGAAGCTGCCCGCCGCCCTTCGCGACGCGGTGAACGCCCACGCCACCGACACCGGCCGCGCCACCGTCGTCGCCTACGACGCCTACCTGCAACGCTATGGCGACGCCGTGGCCCGGGCCGGCAGCCTCCAGGCCCTTCGCGCGCTCGGGCCTCCCCGGTCGCTGGACCTGCGTGAGACGTCGCTCGGCCTCTCCTGGTCCGACCCCCAGCGCGAACGCTACGAGTCCGAGTGGAAGGCCGGCCTGGGACGCCCTCGACACTCGCTCGTCCAGGCCTACGGGACCGTCACCGCCCGCGCGCAGGTCCTCTCCGGCGAACGCCCCGCCGGGGCCTTCGTCTCCGCCGAAGCGAGCGCGTCCCTCGAGATGCTCCACTTCAAGCGCACGGCCCACGTCTCCGCGCGCGGCACCACCGACGTCCAGACGCAGGCGGGCGTCGCCTCCAAGGCCGGACCCCTGGGCCTGGAGGTGATGATGGACGCGCACGGCAAGACGGAGGCCCAACTCCAACTGGAGCTGGGCATCGCCAGCGTGAGCCGCGACTCGGAGGGCAAGGTGGAGCTGTCCCTGGGCGCCGGCCCTCACGCCCGCGCCCACGCGTCCCTCAACCCTCGCACCGCGGAGTTCGGCGGCGGCGTCTCCTTCGAAGCCTCCCACCAGGAAAGCCAGGGCCACGCGGGCCTCAAGCTGAGCTACGGCCTGCGCGGGCTCACCCCGGAGCGCGCCTCCCAGGCCGTCCGCGGTGACGTCCCCGGCCTCTTCAGCCGCCCCAGCGACCTGGACCCCGGCGTCGCCTGGGAGGCCCTGCCCGCGGAGCGCCGGGCCCTCTATGAACGGCAGGGCTGGACGCGCGAGGAGTGGTCCCAGGACGCGCGGCGCTGACTACCGCACGTTCGCCAGCAACAGCTTCTCCACCACCACCACGTCGTGCCACACGCCATCGAGCGGGGCGTGCTTCTCATGCACGCCCACCTCCCGGAACCCCAGCCGCTTCAGCAGCGCGCGGCTGCGCACGTTGGTGGCGAAGACCCGCGACGTCAGCTTGTGGAAGCCCGCGCCCTCCGCCTCCGAAGGTGGAGGCGCGCTCAGCGAGGGCCGCGTTGTAGATGGCCGCGATGGAGGCGCGGTCCTCCCGTGTGTCGGCACGAAGGGTGGGCGGTGGGCTCACGGAGGGGGAGGGCCCTTCACCGGCGCTTCCTCCGCCTCGGCCTCCGGGCGCAGGGAGATGGCGGTCCACAGCGCCAGGTGCCAGGGGACGAAGAGCAGGGCCACGCCATAGGAGAACACGGCCATCGGGAGCGCGACGATGATCCACAGCACCGCCGCCACCCACAGCGCCACCGAACCGATGGACTGCAGGTCCCGCGACCGGGAGTGGTGGCCCACCAGGGAGAGCAGCGTGAAGAGCCAGAGGACCGCGCCCGTGCCGAACGACACCTCGGCCGCCGCCGGTATCCGCAAGTAGCTGAGGAAGAACCACACCACCCCCAGGCCCGCTGACTGGTACAGCGCGCTCCCCAGCGCCAGGACGGCGTTGCCCACGCTCAGCCCTGGCTCCCTGCCGTCCGCGCCCTTCGTCTCCAGCAGCTCGGGCGGCAGCTCCAGCGCGTACGGGTAGCCCATGGCGAGCAGGGCCTCCTTCGCCGCGTGCCGCACCTTCATCCCGCCCGACCCCGTGGAGTCCCCCACCGGGTTGCTCCGGTCCAGGAGCCCCAGCAGCAGGTCCGCCCGCTCCCTCGGCGGTTCGTCCGGCGCGGCCGGCCGGCCCAGGCCCACGATGAGCGCGTCGATGTCCGCGCGCACTACCCCCGGCGAGCGCACCTCCTCCAGCAGGAACGCCAGCGGCGGGGATGACTCCGCCGCGATGGGCGCGGCGACGTCGCCGGGCGCCTCGTCGACGGAAGCGAGCGGCGGCGCGGAACGGAGGGCTTGCTGGGACATGGGTGCTCCTGGAGGGCAGTCATCCTCCGGCGGAGGCCCGGGAGCAAGGGGGTGGTACCTCCGTCCGGGGGCCAAGGGAGCGGCCTCCGGTGACAGGCCACCCGCCCCTCGCGTGCGCACCCTTTCCGGGCACACCCCTGACTTCCTCTTTCGCGACGAGCGAGGACACCCGATGCCGATGGAACGAGCGCAGCGGTTCGTGGACGCACTGTTGAAACTGGAGGAGCACGGCGACCTCGAGCCGCTGGTCGCCCTCTTCACCGAGGACGCGCAGGTGAGCAACGTCGCGTCACCCAACGTCTTCTCCGGCATCGACGGCGCCCGCCGCTTCTGGACCGAGTACAAGGGCACCCTGGGGCAGGTGAAGTCCACCTTCCGCAACATGATTGAGTCCGGTGACCGCGTGGCCCTCGAATGGGAGACTCAGGGCACCGCGCGCAACGGGGCCGCCATCGCCTACGAGGGCGTCTCCATCATCGAGTGGGACGGCGACCGCGTCCGTCGCTTCTTCGCCTACTTCGACCCGCATGCCCTGGGCCAGGAGCTCGCGCACGGCACCGCGGCCCGGTCGCAGGTGCCCTCGACGACACCGGCCTGACCCCCGAGCGCGACTTCCGGCGCTCCCTGGGGTTCTTATGGTTCCGCCCCTCCAGGGACCCGCCGACGGCGCAAGGTTCACCCGGACCCGGTGTGCACTGCCGTGCACCCGGACCGGGAGCCGGGGTAGCCTGGGAAGGCCTGGCCCGCCCTTCTTTGACGGGCCGCGTTGTCCCCCAGGAACCCCATGATGACTCGCGTCATTTCCCCTCTCCTGGCTGTCCTGCTCCTGGCGGCCTCCCCCGCTGGCGCGGCCTTCGCGCCGGACGCCCCCGTGCTCGTCGCCGCGGCCAAGCGCAAGCCCGTGAAGCGCAAGCCGGCGCGTCCCGTGTCGGGCACGGTGCAGGAGACCGCCCCCGCGGCGTCCCCCGCCGCCGCGCCGCCCATGACACCGGACGTCACGCCGCCCGTGTCCGCCACGCCGGAGCCCGGCTCGACGGGCGCCGCCGCGCCGCAGGACACCGGCAGCGGTACGCCGTCCCCGGAGGAGCCCAGCCTGGACTTCGACCTGCTCACGCCGGAGGCGGAGGCGTCCAAGGGCCTGTTGGATCCAGACCTCCAGAAGGACCTGGAGAAGCGCCGCACCATGCTCAAGCTGCACCAGGGGCTGGGCCTGGCCATGGCGGGCGGCCTCACCGCGGCCACGGTGCTGGGGCAGCTCCAGTTCAACGAGTCGTTCCGGGGCGGCGGGGACAACCGCACGCTGCTCGCCTGGCACCGGGGCGTCATCATCGGCACGTCGGTGCTGTTCGCCACGGTGGGGACGCTGGGCCTGCTGGCGCCGGATCCGGTGGAGCGCCCGTTCCAGTGGGACACGGTGACGTTCCACAAGATCTTCATGAGCCTGGCCACCGCCGGGATGATCACCCAGGCCATCCTGGGCATCCTGGCCACCCACAGCTACGGCGAAATCACGGAGCCGAAGTACGCAACCGCGCACCAGGTGGTGGGCTATGCCACGTTGGGTTGCGTCGCCGCGGGCATCGTCACGCTCACCTTCTGACCCTCATCCCCCTGTCGTGAATGTCTCCGCGCGCCGGCCGTTGTGCGGAGGCAAGCCGTATCCCCTCTGGAGGCCGCTGTGATTGCTCGACGACTCGTTCTGTCCGCTGCCCTGCTGCTCGCGCTGCCCGCCGCCGCGCAGAACGCGAAGATGTACTCGGTGAAGAAGGACGCCAGCTCCCTCACCTACAAGCTCATCCACAAGATGCACACCGTGTCCGGCAAGGCGCCCCCCAGCGAGGGCAAGGCCGTGCTGAAGCCGGACGGCACCCTCCAGGTGGCCGTGCGCGCGCAGGTGAAGGACTTCGACTCGCAGAACTCCAACCGCGACACGCACATGCTGGAGGTGACGGAGGCCTCCAAGTTCCCGCTGGTGGAGGTGAAGGCCGTGGGCACGGGCGTGAAGCCGCCCGCCACCTTCCCTGGCAGCGTGCCGGTGACCCTCAAGGGCAAGCTCACCTTCCACGGCGTGACGAAGGACGTGGAGATCCCCATGACGGTGAGGTTCGACTCCGAGAAGCAGGTGACGGCGGACGGCTCCTTCAAGATCAGCCTGGAGGGCTACAACATCGAACGGCCCACGCTGCTGCTCGTGAAGGTGGAAGACGAGCTGGTGCTGGAGCCGCACCTCGTCTTCACGGAGGGCACGTGAGCTCGTCGCGTCGGGACTTCTTCAAGAAGCTGCTGGGCACGGGCGTGGTGGTCGCGGGCCTGCCGCCCGCGTGCGCGCCCAACATCGACCCCGCGCCGGTGCTGGACGTGCCCATGCCCGGTGACGACGGCATCGTGGCGCTGGTGGTGCAGCGCTACCCGGACCTGTCCCGCGAGGGCGGCGCGGTGACGCTGCGCTTTCCGGGCGGCTCCGGGCAGGAGAACCTGCTGGTGGTGCACCCCACGGCGAACACCTACGCGGTGCTGTCCGCGACGTGCACGCACGTGGGCTGCCCCATGGGGTTCGACGGGACGGAGGCCGTGTGCCCCTGCCACCTGTCGAAGTTCTCACTCGACGGCAAGGTGACGCAGGAGCCCGCCACGGTGCCGCTCAAGACGTACGTGTGCACGTACAACGCGGGCACGCAGGTGCTGAGCATCAACATCAAGGCCGGTGACGACTCCTTCCCCGCAGTGGAGAGCGGCAAGGTGACGCTGACCTTCGCCCAGTTCCCGGACCTCCAGAACGCGGGCGGCATGGTGAGCGGCAAGCCCAGCGGCTACGGCAAGCGCATCTTCGTCTTCAAGCTGGACGACGGCTCCTACTCGGCGGTGGACGCGGACTGCCCGCATCAGCACTGCGAGGTGGGCTTCGAGGCGAGCATCGACGAGCTGCTCTGCCCCTGCCACGCGTCCACGTTCACCAAGACGGGCGTCGTCACGAAGGGCCCCGCCACCAGCGACCTGAAGAAGTTCACGGTCACCCCGGACGCGTCCGCCGTGGTCGTCACCATCGCCTGAGTCCCGGAGGCCTGGACGGGAGGCCCACCGCGCCTCCCGTCTCCAGGGCCCGCGCTCAGCGCAGCCGGCTCCAGAACGAGCGCCGGGACGAGATGCGCTCCAGCGCCTCCTGGAGCTCCTCGTCCTGATCCGCGCGGCTCGCGATGTCCCCCAGCGCGATGATGCCCACGAGCCGGTCGTCGGGCTCCACCACGGGGATGCGGCGCACCTGGTGGCGGCCCATCAGCTCGATGACGCCGTGCAGGTCCTCCTCCGGCAGCACCGCCTCCAGCTCCTCCGTCATCACGTCCGCGGCGCGCAGGCCGTCCACGGCGCGCTGGCCGGTGAAGGCGCGCAGCGCCAGGTCGCGGTCCGTGACCAGCCCCAGGAGCCGCCCCTGCGCGTCCACGATGGGCACCACGCCGCAGTCCTCGTCCCGCATCAACTGCGCCACCTCGCGCAGGGAGCTGTCCCGGCGGGCGGTGCGCACCTGGCGGGTCATGATGTCGCGCGCGGTGAGCGGCTCGCGCCTCCAGCGGCGGCGCGAGGCCCCGGACGCGGTGGAGGTGGCGCGGGACTCGCGGAGCCTCGGGTCCAGGGGGAAGGTCTCCTCCCGCCGCAGGGCCAGCCGGTCGCGCGGCCGCGCATCCTCGCGCGAGGCGGCGCGGCGCGAGCGGTCTCGCAGCAGGGGCTCCTCGCCGCCGTAGCCGCCGCGGTCCCATTCGCGGTAGTCCGCGCGCTGGGGCTGCATCTCCTGGACGGTGTCCTCGCCCTGGGTGCGCAGGGGGCCGGCGCCGTTGGCGTAGCGCGGGTCCCGGTCGTCGCGGCCGTAGGGGCCGGGGGTGCCGCCGTCGCGCTCGCCCTCGCGGTCCCTGCGCCAGGTGCCGGTGTCGTCCACGTCCGTGCGCACGCGGCCCAGGCGCCACGCGGCGGCGCGGTGGAAGCGCCCCTGACGGTCGGCGGGGAGCTCGTCACGCCCGGGGCTCCAACCGCTCACGTCGGACTCGGAGCGCTCGCGCGAGCCCGGCGGCGCCACGTCCGGCGAGCGGTGCGTGGCCATCGCTTCGGTGGGAGGCGTGGAGATGTCCGCGCGCCCCAGGTCATGCCTGCCGTTTCCGTTGCTGTAGTCCTTGGTGCCCATGTGCGTCGCAAGCCTCCTCGACTTGCGAACATGGGAAGCGGGCCCGGACGCGCAAAGCTCCAGCCGGCCAGGTGCGGCGCCGCTCGCCCGTCCGCCCTGGCGCGCAGGCCCGCCCGGGCGGGGCGTCAGGCGACGGTGAGCGCGTCCCCCAGGTGCACCAGCCCTCGGAAGTCCTCCAGGTCCGCGCCCGCGTCCGGCGCGGCGATGGCCAGCGCGCCCCGGGGCAGCCCCTCCGCCAGCCTCGCCAGCAGCGAGCGGTGGGCCTTCGCGCGCGCGTCCTCCATGCCCGCCAGGTGCTCCAGCGCGCTGACGGCGTCCGTGTCCGCGGCGTTGCTCGCGTGCGGCTTCAGCGCGGCGGCCGGGGCCAGGCCTTCGTCCCGCGCCCAGCTCCGGTTGAGCACGTAGCCCGCGAAGGGCAGCCCCTTGGCCTGGAGCGCCTCCTGGAAGAAGGTGGCCTCGCGCAGCGCGGCGGCCTCCGGCGACGTGACGAGCAGGAACGCCGCGTCCTTGGACGACAGGTGCTCACGCAGCCGGTCCGCGTGCAGGCGGATGCCGGCGAACAGGCCCCCGAAGGCGGCGACGAAGCTGCGCATCTCCTGCGCGAAGCCGCCGCCGAAGATGCCGTCCAGCACCTTGCCCACCAGCGCCTGCGCGCCCTGCCACAACCTGCCCGCGCGGCCCTGCTCCTGCCCGAAGAGGGAGATGACCCGCTCATCCAGGAAGCGCGACAGGCGGCCCGGCGCGTCCAGGAAGTCCAGCGCGTGGCGGCTGGGCGGGGTGTCCAGGATGATGAGGTCGTAGTGGCCCTCCGCGATGAAGCCGTCCAGCGCCTCCGCGGCGGCGTACTCCTGCACGCCCGCGACCAGCTCCGACAGGAAGCGGTACAGGCGGTGCTCCAGGATGGCGCGCGCGGCGCTCTCCGTGGCGGACATCCGGCGCACCATGCGCTCGAAGACGACGCGCGGCTCCAGCATCCACACGTCCAGCCGCCCCTCGCCGCGCTTTCCGTCCGCGTACAGGCGCTCCGGAGGCACGGAGGTGGGCTCCGCGCCGTTCTCCTTCAGCCCCATGGCCTCCGCCAGCCGCCGCGCCGGGTCGATGGTGAGCACCAGCACCTTGCGCCCCGCGCGCGCCGCGGCCACGCCCAGCGCCGCCGCCGTCGTCGTCTTGCCCACGCCGCCCGCGCCGCACAGCACGAGGATCCGCTTGTCGCGCAGCATGCCGTCCAGGTTCATGGCGTGGCCTCCCGGCCGCGTGGCGCGGCCCCTTCGAGTGTGGACTCCAGCAGCTCCGCCAGCCGCTCCACCAGCGCCATGCCCGTCAGCGCCAGCTCCGGCAGGCCCCAGTGGGGCACGCCCACGCCCGCCGCCAGCCGCTGGCGGGCCTGCCGCGCGCGCTCCAGCCGCTCCAGGGCCCGCTGCCCCTGGTGCGGCCCGTGCGTCTCCAGCAGCCGCTCCAGCGCCGCGCGCGACTCCGGCGTGAAGGGGTCCTCCGGCATGCGGTTGAGCACCGCGGCGGACAGGGGCAGGCCCACGTCCCGGAGCTCGCCCACCAGCGCCAGCGTCTCGCTCACCGGCAGGGGCTCCGGCAGCGTGGTGAGCACCACGCCCGTGCGGGCGGGGTCCTGGAGCAGGTCCAGCCCCTCGCGCACCGCGCGCCCCACCGGCCCGCCCGGCATCAGCGACAGGATGCTCCGGGGCAGCGTGGCCAGCGCCAGCGCGTGGCCCGTGGCGGGCAGGTCCACCACCGTGAGCGGGTGCACCCGGCGGCCGTCCGGGTGCGAGAGGCGCAGGAGCGCCAGGAGCTGGAACATCAGCCCCATCTCCTTGAGCGCCGGGCCCGCCTCCAGGAAGCGCCGCAGCGCCCGCGAGCGCAGCGCCGCCTCCGCCAGCCACTTCACGGGCAGCGTCTCCTCCAGGAACAGCCGGTGCCCCTCCTGCGCGGACAGGCGCACGAAGGACAGGTTCGGCCCCGCGGGCACCACGCGCGGCCCGGCCTCCTTCACGCCCACCAGCCCCGAGAGCGCGGACGGGCCGCCCTCGTCCGGGGACAGCTCCGCCAGCAGCACCGGCCGGCCCGCGCGCGCCGCCGCCACCGCCAGCGCGGCGGAGAGCGTCGTCTTGCCCACGCCGCCCTTGCCCGACACGAGCACGGCGCGTCTGTTCCACAAGGACTCCAGCACCACGCCCCCATCCTCCGCGCCAGCGGCGCGACCCTTCACGGTGAGCAAGGAAGCGCGTCCCGACAACCGGCCGGCGATGCGCCCAGGGGCGACCGTCCGTCTGGCCGCCCGCTCCACGAGCATAGCGGCTTTCCGTCCACGACCCCCCGCACCCCTTCGCCGCGCTGACCCGGCCGTGACACAACGGCCACGCACAAACGCCATGACGCGACGTGCGAGGAATGACCCGGCCCGGAGGGACACGTGGTGTGCGCGCACGCGTGACCCGGGGGGTTGGACGGGCGGACGCCGGGGGAAAGAAGGGGTCACGGACTGGTGACGGCCCCCGGGTTTTGGTTACCCTGCGGCCCTCTGCGTGGGAGAGGGCATGGTGGTGATGCGGGAGTGGGTCTTCGGGACACAGCGTGTCTCGCTGGAGTCCTCCGACATCCTCTGGATCAAGGTCCGGGGAGCGTTTTCAGAGACGGATGTGCGGGCGCTGGTGGACGTGTTCCACGAGCTGGGGGCGAGCCCGGAGAAGCCCCTGTACCTCGTCGTGGACCTGAGCAGCTCCGAGGGGCTGTCGGTCGCGCCGCGCAAGTACCTGGCCGAACATGTGAGCACCACGTGGTTCCGCGCGGCCGTCTTCTTCGGCGCCAAGCGCACCCACCGGGAGGTGCTGCGCGCGCTCGTGGTGGCGCTCAACTTCATCCGCGACACGAAGCTGGAGGCGGAGTTCGTGGACTCGGAGGCCCAGGCCCGCGCGTGGCTGGAGTCCCACCGGCGCCGTCACGAAGCGGCGCCGCGCTGAAGCCGCGCCTGGGGCGCTGCGCCTCAGTGGACGGCCCAGCGCTCGGCGATCTCCTCGCACGCGAGCACCACGTCCCCCAGCCGGCGGATGTGCGCGCGCGGCGCGACGAACAGCGAGCCCGCGAACACGTCCACCACCGTCATCAGCCGGTGGTCCGCCGGGCCCAGCCGGCACAGGTGCTGCTCCGCGAAGCGCTGCAACAGCGTGCCAATGTACTGGCCGCTGCGCTCGTCCAGCGGGTGCGTCTTGGAGAAGTAGAGCTTCATCAACCCCACGCGCGGGTTGCCCTGCTTGTCCAGCCGCTGCACCACCACCTCCGGGCGCACGCTGATGGTGACGCCGGCCATCTCCAGCACGGGCGGCTCCGCGCCCACCGCGCTGATGATGGCGTCGTCCAGATCCAACCACGGCACCAGGTCCGCGAAGCGCTCCAGCGCCTCCGAGCACAGTTGCATGCGCTGCGCCTCGAACTCCGTCTGCGGCACCGCGCAGGCGAACCGGCGCTGGGACTCCCGCAGCACGTTCAGGTCCAGGCCCCGGCAGAGGAACTCCGTGATGGCCTGGGACGCCTCCGGATAGCGCAGGTACTGGGCCTCCGGCGGGTGCTTCTGGTCGTGGATGATGCGCTTGCGGCGGGCCGGCGTGGCGACCAGGTACTCGCCCAGCTTGTTCACCGAGACGCGCGGCAGTTCACGGGTTTCCGTCATGGTGTTTCCCCCTCAGGAATGCTGTCGGAATGGGTACACAGTACAGAGGGGGTCTGACATCCAATGGACAGGGATGCCTTGTACGAAAGGGCAGGAGCGCGTCCGGGCACTTCCCCGGGGTGGTGGGGTCCGGCGTAGGGTTTCCTCCAGTAGCCGGGGGGAGGACCGCATGGAGCAACAGATTCGCGAGTGGACGTGTGGCGCGCACCGCATCCGCATGACGGCGCCGGACGTGTTGCACACGAAGTACACGGGCGTGGTGGGGCTGCAGGACGCGAAGTGGGCGCTGCGCGTCTACGAGGAGATGGCGGCGCAGGGGCCGTTCTACCTGGTGGCGGAGGTGCCGGGGTCGGAGCTGCCCGCCGAGTCGCGCAAGTACCTGGCCAACAACGTGCGCGCGGAGTGGATGCGCTCGGTGGTGTACGTGGGGTCCGACCTGTCACAGCGCGTGGTGGGCAAGGCGATGTCCGTGGCCATGCTGCTCACCGGCCACGCGTCCAGCTTCGACACGGTCTTCGTGGACACGATGGCGCAGGCGGAGGCGTGGGTGGACGCCCACCGGTTGGATCACGCCCCGCGCCGCGTGGGCTGACGCCTCACTGTCGGACGTGACGAAGGGCCAGGCCGGGACGGATGCCCGGGTCCTGGCCCTCGCTGTTTCCAGGCGCCGTGCGCGGCGGCCGGCTCAGCGCTCGCGGTCCGGCATGCGGTCCGGGTGGCCGTAGCGGTACACGTCGGACACCGGGTTGGTGCCCGCGTCGCTGCGAGGGCCGTCGCCGTCCGGCATCTCGTCGAGCGATGCCCCCGGGGCGCGCTCGCGCGGGTCATACGGATGCACGCCGCTGGCGTGGCGCGTGTCGCTGTCGTCCTCCTCGGTGCGCGGGCGGACGCCCTTCTCGTCGGCCTCGGTCAGCTCGCGGCGGGGCTTGCGCTCGTCTTCCTCCTCCTCCTCGTCCTCGCGGGAGCGCTGGGGCGTCGGGTCCTCGTGCGGCGCGGAGCCCTGGCCTTGGCGCGGGTGGGTCGGACGCCCGTAGAAGTCCTCGGCGGGCTGCGGGGGTACGGGATGCGTGTCGGTGCTGGCCATGAAGGATGCCCTCCGTCGGAGGAGGTTCTTCATCGCCCCCTGCGTCCGGCAACCTGCTCCGGAAGCACCCGCCCGGGCCTGGAGGGCAGGCAGCCGGGCATCAGGGCCCTCCCGTGCGCGGTGTCAGGGCGACACGAGGAGGATGCCCCCGGCGAGCGCGGGTGCCTCGTCATCGCCAATGGCGCGCACGTGCCCGTATCCGAGCTGCCCGGAGGCGTTGAAGCCCCAGCACAGCGCACGGCCGGAGGAGAGCACGGCGCACGTGTGCTGGCCGCCCGCGGTGACGGACGTGGCGGGAGCGCCGCCCACGTCGATGACGGCGGCGCCGGGCGCGGAGAGGGAGCGCGTGTTGGCGTACCCCAGCCGTCCCCGGGCGCCGTTGCCCCAGCACTGGAGCTGGCCGGACTCGAGCAGCGCGCAGGTGTGCTGTGCGCCGGCCGCGACCTGGACCGCGCGCAGGCCCGCGCGCAACGCCACCGCGGTGAGGGGCGTGGCGTAGTCGGGGTTGCCGTTGCCCACCTGGCCATAGGCATTGGCGCCCCAGCAGCGCAGGGCGCCGGTGTCCAGCAGGGCGCAGGTGTGCTGGGTGCCCAGGGCGAGCTGCACGGCGGTGCCGCCCACGTCCACGTCCCCCGCTGACGACGGCAACTCGGTGTCACCAACATAATCGTTACGGTTGTAACCCAGTTGTCCATAGGCGTTCGCGCCCCAGCAGCGCGGACGGCCGGAGAAGAGCAGGGCGCACGTGTGGTCGCCGCCCGCGACCAGGTCCTGTACGGGGGCGCCGACGGGGACGTCGGTGGTGGGCGGAGGCTCGTCGTCGCCCAGCGTGTCGGTGTGGCCCAGGCCCAGTTGCCCGTGGGTGTTGTCGCCCCAGCAGCGCACGTGGCCGGAGGTGAGCAGCGCGCAGGTGTGGCGGTCACCCGCCGTGACGCGCAGCGCGCGGGCGCCGCCCAGGTCGACGGTGCCCACGGTGGCGATGGGCTCGTCGTCGCCGATGGCGCGCGTGTGGCCCAGGCCGAGCTGGCCGGAGGCGTTGGCGCCCCAGCAGCGCACGCGCCCGGTGGAGAGCAGCGCGCAGGTGTGGCCCAGGCCGGTGGCCAACTGCACGGCCTTCTCGCCCGGGGCGAGCGGCACGGGGCCCTTCGACGCGGGCGTCTCGTCGTCACCGACGTTGGCGGTGCCGGTGTAGCCGAGCCGGCCCTGCGCGCCGCCGCCGAAGCAGCGCACGGAGCCGTCGTTGAGCAGGGCGCAGGTGTGGCTGTCCCCGGCGCGGAGCTGGGCGACGTCGGTGGGCCCGCCGGTCTGCACGGGGGCGTCGGGGAACTGCTGCGCGCCCAGGCGGTAGGTGGCGGTGGTGCGGGCCCCGGCGGCGTCGGTGACCTGGAGGGACAGGCGGCCCTGGAGCGCGGGCGCGTAGTGCTGGAGGACGGTGGGGTTGGCCTGGGTGGTGAAGCCCGGCGCGGGCGTCACGGGCGCGTCCGGGGTGAAGCTCCAGGTGTAGTCGAGCGTGCGGGCGGGTTGATCATCCGACACGGTGGCGGACCACGCGACGTCGGAGGTGCCCGCGAGCCGCGACGCGGCCAGGCCCTGGATGACGGGCGCGAAGAGGATGCGCACGGTGGTGCCCAGCGAGTCCGTGGACTGATCCGCGGGGAGCACGCGCGTCACGAACGAGGTGCTGACCGAGTGCCCCGCCGGGTTCGTGACGGTGAGCGAGTGCGTGTAGTCGGTGGGGCTGGGGACGCCGAAGGGCGGCAGGTAGCGGGCGACGAAGGCGCCGGAGGTCCCGGTGAGCGTGAACGTCCCGCTGGAGGGAACGAAGGCGCCGCCGTTGCTCGCGGCGGTGAGCGCGAAGGTGAGGGCCTCGCCGGAGGTGGCCTCGACGAAGAAGGTGACGGTGGCGGGCTGGCCGAAGACGAGCTCACCGGGGAGCTGGATGCGGGGGATGCGCGGCAGGGTGATGGGCGCGCCGTCGTTGGAGGGCGCCAGCGTGATGGCCACGGACTCCCGGTCCGCGATGAGCGTCTGCGTGGTGCTGCCCTGGAAGAGGAGCGCGCCGCTCCCGTCATGGGCCCGCGCGATGAAGGTGAGGGCCTGATGGCGCGGCAGGGACGGCAGGGTGCCGGACCAGCCCGAGGGGGACGGCACCAGGTCGAAGTTCGTGAACAGCGCGCTGTGGCGGGTCGCGTCCTCCACGTCCACGCGGATGCGCGCCACGTCCGCGAAGGAGAAGCCCAGCGCCCGCCGTGTCTGGGACTGGGGGCCGGCGGTGTCCGCCGTGATGTTGAACGTCACCTCGGAGGTGGTGGGCTCCGGCGTGGCCGGCTCCGTCGTGGGCGACGACGTACACGCGGCGGCGGTGCACAACAGCAGGAGCGCGAGGGCGGCGGGCTTCGTCATGGCTCACACGGAGGGAAAGCGAAGCGGGCGCCCGGTGTGTGCCGGGCGCCCGCGAGTGTTCAGCGACTACGGCGTCGGGGGCAGGAGCTGGATGTCGCCCGCGGCGGACGGCAGCTCGTTGTCACCGATGATCGCCGTGTTGCCCTGGCCCAACTGCCCGGCGTTGTTCTTGCCCCAGCAGCGCGCCTTGCCCGTGGAGAGCAGCGCGCAGGTGCCACCCGACGAGGCGCTGATCTGATAGGCGGTCGTCGCGCCGCCCAGGTCCACGGGGCCGCCGGGGACCACCAGGGTCGCCGTGTTGCCGTAGCCCAACTGACCGGTGCTGTTGAGCCCCCAGCACCGCACGCTGCCCGTGGAGAGCAGGGCGCAGGCGTGCTCGCCCCCCGAGGTCACCTGCAACGCGGTCGCTCCGCCCAGGTTCACCGTCGTCGAGTTGGCGAGGAAGTTGAAGTAGCAGTAGGCCGTCGGGTGCTCGCCGCAGTACCAGACGTAGTCATTGAAGATGTTGTTGCCCGTCTGGCCGCTGTAGTTGTCGCCCCAGCAGATGACGCTGCCCGACTTCAGCAGGGCGCACGTGCTGTGCTTGCTGGCGGTGAGCTGGGCGGCGGGGCCCTTGGGCTCGAACGGCGTCTGGCTGCTCGGCAGCTCGTTGTCACCGATGTTGTTGCGGTGGGGATACCCGAGCTGGCCCAGGCCGTTGCGGCCCCAGCAGAGCATCTTGTCGTTGGAGAGCAGGGCGCAGGTGTGGTCGTCACCCGCGACGACGTCCGTGGCCGTGACAGCTCCCAGGTCCACGTCGCCCGCGCTCCAGGGCTGCTCGTCGTCACCGATGGTGTTGGTGTTCCCGTAGCCCAACTGGCCGTACTGGTTGCGGCCCCAGCAGCGCACCTTGCCCGTGGCCATCACCGCGCACGAGTGCTCCGCGCCCACCGCGATGCGCGTGGCCGGACCGCCCAGGTTGACGTAGCCGAAGCTGGTCACCGGCTCGCCGTCGCCCAGGTTGTCCTTGTTGTTGTAACCGAGCTGTCCGTAGGTGTTCAGGCCCCAGCACCGCACCAGGCCCGTGTCCATCAGCACGCACGAGTGGTTGCCGCCCGCCGCCAGCTTCGTCCCCTTGCCGAGGATCTTCACCGCGCCAGCCGTATACGGCAGCTCGTTGTCACCGATGCTCTGGGTGTTCTCGTAGCCCAGTTGGCCGAAGGCCCCGTAGCCCCAGCAGCGCACGGAGCCGTCATTCAGCAGCGCGCACGCATGGTCCCAACCCGTGCGGATGCTGTTGATGCCGTCCAGCGGCCCTTCGGCGACGGGGTTGTCCGGGAACTGATCCGGGGTGAGCTTGTAGGTGAGCGTGGTGACGCCGTTGTTGCCGTCCGTCACGGAGAGCTTCAGGTCACCCTGCACGGCGGTGGTGTAGTTCTGGAGCGTGGAGGGGTTCGTCGCGCCGGTGAAGGCGGGCACGGGGTCGAAGTTGGTGCCCGTGGAAGGGGTGAAGCTCCAGGCGTAGCTGAGCGCCTCCTGCGCGCCGTCGTCGCTCACGTCGGCGGTGAAGATGACGTTCTGGGTGTCACGAACCCGCAGGCCGTTGAGGCCGTTGATGACGGGGTTGAAGAGGACGGCGACGGAGGTGTCGATGACGCCGCTGGAGGTCTCCGGGGGCTTCACCTTGGTGGTGAAGGTGGTGCTGATGGAGTGCCCGGCGGGGTTGGTCACCGTGACCGTGTGGCTGAAGGTCGTCTCGGTGGAGACGGTAGGCGGCGTGTACTGGGAGACGAAGGCGCCGGCCGTGTTCTGCAACGTGATGGCGCCGTTGAGAGGCGAGAAGGTCCCACTGCCCGCGACGGCGGAGGTGATGGCGTAGCGGAGCGACTCGCCGTTGGTGGCCTCCACCGCGAAGGTGATGTTGCCGGACTGGGAAGAGGCGAAGGCGCTGGGGATGCTGATCTTCCGGATGCGGGGCAGGGAGATGACGGCGTTGTTGTTGGCCGGGGCCAGGGGAATGGTGACGGTCTCGAAGTCGAGGTTCAGCGTGGCGTCGAGCGAGCCGGAGAAGAGGAGGTTCCCGGAGGCGTCGAGTGCACGGGCGAAGAAGGTGAGGGCCTTGGCCTTGGGGAGGAAGGGCAGCTTCCCGGTCCACGCCCCGGCGGAGGTGAAGAGGTCGAAGTTCTTGAAGATGACGAGGCCGTCGGTGCCCTGCTCGGAGACATCGACGCGGATGCTCTTCACGTCGGAGTAGGCGAAGGCCTGGGCGGAGACGCGGCCCTTCACGGCCTGGGCGTAGAGGTCCTGAGCGCCGATGGAGACGGTGACCTGGGACTGCGTCTGCTCGGCGGGCGCGGAGGGCTCCTGCGCACCCGGGCCCGAGCTACACGCGGCCATCCACGGCGAGGACAACGACAGCAGCAGCGCGCCCAGCATGCCGCGCGACCGGAACCAACGAGGGGATGTTCTCTGCACGGAAAGACTCCTGAAGGCGAAGGGAATGACAGACGAAGGGATGCGGGCGCCCGGTCCTGAGGGCGCCCGCGATGGGGACGGCGACTACGGCGCGGGAGGCAGGAGCTGGATGTCGCCCGCGGCGGAGGGCTGCTCGTTGTCACCGATGTGGTTGGTGTTGCCGTAGCCGAGCTGGCCGGAGTTGCCCTGGCCCCAGCACCGCGCCTTGCCCGTGGAGAGCAGCGCGCAGGTGTAGTTTCCGGAGGAGGAGGCCGAGACCTGGTACGCGGTGGCGCCGTCCAGGTCCACGGCCGGGCCCGGCGTGTTGCGCGCCGTCGTGGTCCCGTAGCCCGTCTGGCCGAAGTTCGCCTGACCCCAGCACCGCACGCTGCCCGTGGAGAGCAGGGCGCAGGTGTGGCTCACGCCCGCGGTGACCTGCAGGGCGCCGGTGCCCAGGTCGATGCTGCCGGAGTCCTTGAACAGGAAGTTGCCGCCGGACTGCCCGGTGCCCAACTGGCCAAGGCCGTTGGAGCCCCAGCACCGCACGGTGCCCGTCTTCAGCAGGGCGCAGGTGTGGTTGTTGCCCAGGGCGAGCTGCGCGATCGGACCGCTCGGCTCGACCGCGGTCTGGCTGCCCGGCACCTCGTTGTCGCCGATGGTGGTGGCGTGGGTGTAGCCGAGCTGGCCCTCCAGGTTGTAGCCCCAGCAGAGCATCTTGTCGTTGGAGAGCAGGGCACAGGTGTGGTTGCTGCCCGCGACGACGTCCGTGGCGGTGGCGCCGCCCAGGTCCACGTCGCCGGCCTGCCACGGCTGCTCGTCGTCACCGATGTTGTTGGTGTTCCCGTAGCCGAGCTGGCCGTACTGGTTGCGTCCCCAGCAGCGCACCTTGCCCGTGGCCATCAGCGCGCAGGAGTGCGTCTCGCCCACGGTGATGCGGGTGGCGGGGCCGCCCAGGTTGACGTAGCCGAAGCTGGCCACCGGCTCGCCGTCACCCAGGTTGACCGTGTTGTTGTAGCCGAGCTGCCCGTAGTTGTTCAGGCCCCAGCACCGCACCAGGCCCGTGTCCATCAGCGCGCACGAGTGGTTGCCACCCATCGCGATCTTCGTGGCCTTGCCGAGCAGCTTCACCTCGCCGGCCGTGTACGGCAGCTCGTTGTCACCGATGTTCTGGGTGTTCTCGTAGCCCAACTGCCCGAAGGCCCCGTAGCCCCAGCACCGCACCGAGCCGTTGTTGAAGAGGGTGCACGTGTGGTCCCGGCCGTTGCGGATACTGTTGATGCCATCCAGCGGTCCTTCGGCGACGGGGTTGTCCGGGAACTGATCCGGGGTGAGCTTGTAGGTGAGCGTGGTGACGCCGTTGTTGGCGTCCGTGACGGAGAGCTTCAGGTCACCCTGCACCGCGGTGGTGTAGTTCTGGAGCGTGGAGGGGTTGGTGTCCCCGGTGAAGGCGGGCACGGGGTCGAAGTTGGTGCCCGTGGCGGGGGTGAAGCTCCAGGCGTAGCTGAGCGCCTCCTGCGCGCCGTCGTCGCTCACGTCCGCCGTGAAGATGACGTTCTGCGTGTCACGAACCCGCAGGCCGTTGAGGCCGTTGATGACGGGGTTGAAGAGGACGGCGACGGAGGTGTCGATGACGCCGCTGGAGGTCTCCGGGGGCTTCACCTTGGTGGTGAAGGTGGTGCTGATGGAGTGGCCCGCCGGGTTGGTCACCGTGACCGTGTGGCTGAAGGTCGTCTCGGTGGAGACGGTCGGCGGCGTGTACTGGGAGACGAAGGCGCCCGCCGTGTTCTGCAACGTGATGGCGCCGTTGAGCGGAGAGAAGGTGCCACTGCCCGCGACGGCGGAGGTGATGGCGTAGCGGAGCGATTCGCCGTTGGTGGCCTCCACCGCGAAGGTGATGTTGCCCGACTGCGAAGAGGCGAAGGCGCTGGGGATGCTGATCTTCCGGATGCGCGGAAGGGAGATGACGGCGTTGTTGTTGGCCGGAGCCAGGGGAATGGTGACCGTCTCGAAGTCGAGGTTCAGCGTGGCGTCGAGCGAGCCGGAGAAGAGGAGGTTGCCGGAGGCGTCGAGCGCACGAGCGAAGAAGGTCAGGGCCTTGGCCTTGGGGAGGAAGGGCAGCTTCCCGGTCCACGCCCCGGCGGAGGTGAAGAGGTCGAAGTTCTTGAAGATGACGAGGCCGTCGGTGCCCTGCTCGGAGACATCGACGCGGATGCTCTTCACGTCGGAGTAGGCGAAGGCCTGGGCGGAGACGCGGCCCTTCACGGCCTGGGCGTAGAGGTCCTGAGCGCCGATGGAGACGGTGACCTGGGACTGCGTCTGCTCGGCGGGCGCGGAGGGCTCCTGCGCACCCGGGCCCGAGCTACACGCGGCCATCCACGGCGAGGACAGGGACAGCAGCAGCGCGCCCAGCATGCCGCGCGACCGGAACCAACGGGGAGACGTTCGCTTCACTCGACACTCCTTGGGAAGACAGACAGGGAAGGGGCAATGACTCACAGCGGGCACACGCCGGCCTCACGTGCCCGGGGCGGGGCCCGGAGACACGCTTCCCGTGCCGCGCTCGGAGCGAGCACGGCCGGGGGACACCGTGGAGAACGGAGGAGATGGACAGGCCTACGCCGACCCGGGGGGACCTCCCGGCCCTCGGCGTATGTCTGGGCTACGGCTGGAAACTCAAATCACGGTGCCAGCGGGCGAAAATGCTGTCACGCCTTTTATTGGCTTTCGCGAAAGCCTGTCAATGTCTGGGTTTGCGCTGACTGGCGGGTGCAAGGCGTGTCAGTCGCGGAGGACCCGCGCGGTGACAGGAATTGTCATTCCCCTCGGAACCCCGCCTGGAGGAACGGCCCGGCGGGGTGACGCACCGGGTTGCTGAGTGAGAGGATTCAAGCAAGTCACGGAAGCTTTGCCAAACACTGCAACGCTTCACGGTCCGCATGAAATCCGGAAAAGACAGTCGTCGCCGCCATCCGGGAGCCCGCTGGTCCCCGGGGACTCGGGTGGCGGAAGTCCCGGCGCACCCGCTCACACCGGTTGGTGGCCGTCGTCGTCGTCCTCCAGGTCGTCTCCCGGCGCCTGCTCGTCGGGGCCGGCCAGCTCATCCAGGTCCTCGACCATGTCCTGGAGGGGCAGGGGTTCGTCATTCAGGTCCGGCGTCACGTCGTCGCCCCCGAGGAACGGCGGCGGCACCTCCAGGCTCGCGGTCCCGGCGGCCTCGGACGCCATCGCGGCCTCCTCGGCGGTCAGCTCCTCCGGGTGCAGCCCGCCCTCCAGCAGCTCCGCCTGGTTGCGCCGGCCCGTGGCCTCCCGCGCCGCCGCCTCCACCTCCTCCGCCGCGGCCTGCCGCCCGTACGCGGGCGCATGGTCCCGCAGCCACTCCCTCAGCGCCGCCGCCAGCTCCGCCGCCGTGCCGAAGCGGTCCGCCGGGGACTGGCGCAGCGCCCGCACCACCACCGCGCGCAGGCCCTCCGGCACGTCGCGCGCCAGGCGCTCCACCTCCGCCGGCCCCACCAGCGCCATCCGCGCCGCCACCTCCGTCAGCGGCATCCACGTGGGCCCCTGCGCCTGCACCAGCGGCAGGTCCGGCGGGGGCGGGAGCGCCACGTCCCCCTCCTGCGCCAGCGGGTGCGTCCCCGTCAGCACCTCCAGCAGCACCAGCCCCAGCGAGAACAGGTCGCTGCGCGCGTCCAGGGGCTCGCGCCGCAGCGCCTCCGGCGAGGCGTACGCCACGTCCCCCTTCACCAGCGGGCGGCTGGTGATCTCCCGCCCCGGCAGCGTGGAGAACGCGGCGGTGAAGTTCGTGAGCTTCACCTCGCCATGCACGCCCAGGCGCAGGTTCCGGGGGCTCACGTCCCGGTGCACGATGCCCAGCGGCCGGTTCCACTCGTCCCGCAGCGTGTGCGCGTGGTGCAGCGCCTCCGCCACCTCGGAGACCACCCACGCGCCGAACGCCGGGGACATGGGCTTGCGCCGCATGGCCACCAGGTTGAGCACCGTGTCCAGCGACCGGCCCTCCACGTACTCCATCACCACGTGCGGCACGCCCCGGTACGCCTTCAGGTGGTAGACCTTCGCGATGCCCGGGTGGTTGAGCCGGAACGTCAGCTCCACCTCCTCCACCAGCCGCCGCCGCTCCACGAAGCCAGACGGGTTGCGCAGCCGCTTGATGACCACCGGGCCGCCCATCCCGCCCCGGTAGCGCCGCCGCGCCAGCATCAGCAGCTCCCCGGTGGAGCGCACCTCCAGCTTGCGCACGAACTCGAAGGCCGTGCCTCCCACCGTGAACAGCACGCGCGGCCGGCGGGGCATGCCGGGGTTCTCCTCCGTCGTCGTATCGGGCGTCTTCATGTCCTGCCTTCCTACCTCCCAGGTGGAGCGTAAATCGCTCCACCCCGCAGGTAGCACAAACCCTGTCGTGGGGAAAACCTCCAGGGTTGAGTGAAGGGCGGTGGACCTGGAGCGTTCACCCGTCCCGGCGCAATCCCAGACGCCGGAGCCACCGCTCCCACCGCCGCCGCAACGCCAGCCGCCGGGCCACCCACCAGGGCATGGGCGGGGGCAGGGGCGCGGCCAGCCCCAGCGACGGGCCGGGCGGAGGCGGCACGGGCGGCGTGGACGCGCTGGAGTGGGGCGCGGCGCCGGGGATGCGCCGCTCCCAGGCGCGGGCCCAGCGGCGCAGCTCGCGGGCCTCCTCGTTGCCGTCGAAGTACGCGTCGGACTCCTCCGTGACGGCCTCGTGGAGCGGCGGCGCGTTGAAGAGCGGCGTGTCCCAACTGTCCGGGGCGCGCTCCAGCGCCGCGCTCAGGTCCGCGTAGAGGTCCGCGCCCATCTGGTAGCGCTGGCTGGCGTCCTGGCGCAGCAGCCGCTCGCAGATGTCATTGAGGGCGCGGGGCACGCGCGGGTTGATGGACCGCGCGGACCGCCCCTTGATGCTCTGGATTCCCCCCAGCAGCGCCGCGGCCGGCACGTCCGGCGGATAGGGGAAGTCCCCGGTGAGCACCTGGAAGAGCGTGAGCCCCAGCGAATAGAGGTCGTCCGTGGGCTGGTAGACGTAACGGGCCATGCCCCGCGGGTGGCTCAGCCAGTAGCGCAACAGCTCCGGGCTGCGGTAGCTGGGCGTGCCCGGCGGCGGCCGCCCGTCCGTGATGGACGGCGCGCAGGCGTGGTCGCTGGAGCCGAAGTCCACCAGCACCGGCCGCGCGTCCGACGCGCGCACGATGATGTTGCTGCCCTTGATGTCGCGGTGGCGCACCCCCGCGCGGTGGACGAAGTCCAGCGTCAGCGCCAGCTCCGAGAACAGCCGCGCCACCTGCCGCGCCGTGGGCTTCGCCGCCACCGCCCAGTCGGACAGCGTGGGACCCTCCACGTAGTCCATGACCAGGAACAGGTAGCCCGTGCGCGGGTGCGGCCAGCGGTGGTAGCCGCGCAGCGCCACCACGTTGGGGTGGGTCATGCGGTGCAGCACGCTCACCTCCTTGAGCGTGCGCGCGTCCACCTGCGAGCCCTCCTCGGAGTCCTGCGGCCCCTGGAGCGCGAACTTCAGCGCCACGCGGAAGCCCCCCGTCTCCGCCAGGAACACGGTGCCGTAGCCCCCCGTGGCCAGGCGCTTCAGCAGCCGGAAGCTGCCCACCACCTCCTGGGGCTGGAGCAGCAGCGGATGTCCTCCCTCCAGGCTCATGGCGTGGCGCCTCCCGCGCGGCGGGAAGGCCCGGATGCTCCGGGACGTGGAGGGTTGAATCTCAGAGGGAGGGGGTGGCTGAGAGGATGCATTCGCGAAAGGAGGTATGGGACCTCCAGGGTCAATAGCATGGCGGACACCCCTTGGGGTAGTGTTGGTGCCGTGTCAGGTAGGATGCCGGACACCTGACTTCATGGGAGACACGGTCCGGCCAGGGGTGGTGAGCGGCAATGAACGAGGAGCTGGCCATCACGGTGGGCACCGCGGCGCGACAGGCCCGCGAGCGGCAGGGGCTGACCCAGGGCGACGTCGCCAGCCAGGTGGGCATCGCCATGGAGGTCTACAGCCGCATGGAGCGCGGGCGGGTGCTGCCCAGCTCCACCACCCTGCGCCGCCTGTGCATGGTGTTGCGCATCCGCGCGGACACGCTGCTGGGGTTGGACGGGCCCTCGCCCCCGGACGAGGCGCTCACCCTGGCCCTGGCGGACCGCGAGGAGGACTCCCCCTCCCTGCGCCGGCTGGTGCGCGCCCTGCGGCCCCTGGATGAAGAGGCGTTGAAGGCCATGGGGCTCATCATCCAGGGCGCGCTCGCGCTGCGGGAGCGCTGACCGGCGGCCTTCGAAAACTTGCGCCCCGGAGGAGAGGTGCAAGGTTTTGCCGCGTGCCCGCCCCGGTGAATGAAAAGCTGAACACGGTGTTTGGAGCCGCCGCCCGAGACGCGCGGCTGCGCTTGGGACTCACGCAGGCGGACGTGGCGGAGCGCGTGGGCATCGCCATGGAGGTCTACAGCCGCATGGAGCGCGGCCGCATGCTGCCCCGCGCCCAGACCCTGCGGCGGCTGTGCGACGTGCTGGCCGTGTCCTCGGACACGCTGCTGGGCGTGGGGCCCGGCGCCCCGCCGGTGCCGCCCCGCGCCCCGCCCGGCCCCGAGGACTCGCTGGAGCTGCGCCGCCTGGTCCGCACGCTGCGCGACCTGGAGCCCCGCCAGCTCAAGGCCGTGGCGCGCGTGGTGCGCACCGTGGTGTCCGTCATGCCCCCAAGGCCGGCGCCCGGGTCCGCGCCCACTCCTACGCCCCGGAAGAAGCCGAAGGCCGCCCGAGGGCGCCGCGCCGGTTAGTCCGGCGCCATGGGCAGACAAATCCTCCCGGACTGCAATCGTTTGTCCGCCTGCCTGTCCTCCTGAGCCGGGGACCGGGCCTGGGGGGAGGCCCTCTCCCCAATGGCAGACAAGTGGAGTAGCACGCGAGGTAAGCCATGCTTCCACCTCCGACGCCCGCGGATGAGCCGCGGCGCCTCCAGGCGCTGCGTTCGCTGTGTCTGCTGGACACGCCCGCCCACGAGCGCTTCGACCGCATCGTGCGCGCCGCGGCGCACCTGTTCCGCGTGCCCATCGCGCTCGTGTCGCTGGTGGACGAGGACCGCCAGTGGTTCAAGGCGCGCCACGGCCTGGACGTCCTGGAGACGCCGCGCGAGCAGTCCTTCTGCGCCCACGCCATCCTGTCGCCGGCCACCTTCATCGTGCCGGACGCGCTGAAGGACCCGCGCTTCCACGACAACCCGCTCGTGCTGGGCGCCCCCTTCATCCGCTTCTACGCGGGCCACCCCCTGCGCGCCGCGGACGGCAGCCGCGTGGGCACGCTGTGCCTCATTGATTCCCGGCCCCGGGACTTCCCGGACGCGGACCGCGCCGCGCTCGCGGACATGGCCGCCTGGGCGGAGGGGGAGCTCAACGCCCTGGACGAGCGCGAGGCCCGCACGGCGCTGGAGCAGCAGGAGCGCTTCTTCGAGGTCTCCGTGGACATGCTCTGCATCGCCGCCATGGACGGCACCTTCCTGCGCCTGTCCCGCGCGTGGAGCCGCACCCTGGGCTTCTCCGACGCGGAGCTCTACACCACGTCCCTGGTGGACCTGGCCCTGGAGGAGGACCGCGCCGCCACCGCGCGGCACCTGGCCCGCGCGCACGAAGGCGTCCCCGTCCTCCAGTTCGAGCACCGCGCCCGCTGCCGCGACGGCTCCTGGCGCTGGCTGCAGTGGAACGCCGTGCCGGACCCGGAGGAGGGGCTGCTCTACGCCGTCGCCCGCGACGTCACCCAGGCCCGCCTCCTGGAGGCGGAGCGCCAGCGCGTGGAGCGGATGAAGAACGAGTTCATCGCCACCGTGAGCCACGAGCTGCGCACGCCGCTCACCTCCATTCGGGGCTCGCTGGGCCTGCTCAATGGCGGCATCGTCGGACCGCTGGACGCGCAGGTGGCGCAAATGGTGGGCATCGCCCACAAGAACAGCGAACGGTTGCTGCGCCTCATCAACGACATCCTGGACCTGGAGAAGATGGAGTCCGGCCGGCTGGACCTGAACCTGGCGCCCACGGAGGTCGCGCCGCTGCTCGCCCAGGCGCTCCAGGCCCACCAGGGCTACGCGGACGAATACGGCGTGCGCCTGGAGGCGGAGGTGGCCGTCCCCCACGCCCGCGCCCGCGTGGACGAGGACCGCTTCATCCAGGTGCTGGCGAACCTCCTCTCCAACGCCATCAAGTTCTCCCCCCAGGGCGAGCGCGTCACCCTGTTCCTCACCCGCGAGGACGGCGTGCTGCGCGTGGGCGTGCAGGACCGCGGCCCCGGCATCCCGGAGGCCTTCCAGGCCCGCGTCTTCCAGAAGTTCGCCCAGGCGGACGCGTCCGACACCCGCAAGCGCCCCGGCACCGGCCTGGGGCTGTCCATCGCCCACGGGCTGGTGGCCCGCATGGGCGGCACCCTGCGCTTCACCACCTCCCCTGGTGAAGGCACCCGCTTCTCCTTCGACCTGCCGGAGTGCGAACCCGGGCCCGACGCCGCCTGAGGGACATCCACTTTGCCCCGCCTTCCGTAACGCGATCCAAACCCCGCTTCCCGGAGCACCCCCTCCCATGGCGAAAATCGAGAAGGTCCTGCTCGTGGACGACGAGGACGACATCCGCACCATCGGGCAGTTGAGCCTGAGCCGGGTGGGGGGCTGGAAGACGGTGCTCGCGTCCTCCGGCGCGGAGGCCCTGGAGAAGGCGGGCCAGGAGGGCCCCGACCTCATCCTGCTGGACGTGATGATGCCCGGCATGGACGGGCCCACCACGTTCGGCCGGCTGCGCGCCCAGCCCGCCACCGCGAACACGCCCATCATCTTCATGACCGCCAAGGTCCAGAAGCAGGAGGTGGCGCGCTACCTGGAGCTGGGCGCGGTGGGCGTCATCGGCAAGCCGTTCGACCCCATGACCCTGCCACGGGAAATCCGCCTCCTGGTGCCTTGATGGAACCGCGCCTGTCCAAGCGCTCCGCCGCGCTGGCCGCCGGCGCCCTGGTGCTGCTGTGCGCCCTGTTCGTCCTGGGCCGCCCGGGCTCCACCGCCGACCACGACCGCTACCGCACCCAACTGCGGCAGTTGCGCGTGGCCACGTCGGAGCTGGAGCAGGACGTGCTGCGCCAGCGCGTGGGCATGGCCCAACTGCACGGCGCCTCCGGCCGGGACTTCGACGCGCTGGCCGCCCGCGCCCGCCAACTGCGCGCCGCGCCCGGCTCCCTCCCGGCGGAGGGCCTGCGCTCGCTCAACGCCTCGCTGGACACGTACCTGCGCACGCTGGAGGGCTCGCGCGTCCTGCTGGCCGCGGCCCGTGAGAAGGAGCAGCGGCTCGCTGGACTGCGCGAGGCCCATCCCGGCGCCGTCGCCGCCACCGCCGCCGCGCTGCCCCCGGGCCCGGCGCGTGCGCACGTGGAGGCCATGGACGTGGACGTGCTGCTCGCCTCGCGCGCGCCGGGAGAGGCGTCGGGCACCCGCGTGGAGGCCTCGCTCGCGCGCCTGGCCCGGGCGCGGGAGGAGCAGCCGTTGGCCGCCCCCGCGCTCGCCGCGCTGGACGCCCTGGAGGCCCGCACGCGGGAGCTGATGGCGCTCCAGCGCGCCACGGACGCGTCCTTCCAGGCGCTCTTGGACCCCGGCGCCACCGGCGAGGCCGAGCGCCTCATCACCACCTACCTCCAGCTCCAGGCGCAGTCCCAGGCCCGCGCGGAGCGCACGCGCATCGTCCTCTTCGGCGTGTCGCTCCTGCTCGTGGGCTACGTGCTCGTGGTGCTGGTGCGGCTGGCGCGGGCGTCCGCGGCGCTGGGCGAGCTCAACCGGGGGCTGGAGGCGCGCGTGGCGGAGCGCACCCAGGCCCTGTCCGCCGCGAGCGCGGAGGCGCGGGCCAGCGACGCGCGCAAGGCCGCCATCCTGGAGGCGTCACCGGACGGCATCGTGGTGCTGGACGAGTCCGGCCGCGTCGCGGAGTTCAACCCCGCCGCGCAGGCCCACTTCCGCCTGCCGTCCACGCGGGCGGTGGGCGCGGACTTCCTGACGCTGGCGCTGCCCGCGTCGCTGCCGGCCGCGCGGCGGGAGGCCGTGCACGCCGCGCTCCTCCAGGACGGCGGCGCGGCGCGCCTGGAGACGCCGTGCCTGCGCGCGGACGGCGACGTGTTCCCCGCGGAGCTCACCTTCGCGCGCGTGCACGCGGACGGCCCGCCGCGCACCACCGTCTTCGTGCGCGACCTCACGGAGCGCAAGGCCGTGGAGCGGATGAAGAACGAGTTCGTCTCCACCGTGAGCCACGAGCTGCGCACCCCGCTCACCTCCATCCGGGGCTCGCTGGGCCTCCTGGAGAACGGCATCGTGGGGGAGCTGCCCGCGCAGGCGCTGGACATGGTCCGCATCGCGCGCACCAACACCGAGCGGCTCATCCGCCTCATCAACGACATCCTGGACCTGGAGAAGATGGAGTCCGGGATGCTGGAGCTGAAGCTCCAGCCGCAGCCGGCGCAGGACCTGGTGGAGGCCACGCTCGCGGGCGTGCAGGGCATGGCGGAGGCGGCGCACGTCACCCTGCGCTCGGACGTGGAGGGCGCGCCGCAGGTGAAGGGCGACCGCGACCGGCTCATCCAGGTGCTCACCAACCTGGTCTCCAACGCCATCAAGTTCTCCCCCCAGGGCGCCTCCGTGATGGTGGCGGCCGGCTTCACGGCGGACGGCCGGGTGCGCTTCAGCGTCACGGACCAGGGCTCCGGCATCCCGGAGGAGAAGCTCCCCCGCCTCTTCGGCCGCTTCCAGCAACTGGACGCGTCCGACACCCGCTCCAAGGGCGGCACCGGCCTGGGGCTGGCCATCTCGCAGGCCATCGTGGAGCAGCACGGCGGCCGCATCGAGGTGTCGAGCCCCCCGGGCCAGGGCGCCACCTTCCACTTCACCCTGGAGGCCCTGCGCGCGCCCGCCGCCGCGCCGCTGCCCCGGGACGAGTCGCGCCACAACGTGCTCATCGTCACCGCGGACGCGGAGCTGTCCGCCCTCCTGCGCGGCCTGCTGTCGCACGAGGGCTACCGGGCGGTGCGCGCCGCCACGCTCGCGGAGGCCATGCAGGCGGTGGAGCACGCGCCGCCGGACGCGCTGCTGGTGGACACGCGGATGCCAGACGGCCCCGTGCTGGACTGGGTGCGCCGCCTGCGGGAGCACCCGCGCACGCGCGAGCTGCCCGTGCTGGCCCTGTCCGGGCGCTCGCAGCCGGGCGCGAAGGACATGGGCACCGCGCTGGTGGTGGACTGGCTGCCCACGCCCGTGGAGGAAGCCCGGTTGCTGAAGACCCTGAGATACGCCATGCGCCAGCCGGGCCAGGCGCGCGTGCTGGTGGTGGACGACGACGCCACCACGCGCCGGGTGCTGTGCGCGCAGTTCGAGCGGCTGGGCGCGCTGTGCATCGAGGCGGCGGACGGGGAGAGCGCGGTGGCGCTCGCGCGGGACACGCCCCCGGACCTCATCGTGCTGGACGTGGGGCTGCCCCGGCTGGACGGCTTCGAGGTGGTGGACATCCTGCGCCAGGGCAAGGGCCGCGCCACGCCGCTCATCGTCTTCACCGGCCGCGAGCTGTCGCGCACCGACCAGCGCCAGCTCACGCTGGGCATCACCCGGCACCTGACGAAGGCCCGCGCCTCGGAGGAGGAGCTGGTGGCCTCCGTGCGGGAGCTGCTCAACGGACTGCTGGCCCGCCGCGACGCCGCGGCCGAGCCTCGAAAGGCGATGCCATGAGCACCGCGCGCAGTGACAAGACGCTCCTCTTCCTGGAGGACGACCGCGACCTCCAGGCCCTGGTCTGCACCTTCCTGCGGGACCGGGGCTACCAGGTGACCCCCGCGCGCACCGCCGACGAAGCGCGCGAGGTGCTCCGGTCCCTGCCGGTGGACGCCGCCATCGTGGACGGCCTGCTGCCGGGCATGACGGGCGCGGACTTCATCCGGGAGCTGCGCAAGACGAGGCCGGACCTGCCGGTGCTCTTCGCCTCCGCCTTCTGGAAGGACCTGAAGAGCCACGAGCTGCTCACGCGCCAGTTGGGCGTGGCGCGCGTGGTGCACAAGCCCTACCGGCCAGAGGAGCTGGCGGTGTGGCTGGAGCAGCTCTTCGCGGCGGCCCGGCCGCCGCCCCCGCCACGGGAGGCCCTGGAGGCGGACGCCCCCGCGCCCGCGGACGACTTCGCGGCGAGCCTGGCCCTCTTGAGCGCGGACTACGGCGCGAAGCTGCCGGAGCGGCTGGCCACGCTCCAGGCCCTGCTCGGCAAGGGGCGCCACGGCGACGCGGCGGCCCTGGATGAGGCCTACAACGCCGTGCACAAGCTGCACGGCACCGCGGGCAGCTACGGCTTCCGCGACGTGAGCATCGCGGCGGGCGCGCTGGAGGACGCGCTCCGGCCGGTGAAGACCGGGGGCGCGCTGGACTGGGCCCGGGTGGACGCGGGCTTCCGCGCGCTGGAGGACCGGGTGTCGCTGCCGGTCCTCGCCCCGGAGCCGGAGCCGGAGGAGGCCGTCGTCTCCGCCATGGGCACGCTGCTCGTGGTGGACGAGGACGCGGCCGTGCTCGCGGACGCGCGCCAGATGGGCGAGCGCGAAGGGGTGCGCGTGGTGACGGCCGCCACGCCCCAGGAGGCCTGCGCCGCGGCGGAGCGGCAGTGGGTGGACGGCGCGCTCCTGCACATGGGCCCGGCGGGGCTCGCCACCGCGAGCGCCCTGCGCGCGATGGAGGGCCACCAGTCCCTGCCGCTGGCCTTCTCCAGCTCGGGAGGGGGGCTCCAGGAGCGCGTGCACGCGGCGCACGCGGGCGCGTCGCTGTTCCTGCCCCGGCCCTTCACCCAGCAGGACTTCGCCACCGCGGCGGAGCGGCTGGTGGCCACGCGCCGGCTGGAGCGCGCGAAGGTGATGGTGGTGGATGACGACCCGGAGGCGGTGCGCGCCCTCTCCCAGGTGCTGGTGAGCGACGCCGTGGAGGTCGTGGGGCTGGAGAACGCGTACGGCCTGTTGGACGCGCTCGCGCAGCACCGCCCGGACCTGCTGCTCCTGGACGTGCAGATGCCCGGGCCCAGCGGGTTTGATTTGTGCCGCATCCTGCGCCTGACGCCGGAGTGGCAGGACCTGCCCATCCTGCTCATCACCGCGCAGGTGGGGCTGGAGTTCCGGCTGGCCGCGTTCCAGGCCGGCGCGGATGACTACCTGGCCAAGCCCGTGCTGAAGGAGGAGCTGCGCGCCCGCGTGCACGCGCGGCTGGAGCGGGCGCGGCTGTCGCGCGAGCGCACGGAGCGCGACGCGCTCACCGGCCTGATGCTGCGCCGCCCCTTCGTGGAGGCGGTGGGCACGCGCCTGTCGGAGGCGCGCCGGAGCGACAAGCCGCTGGCGCTGTGCTTCCTGGACGTGGACCACTTCAAGAAGGTGAACGACCAGCACGGCCACCTCGCGGGGGACCGCGTGCTGATGCGGCTGGGGCGGCTCCTGGGGGCGCGCTTCCGCCGCGAGGACCTGCGCGCCCGCTGGGGCGGCGAGGAGTTCGTCGTCGCGCTGCTGGGCGAGTCCGCCGAGAGCGCGAAGGACATCCTCTCCCGCACGGCGGAGGAGCTGGCGGCGATGAGCTTCGAGGGCGACGCGGGCGAGACCTTCCACGTCACCTTCAGCGCGGGGCTCGCGGTGGCGCCGCGGGACGGCACCACCCTGGACGAGCTGCTGCGCGCCGCGGACGCCCGGCTCTACCGGGCGAAGGAGAACGGCCGGAACCGCATCGAAACGGAGTGACGCCCGCGCGTCACGGCTCCGCCAGCACCAGCAGCCCGCGCGACAGGTCCACGGCGTACACGTACCCGTCGCCCGGCACGCGGATGCCGATGGCCCCCTGGTAGAGGCTGTCGGTGCTGCGCGGGTGCGCCTCCTGGAAGGAGTCGAAGGCGGCCACCTCCTTCGGGTGCTCGGGGTCCGCCACGTCGAAGACGCGCACGCCCTCGTGGTACCAGGCCACGTACAGCTTCGTGCCCACCAGCACCATGTTGTGGATGGACGTCTGCCGGCGCTTGCGCACCTCCGCGAGGAGGCGGATGCGCGCCGGGTCGGTGACGTCCAGCACGCGCAGGTGCGCGCCGGGGCGTTCGCCGCCCTCGAAGGCGATGGTGCGCCCGTTGAAGGTCCCCACCGCGTTCGCGTGGCTGTACTGGCCGGTGAAGGCGTACGTGCCCAGCACGGGCGTCACGTCCGTGCGGGTGACATCCACGACGACATAGCCGGTGGTCGAGTGGTTGATGTAGAGCCGCCCCCGATAGGCGAACGCGTCATGCGGGTAGGCGCCCGGCTCGTGGGGCACGTTGATGCGGCCGGCCAGGGAGGGCTCCAGCGGCAGGAACGCATCGAACACGAGCGTCACGCCCCCGGGGGACGGGGACATGGCGTACAGCCGGTCGCCGTCCACGAACACGGTGTGCACGTTGATGGCGCCGCCGGGCAGCGCGCGCACGTATCGCGGGTCCGCCGGGTTCGTGATGTCGTAGACGATGACGCCGGAGTCGCCGCTGGCGACGTAGAGCGCGTCACCCTTGGCCCAGACCCCATTCCAGTAGTTGTCGTTGGGCAGGCTCAGGCGGGTGACGAGGACGGGGTGGGCCGGGTCGCTCACGTCGATGACGCTCAGGCCGCCGGGCTCCTCCTTGCCGCGCGGCAGGGACACCACGTAGGCGTGGCCCTTGGTGACGTAGACGTCCACGGGGTCGCCCACCGGGACGGCGGTCTCGGAGACGAGGCGCATGGGCCGGGCGCCGGTGTCCGCTTCGTGGGCCAGGTTCATCCGCCGGGCGTCGAAGGTGCCGGAGTAATCCGGCACGCCGTCGGTGCAGCGCACGAAGCAGCCGGTGATGCGGCCGGGCTCCGGCACGCGGCAGCCCGCGAGCGCGTACCGCTGATGCTTGTTGGCGGAGGTGACGTACTCCCCGGTGATGAAGAACCCCTGGGGGCCCACCTCGTTGCGCACCAGGGGCCTGCCCAGGAAGCTGGGCGTGGTGTCCAGGCGGAAGCCCGCGCCGAACGCGCTCGCGGACGTGTAGCGCAGCAGGGCCTGGTAGACGCCGGAGGGCTCCACGGCGCGCACCGCCGCCAGGTCGCAGCCGGTCAGGTTGAAGCTGGCCGGGTCGGAGCAGTTCGCGCGGGGCTCCACGTAGCTCGCGTCCATGCAGGGCTCGTCGGGGACCACGTCGACGTAGTCGGTGAGCTCGGCGGCCGGCTTCGGATCCGACGGTCCCGGCCCGGGAGGGTTGGCGTCGCTACAGCCGGACAGGGACAGGGCGCAGGCGAACAGGCCCGTGCCCAGGAGGCGAAGGGAAGACGTCATGGGGTGGAGGCTCCTGCGCGAAGGCTTCGCGGTCCACGGCCGGCGCGAAGCCGCGGGAGAGTCTAGCTCAGGGGCGGCCGCGGCCGCGTGACCCCCCCGGAAGCACCCCGGGCCGGATAGGCTCGCGCGTACCTCATGGCCCTCACGCGTCTGGACATCGCAGGCTACCGCTCCGTGCGTCAGCTCCACCTGGAGCTGGGGCCGGTGACCGTGGTGGTGGGGCCCAACGGCAGCGGCAAGACGAACCTGTACCGCGCGCTGTACCTGCTCGCGGCGGCGGCGGAGGGCCGGCTCGCGCGCACGCTGGCGGAGGAGGGCGGTACACCCAGCGTGATGTGGGCCGGCCCGCGAGACCCGAAGAAGCCGGTGCGCCTGCGCGTGACGGTGGACCTGGACGACCTCACCTACGAATTGCAGTGCGGCGTGGTGCCCACGTCGCCACCCCAGACGATGTTCACCCTGGATCCGGAGGTGAAGGAGGAGCACCTCTGGGCGCACGCCGGAGGCCGGCGTCTGGTGTTGATGGAGCGCAAGGACCGCACGGCCTTCATCCGCGACGCGGACGGCAAGCGCATCACGTTCCCCACGGAGCTGTGGGGCGCGGAGTCGGTGATGGATCAGCTCTCCGAACCGCACCGCTTCCCCAGACTGGGCGAGGTCCAGCGCACGCTGAGCGCGTGGCGCTTCTACCACCACTTCCGCACGGACCCGGACGCGCTGCCCCGCCACCCGCAGGTGGGCGTGCGCACGCCGGTGCTCGCGCCGGACGGGCGCGACCTGGCGGCGGCGCTGCAAACCGTCTGGGAGATTGGCGATGACCGCGCCCTGGAGCAGGGTATCGAGGACGCCTTCCCCGGCTCCAGGCTGGAGGTGCGCGCGGAGGACGGCCGCTTCAGCCTCTTCCTGCACATGCCCGGCCTGTCGAGGCCCATGTCCGCGCCGGAGCTGTCGGACGGGACGCTGCGCTACCTCTGCCTGCTGGCGGCGCTGCTCAGCCCCAGGCCGCCGCCGTTCCTCGCGCTGAACGAACCGGAGACCAGCCTGCACCCGGACCTGCTGGAGCCGCTGGGCCGGCTCATCGTGCGCGCCTCCGAGCACAGCCAGGTCTGGGTGACGACGCACGCGGAGGCCCTGGCGCGCGTCATCGCGGACAAGACCGGCACCTCGCCCGTGCACCTGGAGAAGCCGTCGGGCGCGACGACGGTGAAGCGGAACGGGAACGACGCATGACCCCTGGCCTCTACCTCACGCACAAGCCCGTGGGCGCCACCAGCTTCGCCACCGTCCGGGCCTTCCAGGAGGAAGCACAGGCGACGCGGCCCGGCCGCCGCACGGCGCTGTGCCACGGCGGCACGTTGGATCCATTCGCGGAAGGGCTGCTGCTCATGTTGGTGGGCCCGGCCACGCACCTCTTCGAACACCTGCACGCGGCGCCCAAGGTCTACGAGGCCCGCGTGGAGTGGGGCACGGAGACGGACACCGGAGACCTGCACGGCCGCCCCGTGCACCAGGGAGCCCCCACCGCGCTCACCCCCGAGCGCCTCGATGAAGCACTGCGCCCGTTCCTCGGCTGGACGGACCAGGTGCCCCCCGCGACCAGCGCGAAGAAGCTCGGAGGCGAGCCCGCCTACCGCAAGGCCCACCGGGGCGAGGCCGTGGTCCTGCCTCCGTCGCGCGTGTACCTGCACACCGCGCGCTGGCTCGCGCACGACCTGCCCGGGGCCAGCACGTTGGAGCTCACCTGCCGGGGCGGCTACTACGTCCGCTCCCTGGCCCGCGACCTGGGACGCGCGCTCGGCTGCGGCGCGCACCTCTCCGCGCTGAAGCGCACGGCCATCGGCCCGTGGAAGGACCCGGGCCCCGGTGGTGCGCGCATCGAACGGCACGGCCGAGACCTGCTCCCCTGGACGTCCTCGCGAGCCCTCACGGATCAGGACGTGGGCGCCCTGCGCCAGGGCCAGTCCATCGCAGCCACGCCGCTCCAGCCCCCGGACTGGCGCCTGCCCCCGGGCTACCCGGAGCCCCCGGGCCCGGTGCGCGGTTTCCACCAGGGGAAGCTGACCTTCCTGCTCACCCTCCGGGACGGCGCCCTCTGGCCCGAGACAGAGCTGCGCGGCGGCGTCTAGAACGGACGCCCCATGGCCCCACCCGACCTGAAGACCGTGGAACTCACCCCGGAGCTCTGGCCCGACCTCGAGAAGCTCTTTGGCCCCAACGGCGCCTGCGGCGGCTGCTGGTGCATGTACTGGCGCATCCCGGAGGGCGAGCGCTACGACGACGTCCGAGGCCCCGAAGCAAAGCGCCGCTTCAAGGCCCTGGTCGCGAGCGGAGAAGCCAGAGGCATCCTCGCCTACGCGGAAGGCGAACCGGTGGGCTGGGCCACCTTCGGCCCGCGCCGCCACTTCTCGCGCCTGGACCGCGCCCCCAGCTTCAAGTGTGACGACGCGGACGCCGTCACCTCCGTGCCCTGCTTCTTCATCCACCGCAACTGGCGCAACCAGGGCGTGGCCACCGCGCTGCTCGCCGCCGTGGAGGCCGTGGTGCGTCGTGAAGGCGCCACCACCCTCGAAGGCTATCCGGTGAAACCGCCCCGGGGCTCGGCGCGTATCAGCAACGGCATGGCCTACACGGGCACGCTCCCGTTCTTCCTCAAGCGGGGCTACGTCCACGTCGCGGCCCGCCCCGCCGGCAAGCAGCGCGTGCGCAAGGCGCTCAAGCCCTCGCGCCGGAAGTGATGCCTTTCGTCACCACCCCGGGGGCGGGGGGATGGTGACAGTCATCACCGCTGGTGACTGTTGTCACCACCCCGGCTTTCGCGTCATCGCCGCGTAACCCCAGGGAATCCTTCAGGGTGTGCTGGCCCGGCGGGCTGGCACGACGCGAGCAATAGGTCCCGGCATGACCGCTTCCGCAACGGAAGCCGCTCCACCCGGAGATCAAAAATGACCATCAAGTCCACCGTCACCGCGAACATCAACAAGGCGTCCGTCAACGACAAGCAGCTCGCGGTCCTGCGCGGCACCTCGTCCCCGGCGAAGCAGGCGGCGGAGATGAAGGCCACCCTCAACAACATGAAGTCGCAGATGGAAGGCCTGAAGTCGCAGCTCCACGACCTGCAGTCCCGCCACGCGCACCTGGGTGACCGCTTCTCCTCGCGCGGCCACGGCTGCGTGGGCCCGCGTGACAACTGGCAGCCCAAGGACCTGGGCGCCATGGTGGAGATGAACAAGCTGAACCAGACCTCCGGCTCCATCGGCGCGGAGCAGTTCGCGGACAGCATCGAGGCCGCCGTCGGCGACCTGGACGGTCAGGCCGCCTCCGGTGAGTACCGCGCCGTCGCGGACTGGGCCGCCAACAACCGCGAGCGCCTCACCCCGGAGGCCCGCCAGGTGATGGACATCTACAGCAAGTACGCGGCGCTCTCCCAGGCGCGCGGCGAGTCCGGCATCCCCCAGGGCGACTTCAAGAAGATGCTCGCGGAGATGCGCGACGTGGGGGACGCCAGCGCGAAGAAGGCGCTCGCCCACCTGGACAGCAAGACCCACGGCGGCACGGTGTCCGGCCAGGACATGGCCCGCGCCATCAAGGCCGGCACCGCGGACCACGACGGTCAGGCCGGCGGCGCGGAGCTGAAGGAGTTCGAGAAGTGGGCCTCCAAGAACGAGAGCCGCCTGTCCCCGGAGGCCAAGGAGGTCCTGGACGTCTACCGCAAGCACACGAAGGCGGCGCAGGCCCAGGGCCGCACCGGCCTCACCGGCGCGGAGACCGCCGCCATGAACAAGGAGCTGCGCCAGGTGGGCGCCGGTGACGTGAGCGCCCGCAAGGCCACGGAGGCGCTCGACAAGCAGAGCGGCCCCATCTCCGGCGAGGACCTCGCCAAGGCCATCAAGGACGGCATCTCCGACACGGACGGCCACTCCTCCACCTCCGAGCTGAAGGAGTTCGAGAAGTGGGCCGCCAAGAACGAGAGCCGCCTCACGCCCGAAGCGAAGGAGGTCCTGAAGACCTACCAGCAGGCCGCGAAGAAGGCCGGCCCGGAGGGCATGACCCAGAAGGAGGCGGACGCCATGTTCAAGAAGATGGAGGGCTTCAAGACCTTCCACGACAGCTCCATGCGCGACGCGCTGGAGGGCCTGGACGCCAAGAAGGGCAAGATTTCGGGCAACGACCTGACCGCCGCCATCGAGAAGGGCGCGGGCGACCTGGACGGACAGGCGGCCGGCACCGAGTTCACCGACACGATGAAGTGGGCGCGCCAGAACTACGACCGCCTCACGCCGGAGGCGAAGAAGGTGGTCGACACCTACGAGAAGTACGCCACCCGCGCGCAGGCCCAGGGCTCCACGGGCATCGATCAGAAGGACTTCAAGAAGATGATCAACGAGATGAAGTTCGTCAGCAACCCGCGCCCCACGCGCCCCGTGTTCTACGCGGCCTGAGGTGAAGTCGTAGGGGGGATTGGAAGTCTGAAGTGCCCCGGACCTTCGGGGGAGGGTCCGGGGCACTTCTCTTTTCTACAGGCGTCTCAGTGCTTCTTCGCCTTGGCGATGGTGGCGTGCGCCTCCTTCACCACGTTCTCCACGGTGAAGCCGAACTTCTGCTGCAGCGCCTTGATGGGGGCGGACGCGCCGAAGCTGCGCATGCCGATGACGCTGCCCGTGTGGCCCACCCAGCGCTCCCAGCCGAACGCCGCGCCCTTCTCCACCGCGACGCGCGCCTTCACGCCCGGAGGCAGCACGCGGTCCTGGTACTCCTGGGGCTGCTGCTCGAACAGCTCCCACGACGGCATGCTCACCACGCGCGCCTTCACGCCCTCGGCCTTGAGCTTCTCCGCGGCCTCCACCACCAGCGCCACCTCCGTGCCCGTGCCGATGAGGATGACGTCCGGCGTGCCGCCCTCCGCCTCCAGCAGCGTGTACGCGCCCTGGGCCACGCCGGACGCGGGCGCGAACTTCGTGCGGTCCAGGGTGGGCACCGGCTGACGCGACAGCACCAGCACCACCGGGTGGTGCTTCTGCTGCGCGATGTAGCGCCACGCCTCGGTCACCTCGTTGGCGTCGCCGGGGCGCAGCACCACGTTGCCCGGCACCGCGCGCAGGGACATCAACTGCTCCACCGGCTGGTGCGTGGGGCCGTCCTCGCCCAGGCCAATGGAGTCGTGCGTGAAGATGTGGATGGACGGAATCTCCATCAGGGACGACAGGCGCATGGCGGGGCGCTCGTAGTCACTGAAGATGAGGAACGTGGCGCCGTAGCCGCGCACGTGGCTCAGGTTGAGGCCGTTGACGACGGAGCCCATCGCGTGCTCGCGCACGCCGAAGTGGATGTTGCGCCCCGAGTACTCCCCCGGCTTCATGGACGTGGACGCGGAGATGTACGTCTTCGTGGACGGGTTCAGGTCCGCGGAGCCGCCCACGAGCCACGGGTAGTTCTTCGCCAGCGCGTTGAGCACCTTGCCGCCGGACTCACGCGTGGCCATGCCCTTCGCGTCCGCGGGGAACACGGGCAGCTCCTTGTCCCAGCCCTCGGGCAGCTCGCGCTTGAGCAGCGCGTCCAGCTCGCGCGCCAGCTCCGGGTGCTGCTTGCGGTAGTCCGCCAGGGACTTCTCCCACGCGTCGTGCAGCGCCTTGCCGCGGGCGCCCATGCGCTCCTGGAAGCGCTCGCGCACGCCGTCGGGGACCAGGAACTGCGCGTCCTCGGGCCAGCCGTAGGCCTTCTTGGTGGCCTTGATTTCGTCCGCGCCCAGGGGCTCGCCGTGGGCGCTGGCGGAGCCCTGCTTCTTGGGCGAGCCGAAGCCGATGAACGAGTTGACGATGATGAGCGTGGGCTTGCCGCGCTCGTCCTTGAAGGACTTGTAGGCCTTGGACAGCGCGTCCAGGTCGTTGGCGTCGGTGACCTTGAGCACGCGCCAGCCGTAGCCCTCGAAGCGGCGGCCCACGTCCTCGGTGAAGGCCAGGTCGGTGCTGCCGTCGATGGAGATGTGGTTGCTGTCGTAGATCCAGCACAGGTTGGGCAACTGGAGGTGGCCCGCGAGCGACGCGGCCTCGGACGCCACGCCCTCCATCATGTCGCCGTCGCCGCAGAGGGCGTAGACGTCATGGGTGAACAGGTCGAAGCCGGGCTTGTTGAAGTGGGCGCCCAGCCACTTGCTGGCGATGGCCATGCCCACGCTGTTGGACACGCCCGCGCCCAGGGGGCCGGTGGTGGTCTCCACGCCGGTGGTCCAGTGGTACTCCGGGTGGCCCGGCGTGGCGGAGTCCAACTGGCGGAAGTTGCGGATGTCGTCCAGGGACACGGCGGGCACGTCCAGGACCTGGGCGTCCTTCACGCGCTTCACGCCCGCCAGGTGCAGCAGGCTGTAGAGCAGCATGGACGCGTGGCCGTTGGACAGGATGAAGCGGTCGCGGTCCGGCCAGTTCGGCGTGGCCGGGTCGTATCGCAGCTCCTGCTGCCAGAGCTGGTAGGCCACGGGAGCCAGCGCCATGGGCGCGCCCGGGTGGCCCGAGTGGGCCTTCTCCACCGCGTCCATGGACAGCGTGCGGATGGTGTTGATTGCCTGGGTATCGATCTTCTCGGTCGTCATGCGGCCTCCCGCGCAGGACTGCGTCGCGGGCGCACCATGCCGTAACTGAAGCCGCCGCGCCGCACCAAACACGCCCGTCCGTCGGCAGGCACACCGACGGTCGGGCGGGGGACTATTACTCGCCCTTCTTCAACAGCGGGAGCAGGTCCGGGATGGAAATCCCCAGGAGCACGTACCGGCCGCCATCGGAGGGAGCCCACGCGTAGCCGAAGTGGAAGGCCCGGGCCAGGTTGACGCCCACGCCCAGGGCCAGCCGGACGTTGGCATCCTCTTCCCCGGAGCTTGTCGAGGCGCTTCCCGCGACCAGGGAGATGGAGGGGGCCACGGCGAAGTATTCCGCCAGGTTGGGAAAGGTGCGCGTGTTGAAGCTGACAGTGAAGGGGAAGGTGACCGCCACGGAGGCGGAGCGATTGGGGCTGACGGGCAGGGCGAAGGAGACGGGAATGCTGGACGTGGCCTCGACGTCGCGGGGCGAGGCCTTCTGCGCGGCGGAGACGATCTCCGTGATGATGGGCGCGGTGGTGATGAGCCCCAGGTTGTAGACGTTGAAGGAGTCGTTGAAGACGACGATGTCCGCGCGCTCGGGGACCCGGTAGATGACGCGGAAGGTGACGCGCTGGTTGAGGTAGTCCTTCCAGGGGACCAGCAGCTTCCGGGTGCACCCGTCCTGGAAGCCCAGGTCCACCTTCGCCTTGCGCGTCTTGCCGTCCTTGCCGTCGGGGACCTCCAGCTCGAAGACCCAGGGGCTCTTCATGATGGAGCCATAGGGGAACTGGTAGCAGTGGGGGTAGCCCAGCCGGAGGGCCACCTCGGCGTCCTGGTCGATGAGGTCGGCCAGGGGCTGCACCGCGCCGCCCGCCTCCTCGACGAGCAACAGCGAGCCCACGCTCTTGACGATGGCGAGCGAGAGGGAGTCCTTCACCTCGACGCGGACGTTGTCGTAGTCCGGTTCGGAGGTCTCCGACACCAGCGAGCGTCCGAAGCTGGAGAAGCGGTCATTGAGCCGCCGGACGATGCGGTCGGACAGCGCCCGCTTGTGGGCCTGGCGGAAGGCCCGGAGGGACTTGTCCTTCTCCTCGAAGAGGAAGCGCGGGTCCTTCTGGGCTTCGCTCCAGGCCACGACGCCCCGGTCCTTGTCCGGGGAGTCGAAGCAGAACGTGTAGATCAACAGCGGGGTCGTCTCGCCGTCCCGGATGAGCCAGCGCTTGAAGGTGCTCCAGTCGGAGGGCTTGTGGGGTGAGCCCGCGACGGACTTGTAGAAGTGGGGGACCGGGAGGCGCTCCACATTGCGTTCACCCTGGAGGAGGGCGTTCTCCTGGAGGCAGAGGAACTCCGCGGTGTAGACGGCCTCCACGGTGATCTTGACGTTGGCGACGGGTTCGGTCCGGTCATCCCCTCGCCAGCGCACCAGGACGAACTCCCGGTCCGGGAGCTTCTCGATGTTCTCCTTGAGGATCTCGGTCTCCGCCTGGACCGGGCCGGACTCCGCCTTGAAGCGCAGCCGGCTGAAGAGGGACAAGGCGCTCAATGACACGCCATCGGTCTTGAAGTGCACCACGAGCCGGTCGAGCCGGTGTTGTTCTCCGCCATCGGGGAGCAGACCGTTCGGGGAGATGGTCAGGCGCAGGGGCTTCGCCGTCTCCGACATGGGTTCATAGACAGCCAGGTACTCATAGGGCTGCGCGGAAGCGCTCGCGGCGCTGAGCAGACACAACACAGCCAGGAGTCGGGGCAGCACGGCCCCGCCAGTTCGTTCGTGCATGGCGATCCTCAAGGGCGGGTCCGGCCGGACGCGGAGCCAGGAATTCCCGTGTCGGCCTGACAGGACTCGCTGTTGAGCAAGGCACATGCCGCCCGTGCGCCAGGGCAAGGCCCCGAGGCATGGGACGAACCCGGCCAACTGCCCGGCCAGGGTGGACGGATTCGTCCACTCCAGGCAGGCGTTACGACCTGGAGGCAGTCATCTGACCGTGACTGGACGCAAAGGCACGCCTGTTGCTTGGATGGTCAACGCAAAACAGCCTGAGGAGTGATGCCATGTCAGGAATCGGGAAGCCGAAGGATGAGGAAGTGACTGAAGGAGCCCCCCGAGACGTCTTGAGAGGTATCTACAGCCAGCTCTTCAAGATGCCCGTGCCGGCGGAAAGAATGGGTCCGGCCGACCAGGACCCGGGGATCCAGGCTCGCGAGGAGATGTGCAAGATCGTGAGGGGCGCCCGTGGCAGTACTGCGAACGACATGGCAGCTCGCGCAGATGCAGACGCCAAGCTCCATTGCTTCTATGTCAATTCCGGGTTTGGAACTGCAGCAAATACAGCCTTGAGCTGTGAGCAGTGGACGGGCCTGAAAGCGGCGTTCTCACCCACGTATGCGATGTTGCACGACGTTCAGGTCGCGAATGCGATGGTGCCCAATCAGCCAGATTCAAAGGGCATCCTTGAATTCGGCCCCTACGAGCTGGCGCTGCTTTATCACTGGTTGTTCAGCCACAAGGACTGCCATCAAGCGCATAACTATCTCCATGCGCTGAAGACCGCTGCCAGGACCGAGCAGCCGGAGTCCATCATTATCGTGCTGGGAGTCCTCTTCAACGATCGAGCCTTCACGAAGTTCCACTGGCCAGAGGTCACCCAGGATGGCCAGAAGGCGCGTCGGCTCGTTACTCTCAAGATCGACGAAATGCTTGTCAGACAGATGGGCATGTTGCTTACGGACGAACGCCTGGCGCAATTGGAGCCTTATGAAGACGGAGGCGTGTGCGCCATTGATGCTCCCAGTGGCAAGGACTTCTGCTACTGACCCATGGGCCCCAGCGACCTCGAATACACAGCCACGCTCGAAGCGCTGCCCAAGGACCTCCAGCCCTTCGCCAAGGAGCTCCCCTTCCACCTGGGCCTGACCACCCACCCCGAAGGAGGCTGGGACGACTACAGCGCCCTGGCCCCCTTCCAGCGCCTGCCGGCCTACGCGTCCGAGCGCCCGGGCCCCGCGCTCGCCCCGGAGCTCCAATCCCGCTACCTCCGCGCCCACCACCGCGGAGGCTTCTTCGGCCTCCTCATCGACCGGCTCGACGACGGTCAGGTCCCACCGCGCCCGGAGTGGCCCCGGCTCCGTCAGGCCCTGTTCGACCAGTGGCTGCAGTCCCTGACGGAGGCGACCGGCAACGAGGTCCTCGCGACCGAGGCCATCAAGGCGGCCCTGGAGGACTGGGCCGAGGCCGTGTCCAACGAGAAGGCCCTGCTGTCCCGCCGCAGGCTGTCCATGGCCCAGTACGCCTGCCTCGTGAGCCAGAAGGTGTCCTGGCTGGGGACCAGCGCCTTCTGCCTCCTGCTCGCCCACGGCGACCCCGCGCGGCTGCCTGTGTTCCGCCGCGCCTTCGACCTGCTCCTGCTCAGCTCCCAATGCCTCGATGACGCCCTCGACACGGACGAGGACACCCGGCTCCACGGCATCGGCTTCCCGGAGGCCCTGGGCCATCCGCCCCGAGGCCTGCTGCGGACCGCGCCCGGCGTGGCCCGGCTCGGGGCGGCCGTGGCGCGCGAAGGCGGCTTTCACGAACTGAGCGCCTGGCTTGCGGACCGGGCACGTTCCCTGGATGAATCCCATGCCGGGAAGTCGTCACTCCAGGCGGAGATGAGCGCTCTCGCCTTGGTGGCGGCCGTGACACAGCTCTATGGGGGGCCCGCCGTCACGAACCCATGAACCCGCAGGGGCAAGGAGCCCGGGGACATGACGTCTGGCGTGACGCGCGGCCGGTGGTGGACCGTCCTCCTCCTCGCCATCCTGGGCGTGGGGCTGAGCGCGGCGGTGGCATGGCGGGTGTCGGCCACGCTGGGCACCCCCTTCGCGTCGCTGCTGGTGGACCCCTACGGAGCCTTCTCCTCCGTCTACCTGCCCACGTGGAGCGAGGGCCGCCGGATGCCCTTGCGCCACCCGGACCTCCTCGTGGCCTGCGAGGGAACTCCCATGGACGGAGACGTCGCGAGGTCGGGGCTGCCCGGAACGCAACTGCGCGCCTGTGTCCAGGAGGCGGCGCGCCAGGGCCGCACGCACGTGGCGCTGACGTTCCTCCGGCGAGGCGGCGAACGCCTCACCCTGAACCAACCCCTGCGCCACTTCGGAGCGGAAGAAGGCCTCTTCCTGTTCGGGGTCTACGCCCTGGTGGGCGGCTTCCTGCTGTGGTCCGGCCTGCTGGTGTTGCTGCTCGCGGGCCGGAGGGACGGGGCGTTGGCCTACGGCGTGCTGTGCATCTCCAGCCATGTCTTCCTGCTCACGCTGTTCGACTACCACACGCAAGCCACCTTCATGCCGCTCTTCATCCTGTCGCGCCTGGGGACGGCGGTGGGCAGCGTGTGGTTGGGATACGCCTTCCCGGAGCGGCCCGTGCGCTTGCGTCGCTTCTGGCTGAGCGCGCTGTGGCTGCTGGCGGTGGCGGCCGTGCTCGCGGCGGCGTGGCTCCTCGTCGCTCCAGGCCTGGGCCTGGACACGGCCCGGGTCCGCCACTGGGTGGACGTCGCGTCCCAGGGCTCGCTGCTGGTCTGCGGGGTGGCCATCCTCGTCCGGCTCCGGGGCAGCACGGGACGCGCGCGGGCGGAGCTGCTCGCGGCGGCCTGGGGGCTCGCCGCGCTCCCGGTCGTGCTCGCGGTGATTGTGTTCTCCGGCCGGGGCTTCTACCTGGTGGTGCCCTGCTTCATCGCGCTGCTGCCCTTGTCCATCGGCTACGGCCTCATCCGGCACAACGTGCTGGCGGTGACCGCGGTGCTCACGCGACGCCTGCTGGCCATTCCCCTCGTGCTGGCGGGACTGCTCGCGGCCTCCTTCGCCTGGCTCGCGACGCGGCGGTTCCTGGATGTCTCCACGGTGTCGCAGGCGCTGCCGCTGCTGGTCGCCTTCGCCACCTTCCTGGCCCTGGTCTTGCTCGGCGGACCGCTCGTGGTCCGACTCTTCTTCCCCGCCACCCTCCAGTTCCGTCCCACCGTGGAACAGCTCAGCGACGAGCTGTCCGCCCCGCGTGCGCCCGGCGCCCTCCGGGACACGCTGGAGCGCGTCGTCCGGCGCTGGTTGCCCACGGGGCAGGTCCAGGTCCTCGACCTGGGAGAATGGTCGATGGTGGAGCACCTGCCAGAGAATGCGCAGGCCACCCTTCAAGCGGGCACGCACCTGTGGACGCAGGAGGGCCCCTGGCACCGGAGGCTTCTCGTCCCCATGCGCTCGTCAGGCGAGTTGCGGGGCGTCTTGCTGCTGGCCCCCAAGCATCAGGCCGCGCTCTACACGAACGCGGACCTGGAGCTGCTCCAGACCATCGCCAGCCTGGGTGGCGTGGCGCTGCACAACGCCCAGGTCCTCCAGGAACTCGACGTGCTCCGCCAGGCGCAGGTGGGCGCGGCGCACGAGGAGAAGCGGCTCGCCCTCGCGGTGTTGAGCGCGGAGATCTCCCACGAGATTGCCTATCCGCTGAACTTCTTCCGCCACCTGCTCCGCCAGGGCGGTCAGTCCCAGCCACTGGAAGCCGAGGACGTCGACATCGGCCGGGAGGAGCTTGAGCGGCTGGAGCGCATGCTCGGGTCCCTGCGGCGGCTGTCACTGCCACCGCCGCGCGTGGAGCCGGTGGCGGTGCTGCCCCGAGCCCGCCGCGCCCTGGACCTCATCCGGGATCAGGTCCAGGCAAGGCGCATCTCCGTCACGGTCGACATCCCCGAGTCGCTTCAACTGCTCGCGGAGCCGGACGCCATGGTCCAGCTCTTCGCCAACCTCCTGCGCAACGCCGTACAGGCCGCGGGGGACGGCGGACAGATGGGCGTGCGAGCCTGGGAGGAGGGCCCCGAGCAGCTCCTGGAGGTCTGGGATTCGGGCCCGGGTATTCCAGAGGCCGCGAAGGACACGCTGTTCGACCCCTGGGTGACGACGCGTAAGGAAGGACTGGGATTGGGCCTGTCCGTCACGCAGCGAATCGTGAGGCGCTTCGGCTGGAACATCGCCGTCCATCGCGAGCAGGGGCGCACCTGCTTCCGCATCCACGCCCGCCGCCTCGCGGACCCCCGTTCGCTGGAGAGTGCATGAAGATCCTCATCATCGACGACCAGCGCAGCGCACGGCGGGTCCTCACGACGGTGCTGTCCTCCATGGCGGGCCTGGAGCTCCGGGAGGCCGCCAGCCTCGACGAGGCGCGAAGGTGCCTTGCCGAGGAGTCCATCGACGTGGCGCTGGTGGACATCCGCCTGAGCGCGGACTCACGCAACCGCGACGGGCTCGTCCTCATCGAGGAGATCCGCAAGCGCACGAGCGCGGTCCCCATCGTCGTCACCGCCTCCAGCGAGATGGCGGAGATCCGCACCGCGATGCGCCTGGGCGCCTACGACTATGTCCTCAAGGACGACCTCTGCGCGGAGCTCATCGTCCCCATCCTCGAAGGGCTCCGGGACCGGCGGAGGTTGGAGCAGGAGGTGCAGGTCCTCCGCGCGCGCGAAGGCGCCCAGCGGATGCCAGGGATGGTGGGAAGCTCCGCCGCGCACCAGCGCCTGTTGTCCCTGGTGCGCCGGGTGGCGCTGTCGGACCGCCCCGTCCTCGTCCTGGGCCCCACGGGCGCCGGAAAGGAAGGCGCCGTCCGAGCGCTGCACGCCCTGGGACCCAGGCCGGACGCGCCACTCCTGGAGATCAACTGTGGCGCCATCCCCGAACAGCTCATGGAATCACAGCTCTTCGGCCACGAGCGGGGGGCCTTCACCGGAGCGGACCGGCGGCAGGACGGCCTGCTGAAGGCGGTAGGGCAGGGGACGCTCTTCCTGGACGAGATCGCGGAGCTGCCACTGAGCCTCCAGGCCAAGCTGCTGCGAGTGCTGGAGGCCGGGCACTTCCGTCCCATCGGTGCGACGGCGGAGCAGGCCTTCCAGGGCCGGGTGGCGGCCGCGACGCACGCGGACCTGGAGGAACTGGTGCGGCAGCGGAAGTTCCGCGAGGACCTCTACTTCCGGCTCAACGTGCTGGAGGTCCGGGTGCCCTCCTTGGAGGAGCGGCGCGAGGACATCCCGGCGCTGCTCGCCCACTTCGTCCAGCAGCAGCGGCGCTCCCTGCGCTTCTCCTCCGAAGCCGTGGACCAGCTCACGCGGATGGCCTGGCCCGGCAACGTCCGCCAACTGCGCAACCTCGTGGACCGGTTGGCGGTGTTCGCCGAAACGGACGAAATCACCCCCGACGTCCTCGCCGAGCTGCCGGGCCGTCCCAGCCAGGGCGCCGCGCGTGAGGACCCCATGAAGGACCTCGTGCGAACGGTGCTGCGGATGCCCGACGCGGGAGACAAGCTGGAGCGTCTGGAGCAGGCGATGATCACCGAAGCCATGGCGCTCGCCGAGGGCAACAAGAGCGCCGCCGCGCGGCTGCTGGGCGTGCACCGCAAGGCCATCGAGCGGCGCCTGGGCCGGAAGGAGGACGAGCCCCTCTCCGGCCCGGAGCAATGACTACCGCCGCGCCATCGCCCCCCGGGGCGTCTTCCCCCGGGTCAGGTGGTTCACCGCCTCACCCAGCCCCTCCACGGTGAGGGCGAACATGGGGAACACGTTGGCGATGACCGCGATGGTCCCCGAGCGCCACGACCCGCGAGGCTCCGGGTTGAGCCACACGTTGCGCTCGAAGTGCTGCGCCAGTTGCATCAGCCACGTGAGCCCCTCCAGCCCCTCCTGCCGGTACTGGCCATTGGCATCCGTGCGGATGCCCAGCTCATACGGGGCCATGGACGCATCCCCCACCATCACCAGCTTGTGATGCCTCCCCACCTGCGCGGTGAGCTCCGGCACGGTGATGCCGCCGGTGAGCTGCGGCGTGGCGTACAGCTTCCCGTAGACGCAGTTGTGGAAGTAGTAGGTGCGCAGCTCCTTGAAGTGCGTGGCCTGGCTGGCGACGCTGAACAGCCGGCTCACCAGGTGCGCGTACGGGTCCATGGAGCCGCCCACGTCCATGCACAGCACCACGCGCGTGTTGGGCCGGCGCGGCGGACGCGTCACCACCTCCAGCTCCCCCGCGTTCTTCGCGGTGGCGGCGATGCTCTCATCCACGTCCAGCTCCTCCGCCACGCCCTCGCGCGCGAAGGCCCGCAGCTTGCGCAGCGCCACCGCCAGTTGCCGCGTGTCCAGCACCAGGTCGTCGCGGTAGCCCGCGTACTTGCGCGCCCCGGCCTGCCACAGCGCCTGGCCCTGACGTCCGCCCGCGCCGCCAATGCGCACGCCCTGCCGGGCCAGGCCGTTGTTGCCAAAGGCAGACGCGCCGCCCGTGCCCACCCAGCGGCTTCCGCCGTCGTGTCGCTCGGTCTGCTCCTTCAGGCGCTGCTCCAACTGCCGCCGCAGCTCCTCCGGGTCCCACTGCTCCAGCAGCGCAATCTCCTCCGGGCTCAGGTCGGTGCGCTCCTTCGCCTCCTCCAGCCAGGACAAGAGCTCCTCGGTGAGCTTCAGCGCGTCGGAGGCGACGCCCTGGAAGTGCGCGAGGAACGCCTGGTCAAAGGCATCCAACTGCGTCTCCGAGTGCACCAGGAGCGCGCGAGCCACGTGGTAGAACCCATCCAGGCTGCTGTCATGCAGCCCGGCCTTCAGCGCCCCGGCCAGGGCGAGCGCCTCCTGCGCGCCCACCTTCACCCCGCGCCTTCGCAGCTCGTAGAAGAACGGCAGGAACATGGCGTGGTCCCCGTGTCCCTTAAGCGCGCGTCCGCCGGCCGCGTCCGAAGGCCTCCGCGACCGCCACCAGGTCCTGCTCCTTCTTGAGCAGCGCGCCCAGGAACGGCAACTGCTCCTCCAGCTTCAGCTCCACCACGCCGTTGGCCTTGAGCACGGAAATCCAGTCGATGAGCTCGCTGGTGGACGGCCGCTTGCGCAGGCGCGTCATCGCGCGCAGCTCGTAGAAGACCTTGAGCGCCTGGTCCGCCAGCGCGGCGTCCAGCCCCGGGTGGTGCACGTCCACGATGCGCTGCATGAGCTCGCGCTCCGGGAAGTCGATGAAGTGGAACACGCACCGGCGCAGGAACGCGTCAGGCAATTCCTTCTCGTTGTTGCTGGTGATGAGCACCACGGGGCGGTGCTTCGCCACCACCTCGTCGTTCGTCTCCGAGATGCGGAAGCGCATCCGGTCCAGCTCGTGGAGCAGGTCGTTGGGAAACTCCAGGTCCGCCTTGTCCACCTCGTCGATGAGCAGCACCACGCGCTCCGGAGCGGCGAACGCCTCGCCCAGCGGCCCCATGCGGATGTATCGCCGGATGTCTCGCACGTCCCCGTCCCCGAAGCGCGAGTCATACAGCCGCTGCACGGTGTCGTAGACATACAAACCATCCTGCGCGCGCGTGGTGCTCTTCACGTGCCAGGTGAGCAGCTTCAATCCCAGCCCCTGGGCAATCGCTTCCGCCAGCAGCGTCTTGCCCGTGCCGGGCTCGCCCTTGACCAGCAGGGGGCGCTGGAGCGTGAGGGCGCAGTTGACGGCCGCCTGCAGGCCCTCGCTCGTGAGGTAGGAGTCGGTGCCGCGGAATCGAACAGGAGTGGGAACCGGAGTCATGGTTGGTTCCTTTAACATCCCGGGGAATGTTTCCATCCCTCCCCAGGCGGTTGGGTGTATATCCTGCCCCACATGGCTCCACTTTCCCTTGAGACCGAACTTCGCGACATGGTCCGCCGCGAGTTGCAACTGCAACTGGCTCCCGTTCAGAAGGCCGTGGCCCGGATGGCCAAGGGGCTGGATGCGTTGGATGCGTTGCGCGCGGTGACCGACCGCCTGGCGCCGCTGTCCAGCCGCCTGGGGGCCGTGGCGGGCGTGCGCACGCCCACGCTGGCGCCGGAGCCGGTGGCCCGTCGCCGTCCGGGTCGCCCGCCGAAGGCCGCGCCCGCCGCGAAGGCCGCGCCCGTGAAGGCGCCCGCCGCGAAGGCCGCGCCCGTGAAGGCGCCCGCCGCGAAGTCTCCGGGCCGCCCGCCCAAGGCCGCCGCCGCGGAAGACACCCAGGCCTGCGCCGTCGTCGGCTGCAAGCGCCAGAGCCGCTCCAAGGGCTACTGCTCGGCGCACTACCAGAAGCTGCGCCTGCTCATCCGCACCGGCCGCCGCCCGGACGCGTGGGTGGATGGCGCGAAGCCGCAGTCGGTCCAGGACGTCACGCTGCCGCGAGGCCGCGCGGGCAGCCAGGCGCTGAAGGAAGCGGCGAAGCCGGCCGCGCCCGCGGTGCCGCCCAAGCCCAAGGCGTGGGTGCGCAAGAAGGGCTCCAGCGGCGGCATGGTGTCGCTGACCTGACGCCGTCCGTCGTCCGCGCGCCTCCCCGCGTGGCGGGTCGCCCCCAGCGGCCCGCCGTGCGTGCCTCAGGCCCGACACGGGTTGCTTCCTTCCATTGACATGCGGGCCGTGGAGGTGTGAATCCCGGCCCCATGAGCGAGCAATATCCAGTCACCGTCGCGGTCCGCCGTCCCGACGGTTCGGTGGAGCAGGTCCGGGTGGGCACGGCGTACAGGAACGGCGAAGGCTTCACGCTTCAACTGGGCGAGCTGTCCATGAGCGCCACGCCCGTCGCGGCGTCGGCCCCGGCGTATCGCCGCCCCGCGTCCTCGGGCGCCCCGTCCGGCGGGGGTGGTGGCGGCGGAGGCGGCGACGGCACGCTCCTGCCCAACTACGGCCGCAGCAAGGGCGCCCCCGTCTACGGCGCCAGCCTCCAGGACCTGGAGTTCTACGCCAACGGCGCGCGCCGCTCCCTGGCGGACCCCAGCAAGTCGCGCTGGCACGACAAGGAGCGCCAGCTCCTGGCCGCCATCGAGGCGGAGATCGCCCGGCAGCGCGGTGAGGGCGGCGGCGGTGGCGAGCCCCCCGCGCGCGGCGGCGGTGGAGGTCGGGGCGGTGGCTACGGCTACGGCAACCCGCCGGACGACGGCGACATCCCGCCCCCCAACGACGACGACAACATCCCCTTCTGAGGGGCGCTTCGGAGCTCCCGCGGCCCGCGGAAAAGCGGCCGCGGGAAGATCCAATCGGTCCGGTCCCGCGCAATAGAGGGGGAGCTCGCGGGACCCGCTGCGCGACGCACGGACCATTGACATCTTGGGTGCAATGGCAGACACCGTGGGTCTTTCCGGCGTCCACTGTCCGTGAATTGACACGTCGCGTGTGATTCATTCCACGTCGATGGCTTCATTTCTGAAACATTCCGCATCCTGCGGATTTTACAGGCATCCGGGACAGTTCTGTCCTGGCCTGTACTTCACGAATGACGCGTCCAGGAACAGGAACTCCGTCTTTCCAAGGGCTTAGGAGGTGGCCTGGAACGTGCTCTACGCACACGTGACAGGGAATCCATCCCGTCCGGCGAGGCTGTGAAATCGCGAGGCCATGGAAATGACCGAACGGGTGTGTGTGGTGGGAGCGGGTTCGTTCGTCCCAGCACGGACCATCTCCAACGAGCGGATCGCGAAGGCGATCCCCGGCTGGTCGGCCGCCCGCATCGAAGAGAAGATTGGCATCAAGGAGCGCCGCTTCCTCTGGGACTTCGACGATGAGACGGGCCGCGCCATCCCGCCGCCGGACGACGTGCTGGGGCGCTTCTATCCGGCGACGAACACGGACATGTGCGAGGTGTCGCTGCGCCAGGCCCTCTCCCGAGGCGGCGTGGACCCGAAGGAGCTGGACGCGCTCTTCGTGGTGACGTGCACCCCGGACGCGCCGCACTTCAACCACGACGCCATGGTGCTGCACGAGCGGCTGGGCCTGCGCGAGGACGCCTTCGCGCTGGTGGTGGACGACGGCTGCGGCGGCACGCCCTACGTGCTGGACCTGGTGCGCAAGATGATGGAGGGCGGCCGCTTCCGCACGGTGGCGGTGGTGGCCTCGGCGTTCACCTCGCCGCTGCTCAACCGGGAGGTCTACACGGACGAGCTGCCGCCCACGCCGGGCCGCCCCAAGGCGCTCAACGCCTATCTGTCCATGTATGTCTTCGGAGACGGCGCGGGCGCGGTGGTGCTGCGCAATCAGGAGGTCCCCGAGGACGGTCCGGGCATCCTCTCCTCGTTCTCCGGCAACGCATACGCGGAGCTCGTGTCGCGCCGGGGCGGCGGCATGTTGAAGCTGCCCTACCAGCCGGGTCGCACGCGCCCGGCCGAGATGGCCTTCGTGGTGGACGGCTTCAAGGTCGCGCGCAGCTACCCGGAGTACATGCAGAAGTGCCTGGACGCGGTGCTCACGCCCTCGGTGCGTGAGCAGGTGCGGCGCTACTACTTCCACCAGCCCAACAAGCGGGTGATGGACTCGTTCGTGGCCCGCGCGGGCCTGCCGAAGGACGCGGTGGCCTGCAACGTGGACCGGATTGGCAATACGTCCGCGGCCGGGATGTTGATTCTCCTGGCGGACGACCTGGAGCAGGGTCGTGTTGCACTCGGCAGTGGGGACCTGGTGGTGGTGGCGGCTGTCGGTGCCAACGTCCATTATGGGGCCCAGCTCGTGCGGCTGTAGCGCGCACGGGTGTTCATCTCCTCCCCCCCGGAGATTCCCCCCTCTATGAGTGAGCAGCGCAAGGCAGTCGTGGTCCTCGAGCCGGCCATTTCCCAGGACCTGGAGAAGCGTCTGGCCCTGGCCACCCCCGACGACACGGCCCGGGGCATGTTCTTCAACGGCGCGCTGAACGCGGTGCGCATCCTGGGCGGCGACGCCGCGGTGGAGAAGTGCCTGGCGGCGGTGCAGGAGAAGAAGTTCGTGGACTTCTTCAACTACCCGGTGTCGGGCTTCCTGAAGCTGTCCTTCACGGGAGCGCAGTTGATGGGCCCGCAGTTGGGCGGCTTCGACGCGATGCTGCGCAAGATGGGCACGCAGGCCACCACGGACTTCCTGTCGTCGGCGGCGGGCAAGACGCTGCTCCTGCTCGCGGGTGACAGCCCCAAGCGGCTGGTGACGAACCTGCCCACGGGCTACCGCGCGGCGGTGAGCTACGGCGACCGCAGCGTGGAGTGGTCCGGCGATCGCGCGGGCAAGCTCCTGATGAAGCGGGACTTCATGCCGCCCGCGTACCACGAAGGCGTGCTCCAGGCGGTCATCGAAGCCCTGGGCGCCCGAGGCGTCCAGGTGAAGGGCCGGCAGACGGGCCCGGTGGACACGGAGTACGCGCTGTCCTGGCAGTGACCGGAGCAAGACCCTCGCGGTGCCCGACGGAGGATGGGTTTGGACATGGCCCGGGAACAGGCAGGAGCCACGGTGCGGCTGCAATCCGGCACGGAGTGGGTGTATGCCTTTCGCTCGCAGGAGGACGCCGCGACGCCACCGGATGAGGCGGTGTGCGCGGCGGCGCCCTTCACGCCCACCGTGAAGCTGGGCGCGGGCCTGTACGTGCCCGCGGGTGACGGCGGCTACGAAAGGGTGGGCTCGGCCACGGCCTGCTTCCGGCTGACGGACCGGGCCTTCACCCCGGGCACGCGGGTGCCGTTCCATGCACGCTTCCTCCTGCCGGTGGGCGCCTTCACCGCGCAGGGCGAGTGCGTGCTCGTGAGCAATGACCAGCCCGAGTCGGGCGTGGTGCTCGCGGGAGGCGCGCTCAAGCTGGTGGAGGTACCCCCGGGCTTCGTGGGCGGCGTGATGACGAACCTGAGCGTGTTCAACCCGCTCAAGCTGCCCGGCTTCGCCACGGGCTCGCACTACACGCTCTACACCTTCCGCAAGGAAGGCGCGGGCAGCGCTCCGCCCTGACTGCGGACGCCGCTCCCGGCACCCCGGGGTGAGCAGGAATGTCGGGGACGCCTGGGAGAATGCGTCCCTGGGCATCCGACGCCATCACCCGGGGGACGCATGGAACGCAGGTGGAATCCGCTCTACGAATCGCTCGGCTACCGGCCGCCCGCGAGCGGAAGGGCCGTGCCGCCGGAAGCCCCTCCGCCAGAGGACTCGGACCTGCCACTCCTCGGCCCGGAGGAGCTGGAGGCGCTCAAGTCCGCGTTCCTGCGGGAGCCGGAGGACGTGCTGCGCTGGACGGAGAGCGGCCTGGGCGCGAAGGTCACGGTGGGCGCGTTCGTGGAGGCGCTGCGGGAGCTTGAGCTGCTCTTCACGGACCCCGGCCAGCTCCAGGAGCAACTGGACGCCACGGAGCGCCACGCCCGTCAGGGGACGGGAGGTCTGCCCCCGGACTTCACCTTCCCGCTGAGGACGGAGGAGATCCCCATCGACCCCACGCGCACGCGCTTCGAGCCGCGAGCGGACCTGCGCGGCTGGCTGTTGTTCAGCGGCCCCGTGTGGCTGGAGCAGGGCGCGGCGGCGCGGCAGGCCCCCTTCCGCTGGCACTTCGGCGCGAAGAGCCGCTTCGTCTACCCGCTGAGAGAGCCGGAGCCCGGCCACCCGGTGGAGGTGGCGCTCTTCGGGGACTTCGGCACGGGCGAATACGCCTCCCGGTACATCGCCCGGCAGTTGGTGATGCGCGGGGAGCGCCTGGACTGCGCGGTGCATCTGGGCGGCGTCTTCTACGCGGGCCGCCAGGGCGAATTCGACGCGCACGTGGCGGAGCCGCTGGAGCCGCTGCTCGGGACGACGGCGCTGCTGACGCTGAACGCGCCGCCGGAGATGCGCTCGGGCGCGGGCGCCTACTTCCGCTACCTGGACGAGCGGCGGGGCGCGAGCCCCCGTCACCCGCAGGAGGGCAGCTACTTCTGCCTCGCCGCGGAGCGCTTCCAGCTCATCGGCCTGGACACCGCGTGGTTCGAAGCGGGCCGCCACCGCGAGCCCGCGCTGCTGCAATGGCTGGAGCAGCGCCTGTCGGAGGGACGCCGGCGGGGCGCGATGAACATCCTGCTGACCCACGCCGCGCCCTACGGCCCGGACGCGGAGCGGCTCGGCCCGCTGGTGACGGAGGACCTGCGCCCCCTGGTCGTGGAGCGCGAATGGGTGGACCTCTGGTGCTGGGGAGGCGCCCAGGCCGGAGCACTCTACGACCGCGCACCGGGACTGCCCTTCCTCGGCGCCAGTCTGGGCCACGGAGGCTTCCCCTCCGAGCGCCGGGACGCACCGGAGTACCCGGTGGCGCCGGTCCGCTTCTTCGAATCCCGGCCGCGCTTCCCGGAATGGACGGGCGTGCGCCAGGACCGCGGCAACCACGGTCACGCGACGCTGTGGCTGCACGCGGACGGCAGGGCGTCGCTGCGCTACACGGACTGGATGGGCCAGGTGCGCTGCGAGGCGACGCTGTCACGCCGGGGCCCCAGGGAGCCCGTGACGCTGAAGACGCTCGACGTCAGGGAGTGAGGCAGGCTCCCTCAGGCTCCCTCAAGCTCCGGTGATGCCGCGCTCCTTCATGTACTTGCGCAGGCCCGCCGCGCCCTGGGCACGCACCTTGTTCCGCAGGAGCGGCGTCCACCCGAGCGCCCATCCCACCGGGCCCAGCGCCTGCCGCGACCAGGTCCAGAAGGGGAACCGGTCCGTGTGGCGGACAATCTTCCCGTCCTTGAACTCGAAGGTCGCGTCGATGCGGTTGAGCACCTTCCGGCCCGTCTGGCTGAAGGTGTAGCGCGCGTCCCAGTGCGCGCTGCCGGTGCGGTCATCGGCCTGGACCTGGCTGAAGTCGAGCTCCAGGTCCTTGCCGCGCTCCAGCAGCATGCGCCACATGGAGGTGACCCCCGCGTAGCGCAGGCCCTGGAACACGGCGTCGTTGAACTCCACGTCCGGGTGGTAGCAGGCGGCCATGCCATCCGCGTCGCGCCGCTGGAAGGCCGAATAGAAGTCAGTGATGAGCTGGGAGTGCGGGTGCATGCCGCCGGTCTAGCGGAACTGCCGAGCAATGGAAGGGGCCGCGTGGCAGAGTCCGCCACATGGCTCGCGACATCGTCATCTGGCCCCACAAGGTACTCACCACCGCCACCCAGCCCGTGACCGACTTCGGCCCGGCGCTCGAAACGCTCCTCCAGGAGATGTCGGAGGCCATGGCGGAAGCCAAGGGCATCGGCATCGCGGCCAACCAGGTGGGCATCCCCCTTCGAGTGGCCATCGTCGGCCGCGAGGACGGCACCCAGTTCGAGATCGTGAACCCCCAGATGCTCTCGAAGGAGGGGAGCGTGAAGCTGGAGGAGGGCTGCCTCTCCGTGCCGGACGTCTGGGAGAAGTGCCCCCGCGTCGAGCGCGTGAAGGTCCGCTACCAGGACAAGACGGCCCAGTGGCACGAGCTGGAGGCGGACGGCCGGCTCGCGCACGTGCTCCAGCACGAAATCGACCACCTGGACGGCCACGTCTTCGTGGACCACCTCTCCAGCCTGAAGCGCACCCTCATCCTGGACCGCATGAAGAAGCTGCAGAAGTCGCTCGCGCGCCGGAAGGAAGAGCCCGCGGAAGGCAAGGGGACGAAGCGCTCCTGACGCATGGAACCGCGCCCCGTCCCCCAGAAGGTCCAGGCCTTCCGTGAGGAGTACCGGGCCCGGGTCATCCGGCCCGGCTACCGGGGGCAGGTCCACTTCGCCTTCACCAGCCTCGTCTGTCTGGGGGGAATCGCCCTGGCGCTGAGCCAGGTGGCGGCCCCCCGTCTCTGGGAGCTGCTCGGAGTCCCCGCGCTCATCGCGTTCGCGAACACGGTCGAGTTCCTCGGCCACCGGGGCCCCATGCACCACCGCACCCGGGGCCTGGGCCTGATGTTCGAGCGGCACACCGCCCAGCACCACCGCTTCTTCACTCACGAGGCGATGGCGTACGAGTCCCCCCGGGACTTCAAGATGGTGCTCTTCCCGCCGGTGCTGCTCCTCTTCTTCCTGGGAGCCATCGCCGCCCCGCTCGGAGCGCTCTGCTTCCTGCTGATTTCCCCCAACGCGGGCTGGCTCTTCATCGCCACGGCGCTCGGCTATTACCTGGCGTACGAGTGGGTGCACTTCGCCACGCACCTGCCGGGCAACCACTGGAGCGCCCGGCTGCCCGGCGTCTCCTTCCTCCGGCGCCACCACCAGGTGCACCACGATCCCAGCCGGATGGGCCGGCACAACTTCAACATCACCTTCCCCCTGGCGGACGGGCTCTTCGGGACACGATGGCGCGCCCCATTGGATGAGGGGCAGGCGGCACGCCGAGGGAAGTGACGGGGAAGGAGGAAAGCCGGAGCCGGGGGTTCACACCTTGGGACGGCGTGCCCATATCCCCGGCGGCTGAGGACGAATGATCAGGCCCGGATCAATCAGGGTTTGACGCGGCCGAATCGAAGCGTTAGAGACTGGACCCCCGCGCAACGAACCGCTGGCCCCCGGGCCTCGGAAAGTCAGCGCGGGGGGAAGAAAAGGATCGACGAAGGTTGTTGATCCCGAACGCGGCAAAGAGGTAGAAGCCGCGCCCCGCTCGAACCGGACCGAAGGCAGCAGGTCGGAACGCAGAGAGCGGACAGCAGCAAACGGTCGCCACCAAAATGGTTGATCGCGGATGCGGTGGTGGTACAAGCCGCGCCCCTCGCTACGAAGCCCGCGCACTGGTGCGGAAGGAACTTCGTGGAGAGAGCAGCACCGACAAGAAAATAGGGCAGTCAACGAGCGAGTTGACAGCGAACGCGGCGAAGAGATAGAAGCCGCGCCCCACCGAAGAAGTAGCGGTCCGGAAGGCAACACAACGGACGCAAAGCGGTGGGAAAAGCTGACAGCAAGCGGTTGACAGGGAACGCGGCGCTGAGGTAGAAGCCGCTCCCCTTCGAAAAGAAGCGGCGGAAGTCACTGGACGGCGCCGACGAACTTCGAAGCAGCCCGCAGGACGCAAAAGCGAAGTTGACGCTGACTGCGAACTGAAATAGAAGCTGCAGCCCCGCCGGTTGAAACGAAACCGGCAACGAAGTAGACGGTAGCAAAAGTCGCGAAGCAAAACAAGCGGCTCGGTCTTTGAAAACCAAATAGCAAGCCCAAGCAGTAATGGATTGCGGAAACCGCAGTCAATTTTTT
>NZ_JAIQDD010000022.1:0-155272 GCF_020036995.1 Corallococcus sp. AS-1-12 | reverse complement strand
GAGCTGTCGTCCGCGCCATGGTGCTCCTCCTCTCAGAGGGGCAACACCTGGGGCTCAGGCCATATTTGCCGGCGTAGTTTTTTTCCCGCCACGGTTTTTTTAGAATGCGAAGAGTGAGCGAGTGTAAGGTGGTTACGCTTATGTCCTTGGCGTTTTCGAGTCCTTTTCTTTTGCAGTGACTTTCGATGCGCCCAGCTAGTTCGTTTGCTGCTGCCCGAGTAAACGAGACTACGAATATGGAATCAGGAGATGAGCCGTTGGACAGGAGCCAGGAGACTCGCTCTTCAATGGCGAATGACTTTCCTGTCCCAGGCCCTGCAACAAGGCGTATACGTGAGTTGCCGTCGCGAGCTGCCGTCTGTTGTGCCGACTCTGCGCGGCGCTGATCTTCCGAAGAAATGCTCATGCTGCCCCTCGCTGGGTGCCTGGACCGGCGAACGCGAGCTTACTCGGCGACCAAGAAGGCGAGCACTTTATGTGCTGATGAAGCTGCTGGGGCAAAGACCGCTGGAATGCTCGCTCCGATTAATCCCGAGAAGCTCGCTACTGGGTGGAGAACTGCCTCGTGGAGGTTCGTTGAGCGAATGACGTGATCTGGGTGGGTCTGTTTGTACTCGGGCGGCGCCGCTTGAGGTGTGCTTGGGGTTCCGCATGATGGCGTTAGCGGTGATTGGGTGTCTAGTGGATGAGCTGCTTTGCGCCGGCTTGAGGAAGGGCTTGTTTGATGCGCTCTGGGCAGAAGGGGAAGAGTGCTTATGAGAGGGCCAGCATAGATGGATTTTGAGCGGTGATTCCTAGGGGCGTTGCTGTCTGTCTCACCTTTGTAGTTTTGCTTGGTCCAGGACGCTGTGCGAGATTCTAGCGAATGGGCGCTGCGTCGAATTACCCAGACGGAAAGAACGCACTGCTGCGCGGCCTTCCGTCCATCGAACAACTCCTGCGGCGGCCGTCGCTGGAGTCCCGGCTCGCGAACCTTCCCCATGCCCGGGCGGTCGCGGCGCTGCGGCTCGCTGTCGAACGCGTGCGCTCCCGGCTTCTTGCCGGTGACCTGCGTCCCTTCGAGGACGCGGACGTGGAGGCGGCGCTCGCGTCCCTGGCCACTCCGAACCTGCGGCGGGTGATCAACGCCACCGGCGTCGTGCTGCACACGAACCTGGGCCGCGCGCCCCTGGCCCCGGAAGCCGTGGAGCGCGTCGTCGCCGTGGCCCGGGGCTACTCCAACCTCGAATACGACCTGGACGAAGGCGAGCGCGGCAGCCGCTACGCGCCGCTCATTGGCCTCTTGCGCACGCTCACCGGCGCGGAGGACGCCATCGTCGTCAACAACTGCGCGGGCGCCGTGCTGCTCATCCTCGCCGCGCTCGCCTCCGGCCGTGAGTGCGTCGTGTCCCGCGGCGAGCTCGTGGAAATCGGCGGTGGCTTCCGCATCCCGGACGTCATGCGCCAGTCCGGCGCGAAGCTCGTCGAAGTGGGCACCACCAACCGCACCCGGCGCGCGGACTACGCCAACGCCCTGAGCCCGGACACCGGCCTCATCGTGAAGGTCCACCGCTCCAACTTCGCGCTCGTCGGCTTCACGGAAGAGGCGTCCCTCGCGGAGCTCACCGAACTGGGACGCTCCCGTGACGTGCCCGTGTTCCAGGACCTGGGCTCCGGCGCCCTGGTGCCGCTGTCCGGCCCGGGCCTCACCCCGGAGCCCACCGTGGGACAGGCCATCCGCGATGGCGCGGACGTCGTCGCGTTCTCCGGCGACAAGCTCCTCGGTGGCCCCCAGGCAGGCGTCATCGTCGGCCGGGCGGACCTGCTCCAGCGCATCAAATCCCACCCGCTCACACGTGCGCTGCGTGTCGACAAGATGACGGTCGCGGCCCTGGAGGCGACGCTGGAGCTGTACCGGGATGGCCGCCCGGACGCGGTCCCCACCCAAAGCCTGCTCACCCAGCAACCGGCTTTGTTGCAAGCCCGTGCCGAACGCCTGGCGGCCCTGCTCGCGGCGCGCGGCGTGGAGGGCCGTGTCGTGTCCGTGGATGGACAGGTGGGTGGAGGTGCCATGCCTCTGTCCCGGTTGCCTTCCTTCGCTTGCAGCCTCACCGTAGAAGCGCCGAAAGTATTCCTGGAACGTCTGCGCGAAGCCGAGGTGCCCGTTATTGGCAGGATTGCGGATGACGAGGTCGTTCTCGACGTCCGGTGTCTCTCAGAGGAGGACCTGGGGCAGGTCGCGCAGGCTGTGGCGGCCGCCCGTTCGGGAAGCCAGCCATGATCAACAGCGCCGTGCTCGTTTTAAACCGGTACTACCAACCGGTTCACGTGACGTCGGTCAAACGGGCTTTTTCCCTGCTGTATCAGGGCGTCGCCAAAGCCATCGACGAGCAGTACCGCCTGTATGAGTTCGAGGACTGGGCCGCCCTCAGCGCCACCCAGGACAGCATCACCACCATCGACCGGACCATCCGCGTGCCGCGCGTCCTCGTGCTCGGCGCGTATGACCACCTGCCGCGCGCCAAGGTGCGCTTCTCGCGCCTCAACATCTACGCGCGCGACAACGACACCTGCCAGTACTGCGCGAAGCAGCTCCCTCGCAGCGAGCTCAACCTGGACCACGTCAGCCCGCGCACCCAGGGCGGCAAGACGACGTGGGAGAACGTGGTGTGCTCCTGCGTGCCCTGCAACCTGAAGAAGGGCGGACGCACGCCGGAACAGGCCGGGATGCGGCTGCTCAAGAAGCCCGTGCGACCGCGCTGGACGCCGCTGTTCCGTGGCGCCATCCGCAAGATCACCTACCGCGAGTGGCTGCCGTTCCTGCACCTCGCGGACGTGTCCTACTGGAACGTCGAGCTGCTCGACGAGTGACAGCGAACGGCTCCCCGGCCGCCTGCTCCCCGAGCCTCCTGGCGCCGGGGCGCGGGCTCCGGGCGCTCCCGGGCTGGCCGTGAAATGGCGGGGTGTCGACTCGGGCGGTAGGACGGGCTTTGATGCGAGCCTTCGTGAAGCCCGCCCCCCTGCCTCCATCCGCTCCCGCCTCGCTGGCTGGCACCTCGCCGCGTGCGGGCAATGACGTGTCGTCCTCGGGACCCGAGGGCCTCGCCCGGCGCTCCCGCGCGCGGCGGATCATCGCGGTGGGCGGCGGCAAGGGCGGCATCGGCAAGTCGATGGTGTCCGCCAACCTGGGCGTCGCGCTCGCGCAGGCAGGCCAGAAGGTGCTGCTGGTGGACGCGGACCTGGGAGGCGCCAACCTGCACACCTGCCTGGGCGTGGGGCCTCCGGAGGCCACGCTGTCGGACTTCCTGCGGCGCGGGAAGGCCCACCTCGAAGAGGTGATGGTCGCCACCGGCGTACCCGGGCTGTCGCTGATCGCCGGCGCGCAGGACTCGCTGGACGCGGCGAACCTCAAGTACGCGCAGAAGCAGAAGCTCCTGCGCACGCTGCTGTCGCAGACGACGGCGGACTACCTCATCCTGGACCTGGGCGCGGGCACCAGCTTCAACACGCTCGACTTCTTCCTCATCGCGGACCACGGCCTGCTCGTCGTGCTGCCGGAGCCCACGTCCGTGGAGAACGCGTACCGCTTCGTCAAGGCGGCCTTCTTCCGCAAGCTCCAGCAGACGGAGGCGCGCTACGGCATCCAGGACATGGTCGAGGGCGCGCTCTCCACCCGCGAGGGCGGCCTGCGGACGCTGCACGACATCGTCGCGCAGGTGCGGCGCAAGGCCCCTTCGGACGCGGAGCGGCTGGAGCGCGAGCTGGCGGCGTTCCACGTGCGGCTCGTCGTGAACCAGGCGCGCACGGACGCGGACGAGAAGGTCGGCGCCGCGATGGTGTCCGCGTGGAAGAAGTTCTTCGGCATCGACATGGATGACCTGGGCGCCCTGCGCCACGACGATGAGGCGTGGCGCGCGGTGCGCAAGCGCAAGCCGGTGCTCCTCGAGCGGCCCGACTCGCCCGTGTCCCAGGGACTCCAGCGCATCGCCGCCCGCATCCTGACGCTCGACGGCCTTTCCCCCGAGTCCGCCATCCCATGAAGCCCTTCGCGCAGCAGACCTACTACGAGCTCCTCGAGGTGCCGCCCACGGCGACCGACGCGGAGATCCGCGCGTCCCACCAGCGCCTGATGGAGCTGTATTCGCCGGATTCCATCGCGGTGTACGCGCTGGGGGATCCGGATCAGGTGGCGGCGCTGCGTGAACGGATGAACGAAGCGATGGAGATGCTCACCGACGCGGACCTGCGCGTCGAGTATGACCGCTCCATCGGACTGTCCACGGAGCGGCTCGCGAAGGCGGCCGCGACGGCGGAGGTGGTGGAGGCCGCGGACAAGGTGGACTCGGCCGCGCGCGTCGCGGAGGCCCTGGCCACCGCCGCGGCGGCGCTGGCGAAGGCCGCGGGTGCGGTGGATGCCGAAAGGCTGGAGGCGGAGTCGCGACTGAAGGCCGCGGCGTCCGTGAACGACAATGAAGGGGAGGCGCCTCGCGCGAGCGGGCCGCCTGGAAAGAGCGAGGAGCGGATGCGGGGTGAGGAGTCGAAGCGGCAGGAGTCCTCGGGGAAGGACGCGCCAGGCGTGCCCTCCGAGCCGGTGACGGTGGGAGGCGTGGCGGTGGTGGAGGCCTTCCGTGCCTCGTTCACCCGGAGCCTGTCGTTCGTCTACGTGCCCGCGAACCCGCTGCGCGGCCAGGGCAGGGGCGCCGCCGAAGCGCCGGCCCCCGCCATGGACGCGAAGTCCTCCGGCGCCGTGGAGGCGGAGGCGTCCAGCCCTTCCGCTGCCGGGTCCCCGGCCTCGCCAGACCGCGTGGAGGACCTCAAGGCTCCTGTTGCCTCCGCGGCAACAGAGGCCCCGGCTCCCCAGCCCGCGACGGGTACCGTGGCCACGACGCCCGTGCCCGAAGTGGGGGCCATGCCTGCCGCGCCGGCAGCCGCGACGCCTGCACCGGAAGCCAGCGCCACGCCGGTGGCCGCGACGCACGCGCCTGACACCAGCGCCACCTCCGCCGCGCCGGAGGCCGCGACGCCCGTGCCTGAAGCGGGCGCCGTGACGCAGGCTCCGGAAGCCAGCGCCGCGCCCCAGGCCTCCGAGGCCGGAGCCGTGGCCCCCAGCCCTGAGCCCGCCTCGGAGCCGGCGGCCGTGACAACCGCCCAGGGCGAGTCGGAGCCGAACCCCGCCCCGGGCGCCCAGGCCCTGGACTCCAGCACCACCGCGCTGGCCCGGACCCCGGCCACCGGGGCCTCCCGCGCCGCCGTCCGGCCCCTGACGTCGCGCCCCATCGACTCGCGTCCGCCGCAGAACGGCCCCACGGGGCCGGGCACCGTGAAGGGCCCCACGGTCCGCAAGCTCGGGGACGCCCAGGTCCTGGCGCAGGACTCCGCCATCGCGACCGCCGAGTCCGCGCTGGCCCAGGTGGCCGCCAAGGTCCGCGAGGCCCGCCCCCGGGGCGTGGACATCCCCGCCGACGCCGAGTTCAACGGCGAGCTGCTCCGCCGCGTCCGGGAGGCCCGCGGCCTCACCATCCAGCAGCTCGCCGACCGCACCCGCATCTCCGTGCGTCACCTGGAGAACGTGGAGGCGGACCGCTACACCGCGCTGCCCACCACCGTGTACCTGCGCGGCATCCTCATGAACCTCGCCCGGGAGCTGGGCCTGGACCCCCTGCGCGTGTCCAAGAGCTACCTGGCGCTGTTCTCCGAGAAACCCGCCAGGTCCGGCCGTTGACCGGCAGTCGGCCAGGCCCCCTCCCATGCGACGGGAAAAGTTGACTCGCACGGGGTGGGTGCCTAAGTAGTGGCACGATGACGGAAGAGGAAAAGGTCAAGGCGATGCGACTCGCCCGCGCGATCGCCTCCGATATTTCGCTCTACAACGAGCAGAAGATCATCAAGGGCATCGAGCAGGACAACCTTTTCGAGGTCCTCAAGGAGGAACTGGAAGAGGGGCGCGCGCTCTACAAGAGCCGCGTGAGCGCGGAGATCAGCACCCAGGCGAACTTCTTCGAGCGCGCCATCAACGACATCGTGCTGCGCTCCAAGGCGCACGTGAAGTCGAAGATCTGGTAGCGCCCCCCGCCGTGACTTCACCCGACACGCGCGAGCACCGCGCCCTCCCCGAAGCCCGGGGAGAGCGGCTGGATGCGTACCTGGCCCGCGCGTTCCCGGACCTCACCCGCTCCCGCCTCCAGGGCCTCATCGCGGACGGCCACGTGCTGTCGGACGGCAAGCCCGCCAAGGCCGCGCAGCGCCTGCGCGGGGGCGAGCTGCTGCACCTCCACGTCCCCGCGCCCGTCGCCGCCATCCCCCAGGCGGAAGCCCTGCCCGTGTCCGTGCTGCACGAGGACCGGGACCTCGTCGTCGTGGACAAGGCCGCCGGCATGGTGGTGCACCCGGGCGCGGGCCACGCGTCCGGCACGCTCGTCAACGCGCTCCTGCACCGCGTGAAGGACCTGGCCGGCGTGGGCGGCGAGCTGCGCCCCGGCATCGTCCACCGGCTGGACAAGGACACCACCGGCTGCCTCGTCGTGGCCAAGCACGAGCAGGCCCTGGTGGCGCTCCAGAAGGCCTTCAAGACGCGCGAGGTCCAGAAGACGTACCTGGCCCTGGTGCACGGCGTGCCGCCCGCGGAGGGCCGCATCGAGACGCTCTACGGCCGCCACCCCATCCACCGCCAGAAGTTCACCGGCAAGGTGAAGGAGGGCAAGCCCGCAATCACCCTGTTCCGCGTGCGCGAGGCCTTCGAAGGCGCCGCGCTGGTGGAGGTGGACCTGCTCACCGGCCGCACGCACCAGATCCGCGTCCACCTGGCGGAGGCCGGACACCCGCTCCTGTGCGACGCGCTCTACGGCGCCGGCCGCAAGGCGAAGGGCGCGGTGGCCGAAGCGCAGGAGGCGCTGGGCCGCCAGGCGCTGCACGCGTGGCGCCTGGCCTTCCAGCATCCGCGCACCCACAAGGCGCTGGACCTGGAGGCCCCCCTGCCGGAGGACTTCCAGAAGGCGCTCACCGTGCTGCGCGAGGCGAGCGTCCCCGCCGGGCCTCCCACGAAGGCGAAGCCGGCGGCGAAGGCTACAGGCCGGAGACGCTGAGCTGCTGCTGGCGGCGGGAGAGGACCTTGATGGGCTGGATGGCCATCACCCGCATGAAGACGGCCAGGAGCTCCGGGTCGAACTTCTGGCGCATCTCCGTCCACATCAGCATCAGCGCCACCTCCGGGCCGTACGCGTCCCGGTAGGGCCTGCGGGAGGTGAGCGCGTCGTACGCGTCGCAGATGGCGATGATCTTCGCGTACACCCCCAGGTTCGTCTTGGGGATGATCATCTGGATGTTGCCGCGCGCGTCCCGCACCGCGGTGCCGTAGTCCGTCTTGTGCTCGAACGTCGTCACCACGCGCAGCAGCGTGGAGCGGCTGAAGCCCTTCTCCATCAGGATGTTGCGCACGCTGATGAGCGGCGCGCGCGCCACCGTCGTCTTCTCGTCCGCGGTGAGGGCGCCGCGCTTGGTGGCCAGCTCCTCCGGCAGCGTCGTCATGCCCGCGTCGTGGAAGAGCGCGATGTAGCCCAGGTCGCGCAACTGCGGCTTGGTGAGCCCCAGCTCCGCGCCGAAGACGATGCACATCAGCGCCACGTTCACCTGGTGGTAGACGAGGTAGTCCTCCTCGCGCTTCTGCGTCGTCATGCCCAGGAAGTGGGTGCGCTGATCGAAGGAGATGTCCACGAAGTCCTGCACCAGGCGCAGCGCCCGTGAGGAGCCGATGGGCTTCCCCGCGCGCACGGACTCCAGGTACTTCTGCAGGAAGAACACCGCGCGGGCGTACACGGTCATCGCGTACTTCTTGCGGTCGACCTTCTGGTCGCCCGGCGTGTCCATGTCCTTGTTCAGCTTCTCCTTCAGCTTGGAGAACTTCGCCACGCGCATGTTGAGGAGCTTGCGCCCCTGCAGGCCGTCCTCCTCCGCGGTGGTGGTCTGCTCCTTGCTGAAGATCCAGACGAAGTTCTTCAGCTCCTGCGTGGTGACGGGCTTGGTCAGCGTGATGCCGCCCACGTCCTTGGCGCGCAGCTCCGACAGCAGGTAGCGCTGGTTCTCGATGGAGTTGAGGTCCACCTTCACCAGCATGCCGTTCAGGTAGAACGAGTCCTTGACGCCCGTCAGCTCCAGCCGGCCTTCCTTGCCGATGATCTGGTTGATGATGTCCTGGAGCTGGTGGAGCGGCTTCTCGAAGACCGCGTTCTCCGGGTCATACATCTTCACCGAGCGCACGAGCATGTAGAGACCCGCGAGCATGGAGCGCGACAGGTTCTGGAGCTTCTCGTTGTGCTCTCGACCGTACTCCCCCAGGTTCTCGTCCTGGGTCTGATTGATCTTCAGGTTGTCGGCCATGGTGTCAGCTCGCTTCTTCCGGGAGCGCCGAGTCCCCGAACAGGGCCTTGCGCGTCTGGTACATCGCCTTGCGGGCCGCGGTGAGGACCTCCACGGGCTGCGCCTTGTCCTCCACCACGGCCTGCAACATCTTGTAGGACTGGATGGAGCCCGCGCCGCCCAGGCCGGTGATGGCCAGCAGCTTGTCCTCCATCACGCGCCGCTTGTTGAGCAGCGACGGCTTCACCGCCAGCAGTTGCTGCATCATGGACAGCGCGGCGGGCAGGTTGGTGGCCCCGATGGCCGCGTAGAAGGCGGCCTTCTCGTCGGACGTCTTCTTGTCCCAGCCCGGCTCGCGCACCTGCCGCACCAGGTCCGTGAAGGCCTTCTCGCGGTCGAACTCCGGCAACAGCTTCGCGGCCAGCATGCGCACCTGGGAGACGCTGTCGGTGAGCGCCTCCTGGATGATGCGCCGGGCCTCCGCCGTGCGGCCCCGCCCGATGATCTGCATGACCTCCAGCTTCACCACCAGGTTGGGGCTCTTCATCACCTGGCCGAACATCTTCACCCGCTCCGGGTGGTTGCTCTTCTCCAGGATGTAGACCATGTCGCGCACCGTCTGCGGTCGGTCCGACAGGAGCCGCGCGACGAAGGGCTCCGGCAGGTCGCGCGCGAACGTGGCCAGCACGTCGCCCAGGAGCACGCGGTTCTCCGGCAGCTCGATGGTCTCCAGCACGCTGAGCAGCGGCAGCACCGAGTCCACGCCCAGCGCCTGCAGGTAGCGCGTCACGTCCTGTGGCTGCCGCGTGCGCGTCGTCTTCAGCGACTCGCCCATCCGCGTGAGGCGCTGCTCCTCGCCCATCTTGTGCAGGAAGTTGTTGAGCAGCCGCCCCAGGTCCTCGCCACCCTCGCGCTGGGAGAGCGCGCGCAGCTTGAGGACGATTTGATTCACCGTGGCGAAGTCGTCCTGGAGCAGCAGCATGTCCAACAACTGCAGGAAGATCTCCTCCAGCAGCGCCGCGTCATCCACGCCGCCTTCCACCACCTGGAACACCGCGCCCACCAGCTTGGGGAAGAGGCGCGCGTTCTCTTCTTCGGTGATTTCGCGCTGGATGCGGGCCTTCAGGTCGTCCGTGGCGTGCCGGCCGCCCACGACGAGGCCGCGGATCTGCTCCACGCCGTCCAGCTTCGCGTCCAGGTCCTCCGCGGACACGCGCGCGAAGCGCAGGAAGTCATCCGAGTTCGTCTGGAGGCGGGAGTAGAGGTAGCCCACCACCTTGTCCACCTCCACCTGGACCTCGTCCTCGTTGGCTCCCTCCATGGAGAAGCCTTCCACCACCACGTACTCCACCTGCTGCATGCCCGCGCGCCACAACTGCGCGAGCACGTCGTCCGCGCCGCGCTCCGGCTCCGACAGCGCGATGAGCGTGAGGGTGACCAGCTCCTCCAGCGGCAGCCCCGGGCGGAAGATGAGCTGGCGGATGCCGTCGCGGAAGAACTTGTAGGGCAGCGGCGACTCCTCGGAGAAGAGCGCCTCGCCGTGCAGCGTGAAGTTCTGCTGCTCCACCTTCAGCGAGAGCGGCCCGAACTTCTCCGTGTACGCGGAGATGGCCTCCAGCGCCTTGGAGAGGAACTCCGGGAAGCGCGCCTCGTTGTGGCGGTACATGCCAATCTGCTTGATGCCCTTGAGCAGGTGGAACGCGAACGTCTTCGCCAGTTCCACCTTCTCGCGGACCTCCGGTGACTGCTCCGGCTCCGCGGTCGCGTCCGTGACTTTCTGGGGCTGTGCCATGAAACCTGAAGAATCCGGAGGGGGCGGAAGGCCCCGGTGGGGGGGACCCGAGTGTACTCCCGTCCAGGTTCGGGACCCAATTCAGGAAGCGCCCAGAATCCGGGGGGTTGGCGTGACACCTGGGGAACAGGGGCGGACTGGCGGTGAAGCCCCGGTGTGTTACGCAAGGGGCCCCTTCGCTGTCCGGAGTCCCGTCCATGAAGCGACTGGCCGCGTCCGCCCTGGTCCTGGCGTCCCTCACGGGGTGCTTCCGCATGAGCGTGCGCAGCCCGGCGCCCCGCGACGGCGCGCCGGAGTCCCGGATGGGCGTGAGCCTGGTGGAGGGGCTGACGACGTCCAACGTGGCCGCGGCGGAGTGCCGGCATGGCCTGTCCCGGGTGGACGTGTACTGGCCGTGGTGGAGCCCGTTCGTCTACGCCTTCACCTTCGGCATCGTGACGCCGCTGCGCGCGGAGTACGTCTGCGCGAAGGGAGGCGCGGACTCCGCCGGCGGCGACACGGAGGTGCCGCCGTCGGTGCCCGCGCTGTAGCCGGTCCTCCCCGCCCGGGACTCCAAGCGGGGAGGGGACTTCACGCCGTCAATGCGACGGCGGCGGGGCCTCCGCGCCGCTCTTGCCCTTGAGGGCCGAGCGGAACAGCACCGCGGTGAGGACGGCGAAGAAGGCCAGGCCCCAGACGTTGGACCACGTCGGGTGCGCCAGCTCACTCTCGCCCACGGCGTTGAGGAAGGAGCCCACCGCGCCCTCATGCCCGAAGAGGGCGGGCAGGTTGATGGCGCGCGTCCAGGCCCCGTCGCTGGCGATCTCCAGGAAGGCGATGAGCACGCCCGCGATGGAGCCGCCCGCGATGTAGCCGGAGGACATCAGCGTGCCGGGGGAGAACTCGGACTCCGCCGCGGTGCCGCCGCGCAGCTTGTCCACGAAGTGGCGCACCATGCCGCCCACGAAGATGGGGGCCGTGCTGCTGATGGGCAGGTACACGCCCACCGCGAAGGGCAGGGCGGACACACCGCACAGCTCCAGCATCAGCGCGATGAAGACGCCCAGCAGCACCAGGTCCCACGGCAGCCGCTGCGTGAGGATTCCGTCGATGATGAGCGCGAAGAGCTGCGCCTTGGGCGCGGAGTAGCGGGTGAGCGTCTGGCCCTCGTACTCGCTGATGCGGCCGCCGATGCCCGGGTCCACCACGTACTGGATGGTGCCCTGGTCATCCACCAGGTAGCGGCCGGCGGGCACGGGCGTGTCCGCGCCCCGCACGAAGCCTTCCTTGTAGACGCGGTCCGGACCGGCGGTGATGGCGCCCGCGTCCGACAGCTTCAGCGACGGGCCGTTGGCGGGGGACAGCGTGAGGCCGGACACCTGCTCGGCCGGCACCGGGCGCCAGCTTCGCAGCTCCAGCGCGCCGTCCACCTGCGCCACGTCCATGCGCTCCGCCCACAGCGAGCGCTTGAGCTTCTCGGGCGTCATGCCGCGCTGGGTGAGCGCGTCCTGGGACACCGCCCAGCGGTAGGTGTGCTGGGTGCGCGTCTCCTGCGTCAGCTCCGTCACCTGCACGTTCGGGTGCGCCTCCGGGATGACCGCGGTGGCGCCCTGGTTGAGCAGCACCAGCACCAGGCCGATGAACATCGCGCTGGTGAGCACGCCGACGAAGAGGGCAATCTGCTGCTTCTTGGGCGTGCCGCCCACGAGGAACGCCGTCTTCAGGTCCTGCGCGGTGGTGCCGCCGTTGGACGCGGCGATGCCCACGATGGCCGCCGTGGTGAGCGCCATGAAGCGGTCCGGCGACGACGTCCAGCCGAACAGCAGGTACACGAGGCAGGTGACGAGCAGCGTGGCCACCACCATGCCGGAGATGGGGTTGGACGAGGAGCCGATCTCCCCCGTGATGCGCGCGCTCACCGTCACGAAGAAGAAGCCGAAGATGACGATGAGGATGGCGGAGATGAAGTTCACGTGCAGCGGCGGCGCCAGCCAGATGGCCAGGATGAGCAGCGCGCTGCCCACCAGCACCACCGTGATCGGCAGGTCCTGATCCGTGCGCAGCACCGTGGGCAGGGCGCCCTGCGTGCGCGACTGGCGCAGCGTCTCCACGCTGCGCTTGAAGGCGCCCACGATGGTGGGCATGGAGCGGATGAGGCTGATGAGGCCGCCCGTCGCCACCGCGCCCGCGCCGATGTAGAGCACGTACGCGTTGCGGATCTGATCCGGCGACATGTCCTTGATGAGCATCCCGTTGTGCACCAGCAGCGGCGTCTCCATGCCGCCGCCGAAGAAGGAGATCATCGGGATGAGGATGAGGTAGCTGAGCACGCCGCCCGCGAAGGTGATGCCCGCCACGCGAGGCCCGATGATGTAGCCCACGCCGAGCAGCTCCGGGGACACCTCCGTGGAGAACACCGCCGCCTTGAGCCCCTTGATGGGCGCGCTGATGGCCTCCTTGAAGAGCTTCATCCCGGAGTAGGCGAACTTGTAGACGCCGCCGATGATGAACCCCAGGATGACCGTGCGCGCGTTGGTGCCGCCCTGCTCGCCGACGATCAGCACGTCCGCGCTGGCGGTGCCCTCCGGGTAGGTGAGCTTGCCGTGCTCCTGGACGATGAGGCCCTGGCGCAGGGGGATCATCATCAGCACGCCCAGCACGCCGCCCAGCGCGGCGGTGAGGAACGCGTGCGTGAGGCTGATGTCGTAGCCAAGAATCAGCAGCGCGGGCAGCGCCGCCGCCACGCCGAACGCGAGCGACTCACCCGCGGAGCCCGTCGTCTGGACGATGGTGTTCTCCAGGATGCTGGAGCGCCCCAGGGCCCGGAAGATGGCGATGGAGAGCACCGCCACCGGGATGGACGCGGACACCGTGAGGCCGACCTTGATGGCCAGGTACACGGACGACGCCGCGAACACGATGCCCAGCACCGACCCGAGCACCAGGCCTCGGAGGGTCAGCTCCGCGGGCGACTGCTCGGGGGGCACATAGGGTTTGTGCGGGGCGGCGCCATGCGCCTCCGCGAGGGGGACGCGATCATCGACGACCGGCGGGGAACCGTGGGACAAGCAGGCACTCCTGACAGGAAATCAGGGGGCCCGTTGTAGCAGGGTCTCCGCCGGGGTGCGAAAACTGCCCCTCAGCCCTGGGCGGAGAGCGTCTCCGGATCCACCTCCGCCATCAGGGCGGCCAGCTCCGACTTGAGCTTGTCCTTGGCGCGGATCTCCAACTGGCGCGCGCGCTCGCGGGAGAAGCCGAAGTGCTCGCCCAGCTCCTTGAGCGTCATGGGGCGCTCGTTCATCACGCGCTGCTCGATGATGAAGCGCTCGCGCGGGTCCAGGCGCATGAGGGCGGTGCGGACGCGGTTGTTGATGAGGCCCGCCTCCTCCTTGTCCGCGAACTCGTCGTCCTGGGGCGCCGCCGCGCTCACCACGAAGTCCACGTGGCTGTTGCCGCCGTCCTCGCCCATGGGCGCGTCCAGGGACAAGTCCCGGCCGCCCATGCGCTGCTCCATCTCACGCACCTCGCCGGGCTTCACGTGGAGCTTCCTGGCAATCTCATCCACGTTCACCACGGCCTCGCCGCTGCCCAGCTTCTCCAGCTCCCGGCGCGTGCGGGCCAGACTGAAGAACAGCTTGCGCTGCGCCTGCGTGGTCCCAAGCTTCACCAGCGACCAGCTCTTCAGGATGTAGTTCTGGATGTACGCGCGGATCCACCACACCGCGTACGAGATGAGGCGGATGCCCTTGTCCGGGTCGAACTTCTGCACCGCCTTCATCAGGCCGATATTCCCCTCCTGGATGAGGTCCGACATCTTGATGCCGTAGGAGCGGTACTCGTAGGAGACCTTCACCACGAAGCGCAGGTTGCTCGTCACCAGGCGGTGGCCCGCGGCCAGGTCCCCCTTGATGAACCGGCGCGCCAGCTCCTGCTCCTCCTCCACCTTCAGGAGCGAGTACTGGTTGATCTCCGAGAGATACATCGCGAGGGAGCCAGAATTGGACGACTGCTCGGTCGATGCCTGCATGGATGGATTCTCCAAATCGGGCCTCCTGCCGCGGCGGAGGCGCTTGAAAGGTGCTCTGGGTTCAAGTCCTACAACTTGACGTGTCTGCCCTGAGCAACCGGGATGCCAACCAGGGTTGGATGTATTCGCGTGTGTCTCCGAGGGGTTGCAGGACACAGGTGGGCGTCTGCTGGCAACGGTCTGTAACCGTTACCCGTGGCCGGTAGGAAATCCGCGGGTCTGCGAGGGGAGAAAATGCACGGCGCACGGCCCTCGAGCGCACGTCGCCATGACGTTCGCGAATGGGGTTTCGCTGAAACGCTTAATGGCGTGGGGTGGCGTGGGTGGAGACATTTCTCCACCTCGGCCGCGCGTCCCTGGGGAGGGCGGGCGACCGGCGACGGAAGCCCGCTTCCGTCCGGAGGGCACTTCTCTTCCGCTCAGGATGCGCGGGCGGTAGGGCCCGCCTGTCCGTCCGGTTTCACGGCGCGGCGGGCGGCCTCCGCGTCCAGCGCGCGGCGCAGGGTGGCGAGCAGGTGCTCGGCCTCTCCCTCGCGCAGGGCACGGCCGCCGAAGCGGGCCTCCAGGTAGCGGCGGGTGAGGGGCGTCAGCGCCAGCGCCAGCGGGTGGCCGTCGCGCGCCAGGCGCGTGGTCAGGTCCTCCAGCGACTCGTGTTCGAGGCGCGGCACCCGGGCCTTCTGGAGCGCCGCGTCCACCCGGTCGAGGAAGCGCGTGGCCTCCAGCACCGGGGCGCGGCCCGTCCAGCGGGAGACGAAGCGGCCCGCGCGCCAGACAGCGAAGGCCACGACGGCGGCGGTCACCCATGCGCGCGGCGGGGGCAGGCGGCTGGGGGCGTTGTTCGCGGGGGCGCCGGGCGCGCGGCGCGGCGGGCGGACCAGGGCCCGGGCCAGCTCGAACTGGTCGCGGAAGGAGTAGTCCACGACGGAGTTTCGCCAGCGCGCCTCCACCGCTTCATAGAAGGCGAGCAGGTTCTCCAGCAGCGCGGAGCCCTGGCTCGGGCGGTTCGACGGCGGCGTCGCGTCCACGGTGATGAAGCCGCGCCCCGGGACGAGCACGTGCGTCCAGGCGTGCGCGTCGCCCGCGCGCACCAGGTAGCCGCCGTCCATGCGCGTGCCGCCGTAGAAGCCCGTGGCGAGCCGCGCCCCGATGCCCTGCGTGCGCAGCATCAGCGTGAGCGCGGTGGCGAAGTGCTCGCAGTGGCCCGCCTTGCGCACGAAGAGGAACTCCGCCAGCGGATCCTCCGGCGTGCCCGCCTGCTCCAGCGTGTAGCCGTAGTCCCGCTGCAGGAAGGCGGCGAGCTTGCGCGCTGCGGCCAGCGGCTCCTTCTCTCCCTGGAGCACCTGCGCGGCGAGCTGGGCGACGCGCGGGTCCAGGTGCTCCGGCAGCGCCAGGAGCTGGTCGCGCTCCGCCTGGACCAGGCCGGGGGACAGGCCCGCCTTCGCGTCCGGCGGCAGGCTGTAGGCCTCATAGGTGTACGAGGGCGCGCTGACGGTGAAGCGCACCTCGCCCCCGCCCTGGAGCTGCACGGGGCTGCCCCGGGTGCCGGTGGGCGTGTGGGCCATGGCGTTGCCCAGCCGCGAGGGCATCTCCAGGGCAATCAGCGTGCGGGCGCCGTAGGCGGGCAGAAGCTCGATGCGCTGGTGGAGCAGCGTGTCGCTGGCGGGGCGCAGGGTGATCTGCCGCTCCGTCTGCTGCGCGCCGACGACGTTGGTCCACTCCATGCCGTCGAAGGTGTCGTAGGTGCGGCCCACCCAGTAGGCGTCCAGCGCTTCGCGGCCCGGGTCCGGCGTGAGCGTGGCGCGCAGCACGACGCGCGGGTTGCCCTTGATGGTGCCCGCGCCGCCCAGCCGCACGGTGTTGGAGTAGCCCGCGCTGCTCACCGCGCCCAGGCCCGGCGCCGAGCGCGGACCCACCATGGCCCAGTTGAGCCGGGGGAAGAGGACGAAGAAGGCCACCGCGCCGGCCACCGCGAACATCAGGCCCGTGGACAGCGGCCGCAGCACCGCGCGCACCGGCACGGGCTCGCCGTCCGGCACCGCCGCCTCCACCACGCCCAGCGCCAGCGACAGGCTGGCCAGCACCCCGAAGGCGATGAGGCACAGCGCGTACGTCATGTCGCCGGACAGCGCCGCGCCACCGGCCACCATCAGGAGGCCCGTCAGGTGCGTCTGGCCCTCCGCCGCGGCGTTCGGCGTGGACAGCATCCGCTGCGCGGCGATGAGGCTCGCGAAGGAGCACGCCGCCACCACCGCGTTCATCGCGCCGGACGTCAACTGGAGGCCCAGGAGCACCGCCACGACCAGCAGCCCCAGCGCGGACAGGCGGTGGAAGCGCGCGACGAGCCGCACGTCGAACAGCGCCAGCACCAGCGCCCCCAGGAAGAGGACCAGCACCCAGACGGGGAGCTGGCCGGACATGGCCATCGCGCCAAAGGCGAAGCCCGCCGCCAGGTCGCGCAGGGCGAGCCGCAGCCTCAAGGGGCGCTTCACGCCGCCTCCCGCGAGTCCGCCCCTGCGTCCGCGCCCTCGAAGCCCACCCACGCGAGCGCCTGGAGGATGCGCCGCTCCTGCGAGGCCCCCGCCGCGGGCCGCAGCGCGTGCTCCGGCAACTGGAGGCCCACCTCGTGTCCCGCGTCCAGGAGCTGGTGCGCCTGGGCGGCGACCTCTTCACAGCGGCGCTCCAGCGCGTCGCCCGTGAGGCCCGGCTCCAGCGCGAGCTTCCAGACGCGGCGCTCCTCGCGCTCGCGCTCCACCTTCAGCAGGCGCCCCACGGCGGCGCTCTTCAGCCAGTGGACGCGGCGCGCGTCCTCGTTCGCGCCCAGCTCGCGCAGGCCCGCCACGTCGCCGGTGCCGTCCAGGTGGCGCGGGCTGCCCGCCTCGCCCCGGGGGCCCTTCTGCGCGGGCCCCGGCTCCTTGCAGGCGTAGCCGCGGCGCGGATAGACGAGCAGCGTCCCCTCCAGGGAGAACACGCGCGTCTTGGCGAACAGGCCCAGGGGCCACGTGGTGGTGACGCGCACGCCTGACAGGCGCACCGGGCCCCGGCGCGGCGCGGCCAGGTCCGCCCGGACGATGTGCTCCTGGCCCGCGGGCAGGTACCCCAGCTTCCCGGTGCCGGTGAGCGGGGAGAGGTCCTCGGAGAACGTCAGCGCGAAGCCGTGCCCCTTCTTGCGCGACACCGCCCAGCGGTAGGCGAAGGGCTCGCGCGCGAACGCCGCGTCCGCGCCCACCCGGCGCACCGTCAGGTCGCGCAGGCAGCGCTCCGACAGCACGCCGGACACCACCACCATGCTGAGCAGCAGGCCCAGCAGCAGGTAGAGCAGGTTGTTGCCCGTGTTGAGCGCGCCCAGCCCCACGCCGAACGTCACCACCAGGTACGTGCGGCCCACCTTCGTCACCGACAGCGTGCGCGGCGGACGGAGGAGGGCGCGCAGCCGCGCCTTGAGGGGAGGGCGGGCGGGGGCCTTCACCGGGGCGCCGCCACCTTGCGGGCGATCTCCTCCACCAGGTGCGCCGCCTCGTCCCGCGCGGACACGCCCTGCACGGCGCTCCTTAGCAGCACGCGGTGCGCCCAGCAGGGCACCAGCATGGCGCGCACGTCGCCGGGGGTGACGAAGTCGCGCCCCTCCCACAGGGCCTGGGCCCGGGCCGCGGACCCCAGCGCCAGCACCGCGCGGGTGGACGCGCCGCGCTCCAGGTCGCCGTGCTCGCGCGTGGCCCGCGCCAGCCGCACCACGTAGTCCGCCACCGCCGCGTCCAGCCTCACGTCCTGGACGAAGTCACGCAGCGACGCGAGCTCCTCCGGCCCCGTCACCGCCTCCACCGACGGCAGCGGGGACGCCGCGCCGCGCGTGGTGAGCAGGCGCGCCTCCACGTCCGGCGCCGGGTGGCCCAGCGACAGGCGCACGAGGAAGCGGTCCAACTGCGAGTCCGGGAGCGGGTAGGTGCCGGAGAAGTCCACCGGGTTCTGGGTGGCCACCACGGTGAAGGGGGAGGGCAGCGCGTGGGTCTGCCCGTCCAGCGACACCTGGCCCTGGGCCATGCCCTCCAGGAGCGCGGACTGGGTGCGCGGGGGCGCGCGGTTGAGCTCGTCCGCCAGCACCAGTTGCCGGAACAGCGGCCCGGGCCGGAAGGAGAAGGTGGCCGTCTGCGCGTGGAACACCTGCGCGCCCAGGATGTCCGCCGGCAGCAGGTCCGCGGTGAACTGGATGCGGGAGAAGGACAGGGCGCACGCGCGGGCCAGCGCCTCCGCCAGCGTCGTCTTGCCCACGCCGGGCATGTCCTCCAGCAGCAGGTGCCCGCCGGCCACCACGCACGTGACGACGCGCCGCACTTCTTCCGGCTTGCCCTGCACGGCGCGGCCAAGCTGGGCGGCGAGCCGCTCCATCACCGCGCGCGCGGAAGCAGGGGTTTCAACTGGACCGAGGACGCGAGCGGGCTGGGTCATCTGGGCGCGGACTCTAGCCCAGGCGAACGCCCGCCGGCACCCCTCCAGGCCGCCCGTGTTCCACGCCGGATGCCCGCCTGCCGTGGAGGCGCGGGCGCTTGCCGGGGATGCACGTGGCCCGGAGGGCCCATCACCCTCAGACGGAGAGGATGTCCTCGGGCGTGTAGTAGGCCCGGTGCGTCGCCGGCGAGGACAGCACGCCGAAGTAGCGGAACATCCGCTCCTGGTGCGTGGCCAGCCCGCGCAGCTCCACGGCGCCGTCCTTCAGCCCGTGCGTCAGGATGCCCACCGCGCTGTCCTTGAACTCACGCAGGTGCGCGAAGTCCAGCACGACCTCGCTCTGGCCCAGCGCCTGGAGCGAGTTGCGCAGCTCCTGTGCCGTCTGGCCGTCCAGCGTTCCCTCCAGGCGCAGGGTGACCCGACCCGCCGCCTCCTCCCGATGAATCCGAAGCCCCGTCATGATCCGCGCTCCCGCTGAGGTGTGCACGTGTGTGCAGCTCGCGATGTTGATGGCGGCTGACGCACGTTTCCGGACCACAGGGGTGATCCAGGTTTCCACCGGGGGGTGGGGTGCACAGCCGGAGCCGGACAGTGCACCTTCACCGGCGATCAGGTTAGTGGCGGGCATGCAACTTCCGCCGGAGTGTTGGCGAGCAAGCGGATGACGTGTCGCGCAGCGGTCAACCCTTGCGGTCGGTTGTCGTCTGCTCGGCACGCAGGCTGATGGCGCGCTCCTGCTGGGCCTTCAGCTTGCGGAACTCCTTCACGACCTTGGCGGGGTAGCCGGCCATGAACTTCACCCGGTTCTCCTTCTTGGCCAGGATGCGCTTGGCCAGCCCGGGACCCGCGTTGTAGGCGACGAGCGCGCCCTCCACGGAGCCGAAGCGGTTGATGAGGTCCGCCAGGTACGCGGTGCCCAGGTTCACGTTGGTTTCGAAGTCGAAGAGGTTGGTGTGGCGGCCCAGCCGCCAGCCGGACTTCTCCGCCAGGTACTTGCCTGTGTCCGGCATCACCTGCATGAGGCCCATGGCGCCCACGCCGGACACCGCGTAGTTGTTGAAGGAGGACTCGCAGCGGATCAGCGCCACCACCAGCAGGGGATCCAGGTTGTTGCGCTCCGCCTCGCGCACGATGGCCACCGCCAGCCGGCGCTGCTGCCGCTCCGGGAGCCCGGAGGCGCGCACGGCCTCGGCCACGCCCATCTGCTCCGCGCGGAGGTAGTCCGCCTCGTCCTCGTACTGCTGCAGCCGGGCCAGGGCGGCCTTGAGCTGCGCGTCCTTCTCCGCCAGTTGCGCCCTCAGGGCCGCGACGTCCGGCGCTTCACCCTGGGCACCCACCGCCACCTGCACCGGGAAAGCCACCGCGTCCGCCCCCACCAGCATCGCCGCCGCCACCATCGCCACCGTCCAACCCCGCATCTCGCCCTCCCCTGGCGCCCCAACCGCCCGCGCCCGCTGACTCGCCCACACCCAGCGGCTAAGCAGGCAACGTGCCAGCGTACGTGGCGTGCGCTGGCTGCCTTACGGATCCTTAAGAGAGGGGCTGAAACGGGGCGGGCGCTGCCCACGGCAGCCGGAAAAAATGCCCGGGCTGGGAAGTTTGTTTCCCAACCTGACCCTGCAGAAAGCTCCACCTGTTGCCGCGCCGCCTCCGCGTTCCTAGCTTGCGCCCGGTCTGACTTTCGGGGCCCTGCGTGGCGGGAGGCGTGGCGTGTACTGGACCATGGGCATCATCTTGATGGTGTTGTGGGTGATGGGGCTGATCACCGGTTCGACGGAGGGGCAGTGGGTGCACCTCCTCCTGGTGTTCTCGCTCGTCGCGTTCGTGCTGGCCGTCGCGTCGCTGGGCCGCCGGCGGGGGCTGGCGTGAACCCGCCGGAGCTGGACATGGCGTGGCTGGAGCTGCCGCGGGACAAGGCGGGCTTCGTGCGGCGTGAGTGTCCCCGGTGCCAGCGCTCCTTCAAGACGCGGCCCAGCCGCCACGACGCGGGGATGCTCCAGCGGCTGCTCGCGGGCTACTTCCCCTTCGAGAACCTCCACGAGGCGTACACGGCGGAGGAGCTGCCCGCGTGGCACTGCCTGTACTGCGGCCACCGCGCGCTGCCGGACGCGTGGCTCACGCCGGAGCAGTCCGCGCACGTGGAGCAGATGGCGCGCGCGTGGGCCAACCACGTGCGCTACGAGCAGTTGGCGTACGTGCAGCGCACGCTGTCCCAGAACCCGCGGCCCACCTTCGTCTCCGTGGCGCCGGAGCCGCTGCCCCGGCCGCTGCCCCCGGACGAGGAGATGCTGCGCCCGCTCCCCATGGTCTGCTGCGGCGAAGAGGTGCAGGCCCAGTGGGAGTGGGATCAGCCGCTGGTCTGTCCGCGCTGCGGCGCGCACCACGGCGGGCTCTCCGGCCGCCAGCAGGTGCACCTGGAGTTCGTGCGCGAGTAGTGGACGGGCAGGGCGCGCGGAGGGCAGGCTCCTCCGCGCGATGAAGCCGTTCCCCCCGGTCCGGGTGCTGTGGCTGGCCCTGCTCCTGCTGGGGCCGGCCGCCGTCCACGCCCATGAGGTGGAGGTCGCGCCCGGGGCGGTGGAAGGGTTCGCCGGCTGGGTGGGCGAGGGCATCCGCCACATCCTGGCCGGGGCGGATCATCTCCTGTTCCTCTTCGCCGTCCTGCTGGTGGGCGGCTCGCTCCGGCGGATCCTCCTGCTGGTGACGTCCTTCACCCTGGCGCACTCGCTGACCCTGGCGCTCACGGCCCTGGGCCTGGTGACGCTGGACGCGCGGGGCACGCGGTGGGCCGAGGCCGCGATCGCCGCGTCCATCCTCTACATGGCGCTGGAGAACCTGTTCCTGCGCCGGCACGGACACCGCGCGGGGCTCACCTTCCTGTTCGGCCTGGTGCACGGGCTGGGCTTCGCGAGCGTGCTCGGAAACCTCGGGTTGGGGACGGGCGTGGTGCCGGCGCTCGTGGGCTTCAACCTGGGGGTGGAGGTGGGGCAGGCGGCGGTGGTGGCCTTCCTGGTTCCCGTGCTGCGAATCGTCCAGCGCAGGCCCCGGTTGCACTCGAAGGTTGTGCGCCTGTCATCCATCTGCCTCGCGGGGGTCGGCCTATATTGGATGGTTGCTCGCGCGGTCGGTTGAATTGCACCAACAGCGTTCCTAGCTTGCGTCTCACGAGGGTGGGGGAGGGACGCTGATGGGAGCGAGGCATACCCGGCTGGCAGCCGCACTGGCCGCCGCGTGGGAAGCAGAAGTGGTGTCGGCCCGTCGTATGACGGGGCTGGCGGAGCGCATGAACGACGCGCGGGTCCGGGCGCGCCTGATGGTGCTGGCCGCCTTCTGCCGCGCCCATGCATCACGGCTCCTGGCCCGCCTGGCGGCGCTGGGGCGCGGGCCGCTGCCGGTGCCCCCAGAGGAGATCGATCTGGATCCGGACACGGTCCTGGAGCTGCGCCGGGAGGGGGCCTTCGCCCGGGCGTCGGCCGCGCGCTATGAGACGACCGCGGAGATGGCGCGCCAGCACGCGGACCTGTCCTCCGCCTGGGTGTGCGAGCTGAACCGCACCGAGGAGCAGGACCGGGCCCGGGAGCTGCTCGCCCTGGCGGAAGGGGCCCTGGCGGCGGTGCGGCGGGGCGAGTCCCAGGCCGTCGCGGCGCCCGCGGATTCCTGAGGCCGGAGGCCGGGGCCGGGCGCGGGAATGCGCTCGGCCGGTGACAGTCCTGGCGTCTTGGGCGTATGAATCCGCCCATGGCGAAGGAGAGCTACAACGATCTCATCTTCCAGCTCGGCGACCTGGCCCGGGACGTCCTCCCGGGCAAGCCGAACTGCCCCCGCTCCATGGAACGCGTCTACCGCGCCGAAGAGGTGCTGGAGGCGCGCCGGGACGAACTGGCGGCCCTGGAAGCGGAGATGAACGACGAGGACGTGGCCTATCAGGACTTCCTGGCGCAGCACGAGGACGAGTGCGCCGCCCAGAAGGAGATCACCGGCCGGTTCCAGAAGGCCGTGACGGCGGTGGAGGGCAAGGTGAAGGGGCTGCGCAAGACGCTGGCCACCCGCCGCGCCGACCTGCGCTACGCCATCGTGGGCCTGAAGAAGCTGGAGGCGAAGCTCGCGGACCTGGAGATGACCACCCAGGATCCGGTGAAGCTGGACGCCGCCAAGCAGAACCTCAAGAAGAACCGCATCGCCCAGATGCGCCTGGCCCGCGAGGTGGAGGACTGGGAGGCCCAGTTGGCCACCGCCCTCACGCCCACCCCCGGCCAGCCCGGCGCGGCCGGCATCCTGGCGCACAAGCGCCTGATCGAGCTGGAGGACGCCGCGGAGGAGCAGAAGCAGCAGCACGACGCCCGCATGGCGGAGCTCGACCAGGCCATCGCCACCAAGGAGGAGGAGATCAAGGGCGCGGAAGATTATCTGGATCAGGCCCTGTTCCTCCTCGGCGAAGAGGTGTATGCCCAGCGCATCGCGGACGGGCAGTTGAACCCCTTCTACCCGCGGTTGGATGTCGCGCAGTGAGGGGTACGCCCACCCTTGGTGCTTGACGTAGGGGACGTGTTTGCTATCTTGCGCCGCTTCCTGGCGGCCGCGGGTACGCGTGTAGGCCAGTTCAGTTCATTGATTTCATTGGGCTTTCAGCGCCACGGGCGCTCGCTGTGAGGACGACGTGAAGGGTCTGATTGGCAAGAAGATCGGCATGACCCAGGTGTTCAACGACGAGGGCAACCTCGTTCCGGTGACGGTCATCGACGTCAACACCTGTCTGGTGGTCGGCAAGCGCACCCCGGAGAAGGATCAGTACTCCGCGGTGACCGTGGGCTTTGGCGCAATCCGCGAGAAGATCCTGAACAAGCCGCAGCTCGGCTTCTTCAAGAAGGCCAGCGCCACGCCGCGCCGCCACCTGCGCGAGTTCCGCGTCACGGCCGAGGAGGCCGCGGGCTTCAACGTGGGCGACGCCGTCAAGGCGGACATGTTCAACAAGGGCGAGCTGGTGGACGTCACCGGCGTGACCAAGGGCCGCGGCTTCTCCGGCGTCATGCGCCGCTGGAGCTTCAAGGGCTCGCAGACCAAGACGCACGGTACGCACGAGTACCAGCGTCACCCGGGCGCCATCGGTCAGCGTAAGACGCCGGGCCGTACGTACCCCAACAAGAAGATGCCGGGTCACTACGGCGTCGAGCGCGTCACCACGCAGAACCTGACCGTGGTGGACGTGGACGTGGAGAAGGGCCTGGTGCTCGTGAAGGGCGCGGTCCCCGGCCACAACGACGGCATCGTCATCGTGCGCCCCTCCATCAAGGTGGCCATGCGCGCGCAGCACAAGGCCGCGAAGTAATTCGCAGCCGCTGACGCCGGGGCGCTTCACACCGCGCCCCATTCAACGCCTCGCTTCGGGCACCTTCGGGTGGCCGGGCGGGGCGTTCGTCGTTTCCGGGCACGGTGTGTTTCGCGCGTCGCGCGCGGGGCCTCGAGGCCTCGCATCCGCGTGGAAACGTTGAGTGCTGGTCGCCCTGGGGGCAAAGGGCGAAAACTTTACCGACTGCCGCTGGGATCCGCTTGCGGTGAATGGGCGCCGTGCTCACATCGCTGTCCCACGCCGGAGCCTCGCCGTCCAAGCAGACGGGTCGCCTTTTCCGGATCACCCAACGGCCCACCCCCGGGCCGGGCAGGAGATATGAACGCACGCACGCTTCGCGTCTTCGCCGCGCTGAGCCTCTCGCTGACGGCGCTCGGCGCCGCCGCACAGGAAGACGGCGTCCTGGACTCGGCGGTCGTCCGCAACCGGCTCTACAAGCCCGCGGGCCATCCGGAGCTGTCCCTGTCCGTGGGCCTGCCCGTGCAGACGCACCTGACGGCGCACTACTTCTTCGACGTCGGGCTGGCCTACAACCTGTTCGACACGTTCGCGCTGGAGGCGCGCGCGGGCTACGCCGCCAGCCGCCACACGGGCCTGGCGCGCTCCATCTCCGAGTCCTTCCTGGACCGCGAGGACAAGCGCGTCACGGACGAGCTGGAGGACATGTGGCGGATGAACCTGCACGGCGTCGTCGGCGCCCGGTGGGCTCCCATCTACGGGAAGATCTCCCTGGTCGCGGACATCCCGGTGCACTTCCAGACGTACCTCTGGGCGGGCGGCGGCCTCACCAACCTGAAGCGCCAGTCCGTCATCCAGTGCACCCAGGTCGTGGACCGGGCCGCGGGCGTCTGTGACAACCGCACGGCCGTGGATGACCGGGGCAGCGCCACGGAGAACTACTGGGTGAAGGAGTCGCGCGTGGCGCCGGTGGTGTCCGCCGCGCTGGGCTTCCGCTTCTTCATCAATGAGCAGCACGGCATCCGGCTGGAGCTGCGCGACTGGATCTTCAAGGACAGCTACCGCGTGAACCTGCTGCGCGACGACTGGGAGGCTGGCCGGACCACCGGTGAGCCCGCCAGCAGCCCGGGCCTCACGCACCTGGTGCAGTTCGACCTCGGCTACACCTTCACTTTCTGACCCCTTCCTATGCGACCCTTCCGTTCCATCGCGCTCCTCGTTGCCGCGGTGCCTGCCCTCGCGTTCGCGCAAGGCGCCTCTCCGGCGCAGCCGCCGGCCGCTCCGGGTCCGGATGCGACCGCGCCGGCCTCTCCTTCACCGGCCGAGCCGCCGGAGCGCCAGCGCACCGAGCGCGACGCGCCGGCCGTGCCCCAGTCCCAGCCCGAAGCCGCGCCGGCCACGCCGTCCGCGCCCGCCGTCACGGAGGAGGATGACGCGGACCGCGCCCAGGCTCCGGAGGCCCAGGCGCCGGCCGCCACGCAGCCCACGGACGCGCCGGTGCTGGACACCCATGAAGCGCCGCGCACCACGGACGCGCAGCAGCAGCGGCTGGTGAATGGCGCGCCGCTCTACAACCCGAACGTCAACGTCCACATCGTCCAGAAGAAGCGCTTCGCGGACGAGGGCAAGCACGAGCTGGTGCTGTATCCCGCCGCCGTGCAGGTGAACGGCAAGTTCACCAACCACGTGGGCACCGCGCTCAGCTACGTCTACCACCTGCAGGAGAACTTCGCCCTCCAGGTGGGCGGCCAGTACAACTGGTACTCCGACGAGAGCGACTTCAACCTGGAGCTCATCGACAAGGTGCGCGAGCAGGCCCAGGCCGCGTCGTCGCTGCTGCTCCAGTGGGGCGCGCACGCGGGCGTCGAAGTCACGCCGCTCTACGGCAAGTTCGCCTTCTTCAACAACTCGCTGGCGCAGTTCAGCGTGGTGCTCTCGGGCGGCGCGGGCATTGGCAAGACGCGCCACCTCATCCGCCCGGAGGTGGCCAACGAGGTGGACGGGCAGACGTACCAGGTGCCCGCGCGCTTTGGCGACACGGGCAACAAGTTCCTGGGGGAGGTGGGCGGCGGCTTCCGCGTGCAGTTCGGCGAGCACTACGCCCTGCGCCTGGAGGTGCGCGACCTCATCTACACCGCGCGCGTGGACCGGGTGGATGGCTGCAACCTGGCGGACTTCGAGGCGCTGGAGGCCGCGCGCGCCGCCAACCAGCCCTTCGACGGCCTCAACCTGAGCGGCGGCTGCAAGGTGTCCAAGTTCGACGGCGTGGACCCGAAGACGAAGAAGAACTACCGCGAGGACATCATCCTCGGGAGGGACCTCGTCGCCGAGCCTTCGTCGGACGTCCTCAACAACGTCAGCTTCTACGCTGGCTTCTCGGTGCTCTTCTAACCATGTCCCGACTGCTCCGGCTCCTCGTCGTCCTCGGGCCCCTCGCCGTGCCCTCGGTGGCCCTCGCCCAGCAGGACGTGGGCACCTACAACCGCGCGCTGTCCGCCTTCAACGAAGGCAAGCTGGACACCGCCGCCCCCCTCTTCGCGCGGCTGGCGGAAGGGGAGGACACGGACCTGAAGGGCAAGGCCGAGTTCTACCTGGCGCAGACCTTCGCCAGGAAGGACCTGCCCGTCGCGGCCTTCATCTCCTACGCGGCCATCGTCAACGCCGGCCCCAAGCACCCCTCGTACCTCAAGGCCATCGAGGGGCTGGTGGACATGCAGCAGCGGCTGGATGAGCAGAACCTCATCCCCAGCATCCTCAACCAGGCCTACACCGACGAGGTGCGCGACCAGTGGGTCACGCTGCCCAAGGAGGTGCTGGCGCGCATCAACTACCTGGTCGGCACCGCCAGCCAGCGCCGCATGCGCTTCGAGGAGTCCCGCGCGCTGCTGGAGGCCGTCCCCGCCGACAGCCGCGTCTACGCGAAGGCCCGCTACCTCCTGGGCACCGTGCTCGCGGACCCGCGCTTCCCGGGCCGCCCGGGGGAGGGGGACACGCTGGACAAGGAGGCCATCGCCGCCTTCCAGGCCGTGCTCCACACGAAGGAGCCGCAGGTGGAGCTGCCGGAGACGCGCGAGCTGGCGCTCCTGGCCCTGGGCCGCGTGCACTACCGCCGCGGTGAGTACGCGGACGCGGTGAAGGCGTACGAAGGCGTGCCCCGCTACGCGCGCTTCTGGGACCAGGCCCTGTTCGAGAACGGCTTCGCCCGCTTCCAGAACGAGGACTTCGGCGGCGCGCTGGGCAGCCTCCAGGCGCTGCACGCGCCGCAGTTCGAGGGCGCCTTCCAGCCCGAGTCGTGGATCCTCAAGGCCACCGTCTATTACTACTCGTGCCTCTACGACGAGGTGAAGACGACGCTCGCCGCGTTCGACGAGCGCTACGGCCCCATGGCGAAGCAACTGGAGCCCTTCACCGGAGAGGACGTTGCGCCCATCAACGCCTTCAACCTGGTGGCCTCCGAGAACCGCCGCCTGCCGCGCGCCGTCTACCTGTGGATCCGCAACAACGAGCGCATCCGTGAAGTGATGCGGACCCTGTCGCGCGTGGACCAGGAGAAGCGCGCCATCAGCGAGGGCCCGTGGCGGGGGACGCCGTTCGCCGCGCAGACGGTGGCGTCGCTCGAGGACATCCGCACCACGCTGCTCCAGGTGGGCGGCACGCTCGCGAAGAACCGCATCCAGGAGGCCGCGGACAACCTCCGCACCTTCTCCGACCAGGCGGAGATCATCCGCGTGCAGACGGCGCTGGATGAGAAGGACCTCTTCTCCGAGGGCGTGGACCAGAAGGCGCTGCTCTCCCGCCAGTCGCTCTACCGCCCGAAGATGCCCGGCGCGGACTACAACTACTGGCGCTTCCAGGGCGAGTTCTGGATCGACGAGATCGGCTACTACCAGTACACGCTCAAGCGGGGCTGCCCCGCCCGCCAGGAGAAGTAGGCAGGGCAGTAGGCAAGTAGGCCCCGGGCGCACCCGGCCAGCGTAAGCAGCGCGACCAAGAGGCCCCGCCACCGTGCGTTTGTCACGGGGGACGGGGCCTCTTCGCGTGATGTTGAGTCCTGGAACCTGGCCCGGCGTGATCGCGTACGCCGGGGCACAAGGCATGTTCCGGGCCACTTCTCAATCTGGGTACCCGCGTCTACTTTCCGTCGTCCCTCCCAACTGGGCAGAAGTTTTCCCAGCCAGGCGAGGCGCGGTTCTCCAGGAGCTCGCATGAAGGTGGTTCTTCGGTTCGGTGCACTGGCGGTGGGCGTCGCGCTCGCGGCCGGTGGGGTGGGGGAGGCGGCGGAGGAGACGGCACCGCCGCGCAAGGTGGCGACGAAGAAGTCCTCCTCGAAGGGCGCGGCGAAGAAGGCCGAGGCCGCGAGCAAGAAGGACAAGGAGGAGGCGAAGAAGGCGGAGCTGCCGCCCGGCGTCGCGCCCCAGGACATGCGCAAGGGCCCGGCGCGGGTGAAGCCCGCCACGGCCAAGTTCGCGGACATGCCGCGCATCGCGGACTCCAAGAAGGACGCGCTCGCGGACAAGAAGCGCGACGAGGCCATTGAAGGCTTCAAGCGCCTCATCCCCAAGCTGCAGGAGACCTCCACGCAGAAGGCGGAGATGCAGTACCGCCTGTCGGAGCTCTACTGGGAGAAGTCCAAGTACCTCTACCAGTTGGAGATGGAGAAGTTCCTCGCGGCGGAGAAGGCCTACGACGCCGCCGTGGCGCGCGGGGAGAAGGCCACCGCGCCGGAGCAGGACCACCGCGAGTCCGAGCGCTACCGCGCGGAGACGATGCGCATCTACGAGGCCATCCTCGACGAGTACCCGGACTACCCGGCCCGCGACGAGGTCCTCTTCTCCCTGGGCTACAACCTCTACGAGCTCAACCGCCGCGAGGACGCGGTGAAGCGCTACGAGGAGCTGATCCGCGACTTCCCGAAGTCGCAGTTCGTCCCGGACGCGTACATCCAGCTTGGCAACCACTACTTCGAGAACAACAAGCTCGCGCCCGCCAAGGAGAACTACGAGAAGGCGCGCGACTCCGGCGTGCCGAAGATCTACGCCTACGCCACCTACAAGCTGTCCTGGTGTGACTTCAACGCGGGCGACCTGGACGCGGGCCTGAAGAAGCTGCACGAGGTGGTGGACTACGCGGGCCAGCGCGGCGAGGAGCTGGGCGACCTGCGCACGGAGGCCCTCAACGACCTCACCGTCTTCTACGTCCAGTTGGATCAGCCGAAGGAGGCGCTCGCCTACTTCAAGCAGAAGGCGCCGGCGAAGCGCCAGGGCCGGCTGCTCGCGAAGACGGCCGCGGGCCTGGTGGACGCGGGCCACTTCGACAGCGCCATCCTGGTGTACCGCACGCTCATCGACGACGCGCCCATGGGCGCGAACGCGCCGGAGTACCAGCAGGCCGTGGTGCGCGCCTTCGAGGGCCTGCGCCAGCGCCAGCAGGTCCGCAAGGAGATGAAGCGGATGGTGGACCTCTACCGCCCGGGTGGCGAGTGGTGGAGCGCCAACGCCAGCAACGCGGGCGTGCTGCGCAACGCCTTCAGCGTGACCGAAGAGGCCATGCGCGTGATGGTGACCGAGTACCACCAGGAGGCGCAGAAGACGCGCCAGGTGGAGACCTACCGGCTCGCGCGCGACATCTACAAGCAGTACGTGGACGCGTTCGCCTCCAGCGACAACCCGGAGTTCGTGGCGGACTCCGCCTTCAACATCCGCTTCTTCTACGCCGAAATCCTCTGGGCCCTGGAGGAGTGGGAGGCCGCCGCCGCCGAGTACGACGCCGTGGTGGCGTTCCAGATCCCGGACCGCGACTCCGCGAAGGAGGTCTCCAACGAGTCCTACCGCAAGTCCGCCGCGTACAACGCGGTGCTCGCCTACGACAAGCTCGTCAAGATCGAGCGCGGCCAGATTGCCAAGAGCGACCTGAAGGACGGCCAGAAGGTCGACGAGAAGAAGGACAAGGGCGACGTCGCCAGGCAGAAGCTGGTCAAGCGCGACGCCAAGGAGCAGGCCGAGCAGCCGCTCACGAAGTTCGAGGACCGGCTGGTCGCCGCGTGCGACACGTACAACACCCTCTACCCGGGCAACCAGGATGAGATCGACCTGCGCTACCAGGCCGCCGTCATCCTCTACGACCGCGCGCACTTCGTGGACGCGGCCCGCCGCTTCGGGGAGATCATCGAGAAGTTCCCGGAGGAGCGCCGCTCGCGCGACGCCGCGGACCTGACCATGTACGTGCTGGAGAGCCGCGAGGAGTGGCAGGAGCTCAACACGCTCTCGCGCAAGTTCCTCTCCAACAAGAAGCTGTCCAAGCCCGGCTCGGACTTCGCCCTGCGCGTCTCCCGCGTGGTGGAGGGCAGCCAGTACAAGTACGTGGACGAGGTCGTCTACAAGAAGGAGAAGAACCCGGCGAAGGCCGCCGAGGAGTTCCTGTCCTTCGTGACCGAGTTCCCCAAGTCGGAGAACGCGGACCGCGCGCTCACCTACGCGATGGTCATCGCGCAGGAGGCCGGTGAGGTGGACAAGGGCATCACCGCCGGCGAGCGCGTCCTCAAGGAGTACCCGAACAGCAACTTCGAACTGAAGACGCGCTACACGCTGTCCGGCCTCTACGAGAAGGTCGCCGAGTTCAAGAAGGCCGCGGCCATGTCCGAGTCCTTCGTGGCCGGGTACGACGCGGCCATCAAGGCCCGGGAGACGCAGTCCAGGAAGGACAAGGACAAGAAGGCGAAGCCCGCCACGGTCGCGAAGAAGGACGACACGCCGGGCGCCGTGGAGGACGCGGAGTCCAAGCGCGCGCAGAAGGCCGCCGAGCGCAAGGCGCAGGTGGACGCGGCGGGCGAGTGGGTGGCGGACGCCCTCTTCAACGCGGGCGTCTGGTACGACGGCCTGGGCGAGTCCCAGAAGGCCGTCACCGCGTGGAACACCTACCTGGCGCGCTTCAAGGACCGCAAGGACGTGCCCCAGGTGGCCTTCTCCATCGGCCTCGTCTGGGAGAAGGAGAAGAAGTGGGGCGACGCGGCCCGCGCCTTCAACCGGTTCGTGGAGGACTACGGCCGCGACTCGCGCACCGCCGCGGGGCAGGCGTACCTGGCGCGGTACCACGAGCTGCTGGCGTACCAGAAGATGCGGGACGTGCGCGGCCAGGAGAAGGCGCAGGACGAGCTGGTGCGCGGCTGGAACAAGCTCCCGGAGGGCGTGCGCAAGGACACCGCGGTGCTCAACGCGTACGGCCACGCGCGCTTCCTGGCACTGGAGCCCACGTGGAAGCGCTTCTCGGACATCAAGTTCACGCGCGTCTCCACCATCCGCCGCGACCTGACGAACAAGCAGAAGGAGATGCAGCGCGTGGAGAAGGAGTACGCGGCGGTGCTCGCCACGGGCTCCGGCGAGTGGGGCATCGCGGCGCTGACCCGCATCGGCCTCGCGTACGCGGACTTCGCGCGCAACATCATGGACTCGCCGGACCCCTCCGGTCTGGATGACGAGCAGCTCAGCATGTACCGCGGCGAGCTGGAGAACCTGGCCATGCCCCTGGAGGAGAAGGCCAGCGAGGCGCTGGAGAAGGGGCTCCAGAAGGCCTACGAGCTGGGCATCTACAGCGAGTGGACGCTGGCCGCGCAGGATCAGATCAACAAGCTGCGCCCGGGCGCCTACGCCCAGGTGAGGCCGGTGACGTACCGGGGCAGCAGTGATTCGCGCATCGCCTCGGGCGTGCTGAAGGACCTCAACGGCCCCATCAGCGCCTCCGTGGAGCCGAAGCCCGCCGCCCCGGAGGCCGCGCCCGCCGAGGGCGAGAAGCCCGCCGCCGCGCCGGAGGGCACGCAGCCCGCGAAGCCCGAGCCCACCGCGTCGCTCGAGGGGGTGCGGCCGTGAAGACGAACCACAGCATCGACATCAGCAGCCAGTTGAAGGGGATGGGGACGACGGGGATGAACGGCTTTCGCACCAAGCGCATGTTCCTGGCGGGGGCCTTCGCCTTCGCCTTCACCACGGCCTGCGCCACGGGCCCCAGGCCCACGCCCGTCGCGATGAACGCGGTGGAGAGGCCCGCCGTCACGGTCCCCGCCGCGCCCCCGCCCGCCCCGCCCGACGCGGACGGACAGTTCGCCCAGGCCCTGAGGGCCTACGAGGCCGGTGACCTGGACGCCGCCCGCAAGGGCTTCGAGGCCGTCGTCTCCCAGGAGCCCAAGGCGCTCAACGCGCGCTTCAACCTGGGCGTCATCGCGGAGAAGCAGGGCCGCCCGGCGGACGCCCGCGTGGCGTACGAGCAGGTGCTGGCCCTGGACCCGGCGCACACGCCGTCCGTGATGAACCTGGGGCTGATGCACCGGCACGAGGGCCGGCTGGACGAGGCGCTCGCGCTGTACACGAAGGCGCTCCAGACGCCGGGCCACGAGCACGACGCGCACGTGCTCAACGCGCTGGCCGCGACGTACCGGCTGGCGGGCAGGCTGGACGAGGCGGAGGCCACCGGCCGGCGCGTGCTCGCGCGCAGCAAGGACAACCCGGAGGCGTACAAGACGCTGGCGCTGGTGGCGTACGACCGGGGCCAGTACCGGCTGGCGGAGCTGCTGATCGTCAACGCGCGCAAGGTGGCCCAGGACGACCCGGCCATCTCCAACACGCTGGGGATGATCTACCTGAAGATGGACGACCGCCCGCGCGCCCTGGCCCAGTTCCAGAAGGCCGTGTCGCTGGATGACTCCTTCGCGCCCGGCCACCTCAACCTGGGCGCCCTGGCGCTGAGCTACCGCGACTACGCGGGCGCGGAGAAGGCCTTCACCCGGGCCCTGGCCCTGGAGCCGGACGGCCTGGAGGGGCAGCTCTACCTGGCGTACGCGCTGGACGGGCAGAAGGGCCTGGATCCGAAGAAGGGGATCGCCGCGGGCGAGGCGTTCGAGAAGGTGCTCGCGCGCGCCGCGGACAGGCCGGAGGCGGTGTGCGGCGCGGGCTGGGCGTACGCGTCCGAGCGCGCGGCCTACGAGAAGGCCATCGCGTTCCTGGACCGCTGCAAGGAGCTGTCCTCCACGACGGAGCAGGACAAGCAGCTCATCACCGCCAAGGTGAACGGCCTGCAGAACATGCTCAAGAACCCGCCGCCGGCGCCCGCTCCGGCCGCCACCGCGGAGGCCGGGGGCGAGGAGAAGAAGGACGCCGCCGCCACGGGAGGCGCGGGTTCCTCCGTGATGAACCAATTGCCCCAGGACACCAGCGCGCCCGAGGCACCCGAGGCGGCCGGGGAGCCGGCCCCGGCTGCCCCCGCGTCCGACGATGCGTCAGACAATGGACAGACGGCTCCGACGCCTGCTCCAACGCCCTGAAGAAACAACAGTCGTCCCGGCGGGAAGGATGAGAACTTTCTTCCCGCCTTTAGCCACCCAGGTGCAAGCGGCCGGGCGGCTCCCTTAGAATCCAGGGACTTGGAGTTGGTGCGAGCCCTGCAATGGAATACGCGAAGCGGGCCTGGCGGAGACATCACATGAAACGACTGCTGGCAGCGATGGTGATGGCGGGAGGGCTGGGGCTGGCGGCTCCCGCCCTGGCGCAGGACGGCAAGGACTCGGTGAAGATCATCCAGGAGGAGGATCGCACCGTGTACCGCAAGAAGACGGTGATTGATTTCACGGATGTGGCGGTGGAGGGCGAGCTCACCAAGCCGGAAGGCTCCTACGTCCTCAACCGCAAGAAGACGGATTTCCAAAGCCTCATCAAGGTCCGGGAGAACTTCGACCCGGAGCTTCAGAAGTCCGCGGACAATCTTTAGACGGCACAGGTGGCGTTGAACGTTTTCGGGACGGGAAGGGAAGAAGGAAGAACTTCATGGCGGCGGCGAGAAAAAACGGATTGACGCTTCGGATCACCACCCCGGACGGCTCCATCCAGGAGACGGTTTCGGAGGCGGAGAGTGTCATCGTGGGGTCGGGCGCCCAGGCGGCGGTGAAGATTCAGGATCCGCGCGTGTCCAACCTCCACGTGATGCTGAAGGTGGACAACGATGGCTCCGTGACGGCCATCGACCTGGGCAGTGAAGGCGGCACCCAGGTGTCCGGGCAGAAGCTCATCATCCCCACGGCGCTCAAGCCCGGGGATGTGCTCACGGTGGGCACCTCCCAGGTGGAGGTGCTCTTCGGTGACGCGCCCCGGCCGGTGGCTCCGGCGGCGGCGGTGGCGCAGCCCGGCGTGTTCCAGCAGCGCCCGGTGATGCCTCCGGCGGCGCCGGCCGCGCACGCGGCCCCGGTGCCTCCGAACATGCGGCAGGCCCCGCCCCAGCGGCCCGCGATGAACGCGGCGCCCACGTCCAACGTGGTGGGCACGGTGAGCACGCCGCGCTCCGCTCCGGCGGGCGCGCTGGGCACCCAGGCCTCCACGAACGTGACGTCCACCCCGGTGTTCGGCCCTCCGCCGCCTCCGGTGGCCGCGCGCAAGGCCACGCCTGCCCCGGTGGCCGCGGCCCGCAAGCCGCAGCCTCCGCCGCACCTGCAGGAGCCGCTGCCCAGGGACGCGCAGCCCACGCCGGACGCGAAGGTGCTCCAGGTGTCCATGCTCTGGGGCGACCAGATGCTGGAGGTCCAGCACTTCAAGGACGGCGCGCCGGTCACCATCGGCGAGGGCGCGAAGAACACCTTCACCGTGTTCTCGCCGCAGGTGGGCAAGCGCCACGTGCTCGCGGTGAGCAAGGGCGACAAGCTGGAGCTGCGCGCTCCGGCCGGCTCCGGCGTCTTCGTCACCAACAACGGCGATGTCCGCACCAAGGACGTGCTGCGCGCCGCGGGCCAGCTCAACAACGCCACGGCGGACCAGGAGCAGCTCTTCACCCTGGGCCTGCATGACCGCGCGGAGGTGTCGCTGGGCACGGTGGCGTTCGTGATGCGCTACGTGAAGCCGTCGCCGGCCATCCTGGCGACGTCGCTGTCGGACCGCGACTTCAGCTTCTTCAAGATCGCCGCCATCTGCATCCTCGCGGCGGCGGCGTTCGTCACCGCCATGGTGCTGACGCCGCACACGGAGACGAAGTCCGCGGACGACGTCTTCGAGTCCCAGCAGCGCGTGGCCAAGTTCCTCATCGCCCCGGAGAAGAAGGTGGAGGCGAAGAAGCTCCAGCTCTCCGGCGTGGAGGAGGGGGCCAAGGCCAAGGACGAGGAGGGCAAGTTCGGCAAGCAGGAGGCGAAGCAGGAGGAGGCCGCGCCCTCCAAGCCGGGCACCCCGGTGGTGGACAAGTCCAAGAAGGAGAAGGACCGCCAGGTGGTGGGCAAGGTGGGCCTGCTCGGCGCGCTCAAGGGCATGAAGGGGGGCGCCTCCGACGTGTTCGGCCCGGGCGGCATCGGCACCGGCATCAACAACTCGCTGGGCGGCCTCAAGGGCGGCGCGGCCATGGGTGACGCGCACGGCGTGGGCGGCCTGGGTTCGCGCGGCACGGGCAACGGCGGTGGCGGCACGGCGCTGGGCATCGGCGGCCTGGGCACCCAGGGCAACGGCCGGGGCACGGGTGGCTCCGGCGGCATCGACCTGGGCGGCCGCGGCAAGTCCGTCACCAAGGTCATCCCCGGCAAGACGACGGTGATTGGCGGCCTGGACAAGGACGTCATCGCCAAGGTCATCCGGCGGCACCAGAATGAGATCAAGTACTGCTACGAGTCGGAGCTGAACAAGAACCCGTCGCTGGCCGGCAAGGTGGCGGTGGCATTCACCATCGACCCGGCGGGCGCGGTGGCGGACGCCAGCGTGTCCGAGTCCACGCTGGGCAGCTCTCCCGCGGAGCAGTGCATGATCTCCCGCATCCGCCGCTGGAAGTTCCCGGAGCCCAAGGGCGGCGGCGTGGTGAACGTGACGTACCCCTGGCTGTTCTCGCCCTCGGGCGCTGACGCCGCGGAGTAACGGCGCTTCGTAGACTGGAAGACCGAAATGGCGTGGACGAAACGGTCCACGCCATTTTCGTTTTTCCCCGCTGCCGTTTCGTGCCGGGCGTCACTACTGTCCGTGCCACTGCTGCCAGGCGTGCGAGGGAGCAGGAGGACAACGTGACGGGAGGAGTCGTGAGGAAGTCGCTGCTGTTGGCCGCGCTCGCGCTGGCGACGCCGGCCCTGGGGGCCACGCCGCCGGAGGGCGTGCCGTTCGAGCCGCGCCGGGGGTTCTTCACCGAGACCGACGTCGGGGTCTTCTTCACGGTGGGCGGCGAGAACAGCTACTCCAACGCGCAGTCGTACGTGCAACTGGGCATCGGCTACGACCTGACGGAGCGCATCTCGCTGGGCGCCCACTTCGCGCTGGGCTCGTCCGCGCAGAACTGCTTCGCGGGCTACCTGCCGGACTCCAACGTCTGCGCGCTGTCGGACAACTTCACCGTGGCATTCGGCGACCTGACGGCCGCGTACCAAGTGCGGCTGGCCAACCGCTTCTACCTGACGCCCAAGGTGGCGGCGGGCTACACGCGGTTGGATCCCCGGCCGGTGGATCCGGACAAGGGCGACCCGGGCCAGGCCGTCAACGCCTTCAACGCGGGCCTGGGCGTGGGCGTGGAGTACGCCACGTCCTTCGACCACTTCTCCGTGGGCGCGGACCTGCTCGGCCGCTACATCATCGGGCCCAACATCATGTCGTTCGCGGTGTTCCCGCGCGTGAAGTACACGTTCTGACCCGACCTTCGCCAAGGCGAAGGCCGGGCCAGGGCCGCTTCAGCGGCTACGGGCTGAACATGCCGGTGAGCACGCTGGCGCGGCCCCGAGGCAGCGCGCGCTTGAACGGGCTCGTCGCCAGGTCCGAGCCGGGCTGGTACCAGCTCTGGATTTCCGCGAAGTACGTCTGGCCCGACTGCAGCACGCCCGGCGGCAGGTACACACTCTGGAGCTCCGTGTGCAGCGACGTCACGCGCGTCGCGGTGGTGGAGCCGTTGCTCGTGCCCAGCCGGTAGATGTTCACCACGTAGTTCGTGGCCGTGCCGACCAGGGGCTTGGACCAGCGCAGCGAGGCGTCCGTCCCCACGCCCGTGAGGTTCTGGAACGCGCCGCGCGTGTTCACCAGGGGCGCCTGCACCGGCCCGACGAGCGGCTGCACGGGCGCGGCGGTGAAGGCGCTCGCCTCCTGGTCCACGCGGATGTCCACGCTCATGGTGTAGGGCGCAGCGGTGCCCAGCGCGTAGCTCTTCGTGAAGCCCGCGGTGGCGAGCGCCACCTTCTGCCACGCCGCCGGGAGCGGGTTGTTGTAGGTCATGCTCCCCGTGACGAGGTCGGTCTTCTGCGCGTCAGGGTTGAGCTTCACGAGCAGGGGCTGCCCGCTGATGGACGCGAGCGCCGTGCTCAGCGCGGCCGGCCGGGCGGACATCCAGATCTCGCTGTACGTGCTGACCGCGTCCGGGTTCACCTGGGTGCGCATGGCGTCGAAGGCCGAGCGCCTCCAGTCCACCGAGAAGGTGCCTGTCGCCACGGGCTGGGTGAAGGTCCCGCTGACGGTGACGGGCTGGCCCTCCACCAGCGTCACGCTCGCGTCGAGCACCTTGTGCATCGCGCGGTAGGGCACGCCATTCGCGCTCGTCTTCCACCGCATCTGCGCCAGCGAGAACACGTCCCCGAGGCCGCTGTCGAGCCGCACCGGGTTGCGCATGTCGGCGTAATTGAAGCTCAGCCCGGAGAGCGACGTGGCGCCCGCCAGGGGGAACCCCGTGACGCCGCTGTTGACGTAGCCGAACGCGCCCGGGTTCAACGAATACACCTCCAGGTAGTCCCCCGCCTGCCAGGGAGACAGGCCGGTGGCGGACACCGTCACGGGGGTGGGGAGCGAGACGAAGGTGCCATCGCGGCCCCACTCCGTGGAGCCCAGGTCGAACGTGCGGCTGGTGCTCACCAGGTAGCGCGAGCCCAGCTTCAGGTAGATGCGGCCAGAAGGGACGTTCGGCACGGAGATGGTGCCGTCCGCGGCGCCCGTGCCCGGGTAGGCCGTGAACGCCCCGGTCGTTGAATCCCGCGTGTAGGCCACCACCGACGTGGCGGACTGATCATAGGGCTTCGTCGCGTTGCCCGACGTGGCGACGTAGGTGACCGGGCTGGTCCCCGTGACCTGGGTGATCAGCCCCTGGGTGACCTGGGAGGTCGCATCCGCCAGGTCCGCCGGAACGGAGGAGTCCACCGCCTCGGCATCTTCAAGCCCCCCGCAGCCAACCCCTGTCATGCCGACCAGAATCCCGAGGGAAATCAATGGCATCTTCATTGTGAAGGCGACCCTTTCGGCGACGCCTGGAGTGGCGCCGCGCAGGGAGATTCATACTGGATGGGTCTGACATTTCCGGGAGCACTCCGAGTCCGTTTTGTTTCTCGGAATGTGAATGCAAACGCGCAGGCCGGCGGGTGACCGCGGCCGCCGCTTCGACTGACGCCGGACAGGTGCCCCGGCCTCGCGGGCGGATTCAGGTCCGCCGGTCGTGTGCTCACCCTGAAAGTCACCCTCGCGGTTCTTTCCAGGTAAGCCCATGACCCCCGTCCTCCGTTCCCACGCCCGTGTGTGGGTGCTGGTGCTGTCGTTGCTGTCCGTCCCCGCCTTCGCGCAGGGCATCCCGAACCTGCCGTCCGCGGAGGAGTGCTGGGGCCAGGGGCCGGACGCGGATGGCGACGGGGTGGGGGATGGCTGCGAGCTCCAGGTGGCCGCGGCCTTCATGCCCACGCTGTGGATTGCCCAGGGCGAGAAGGGCGTGGCGCGCCGGCCGTACTTCGCGGCGCGGCCGCTCAGCTCCGCCCTGCGCACGCTGCGCATCTTCTACCTGGCCGCGTATTTGGAGGACCACGGCATCCCCAGCCTGGGCATCTTCAACGTCTTCGCCCACGACGGGGACTCCGAGTTCCAGGTGCTGGACGTGCACTACGCCGACGGGCGCTGGTACCTGGACCAGGCCTTCCTGTCCGCGCACCTGGAGACGGCGTGCGACTCCTCGGGCTGGTACGGCTACGCGCAGCTCGAGTACGCGGGGGCGTACCGGGGCGCGCCGCGCGTCTACGTGGCCGTGAACAAGCACGGCTCCTACGCCTCGAAGGACGCCTGCGACCGGGGCTGCTACTTCACCGACAGTTGCTCCCAGGGCCGGCAGGAGGCGTTGGACCCGAGCAACCGGCTCGCGGGGCGCAACGTGGGCTCCCTCAGCCTCCCGCTCATCAACGCCGTCACCCTCAACGGGCAGACGGAGCGGCTCCTGGACGACGTGGAGTTCAAGGGCTGGGACGACCAGGCGAACCGGAGCAACTCCACGCCGTACCGCGCCCGGCTGGTCCGCTTCGGCTTCTAGGCCTTGGAACGAAGCAGGGGCCGCCACCCGCGAAGGTGACGGCCCCTGGAAGCTTCAGGCGTCTCGACGGAAGGACTACTCCGCCTCGGCGCGCTCCTCGCGCTTGCGGTCGCGCTCGGCGCGGTAGCGCTCGCCCACGGCCAGCGCCTTCTTGCGCATGCGGATGGACTTGGGCGTCACCTCGACGAGCTCGTCGTCGGCGATCCACTCCAGGGCCTTCTCCAGCCCCATCTCGCGCGGCGGGACGAGGATGACGTTCTCGTCGCGGCCGGCGGCGCGGATGTTGGTGAGCTTCTTCTCGCGGCAGCAGTTGACGTTGAGCTCGGACGGGTGCGCGTGCTCGCCGATGATCATGCCCTCGTACACGGTGGTGCCCGCGCCCACGAAGAGCTGACCGCGCTCCTGGATGCTGAACAGCGCGTACGGCACCGTGTCGCCCAGGCGGTCGGAGACCATGGCGCCGTTGGCGCGCTTCGGGATGTAGCCGAACCACGGCTCGAAGCCGTCGAACTGGCTGCTCATGATGCCCTCACCGCGCGTGATGGTGAGGAACTCCGAGCGGAACCCGATGAGGCCGCGCGCGGGGATGCGGAACTGGAGGCGGGTGCGGCCCGAGCCGAGCTGCGCCATGTCCGTCATGCGGCCCTTGCGGGGCCCCAGGCGCTCCGTCACCGCGCCCACGCTGTTCTCCGGCACGTCGCAGAAGAGCAGCTCCATGGGCTCGTGCAACTGCCCGTTGATCTCCTTGGTGATGGGCTCCGGGTTGGAGGCGGTGAGCTCGTAGCCCTCGCGGCGCATGTTCTCGATGATGACCGCCAGCGCCAGTTCGCCACGGCCCACCACGCGGAACGCGTCCGGCGTCGCGGTGTCCTCCACGCGCACGGCCACGTTGCGGTAGGCCTCGCGGTACAGGCGCTCGCGCAGGTTGCGGGAGGTGACGTACTTGCCCTCCTTGCCCGCCAGCGGCCCGTCGTTGACCTTGAAGATCATCATCATCGTGGGCTCGTCCACGGTGATGCGCGGCAGCGCCACGGGCTTCTCGAAGTCCGCGATGGTGTCGCCGATGGAAATCTCCTCGATGCCCGCGATGGAGACGATTTCACCCGGGCCCGCGTCCGGGATCTCCTGGCGCTTCAGGCCGGAGAAGCCGAACAGCTTGACGATCTTGCCCTGCTGCACCTTGCCGCCCTCGCGGACGACGGACACGGGCATGTTCGGGGTGATGCGGCCCGCCTGCACGCGGCCCACCGCCAGACGGCCGACATAGTCGTCGTAGTCCAGGTTGGCGACCAGGAGCTGCAGCGTCGTCTGCTCCGCCGGCGGCGCGGGCGGGGGCGGGATGTGCTTGATGATGGCGTCGTACAGCGGCTCCAGCGTCTTGCCCGGCACGTCCAGCGACGTGGAGGCCTGGCCCTGGCGCGCGACGGTGTAGAGGACCGGCATCTCCAACTGCTCCTCGTTCGCGCCCAGGTCGATGTAGAGCGAGTACACGAGGTCCAGCACGTCCTTGGCCCGGGCGTCCTGGCGGTCGATCTTGTTGATGACCAGCACCGTCTTCAGGCCCATGGCCAGCGCCTTGCTGAGCACGAAGCGCGTCTGGGGCAGGGGGCCTTCAGCGGCGTCCACCAGCAGGATGACGCCATCGACCAGGCGCAGACCGCGCTCCACCTCGCCACCGAAGTCGGCGTGGCCCGGGGTGTCGATGATGTTGATCTGCATCCCCTTGTAGGAGACGGCAGTGTTCTTCGCGAGGATGGTGATGCCCTTCTCGCGCTCGAGGTCGTTCGAGTCCATGACCCGCTCGGCCACGTGCTCATTGGAGCGGAAGGTCCCCGCCTGCCGGAGCAGGTGGTCGACGAGGGTGGTCTTGCCGTGGTCGACGTGGGCGACAATGGCGACGTTGCGGATGTTTTCGCGAGAGATCATCAGGACCAACTAACGGAAATGAAGGTGCGAAGAGACACGCCCAGAACGGGGAATCTCAATCCCACCGGAACCCGGAAGGCGGGGGCTTATATGCCGGGGGCTTCCCACCTGCAATGAAGGCGGGTGTCCAGCAGGTAAACAATCAGGCCCCCCGCCGGCTGGGCGCTTATCCCACCTTCGGGGGGATTTCCGCGGTCTCCACCCCCAGCCGCTCCCTCAGGAAGCGCTCCACGCGCAGCTCCACCAGCCCCGGCACTTCCAGTGGGGCGGTATGGGTGCCCTCGGAAATCATCAGGAGCTCAGAGGAGGGGATGCGCTCGGCCATCTTCCGGGACAGCCAGCCGGGGGTGAAGCGGTCCTTCTCCCCGGCGACCACCAGGGTGGGCACGTCCACGTGCTCCAGGTGGTCCTCGGCGGTGTGGTTGGCCAGCGAGTCCAGGGTGCGCACGAAGACGACGGGGTCCATCCGCGCCAGGTGGGTGAAGTACGGGGCCAGGTCGTTGCGCGCGATGAGCTCCGGGTTCATCTCCAGGCGGATGGCCAACTGCACCACCAGCTCCGTGGTGAGCGCCCCGTGCACGATGCGCGCGGCGTGCCGGGGGAAGCGCTCCACCGCGGCCCTCAGGGTGGGGAAGAGGCGCTTGAGCAGCGTCGAGTCATGGAAGGTGTCCAGCGGCATGCCGTAGCTGCCGCACACCAGCACCAGCCCCTCCACGCGCCGGGCGTAGCGGCGGTGGAACTCCAGCGCCACCTGCACGCCCATGGAGTGGCCGAAGAGGACGGCCTTGTCCATCTGGGCCGCGTCCATCACCCGCGCCAGGTCGTCGCAGGTGTACGCCATGCCGATGCGCGTGCGGTCCGTGGGGACGGTGCTCTTGCCGTGGCCCCGGTAGTGCCAGCGCAGCACGCGGTGGCGCCGGCTCAGGTAGGGCAGGAGGTACTTCCACGCGAAGCCGTCACAGCCCAGGCCGTCGCACAGGACCATGCCCGGGGCGCCGTCTCCCCGGACCTGGTAGTAGAGGTCCGCGCCGTCCGGCACCCGCAGCGAGTCCTGCCGGAAGGAGACCGCCTGTCCGTGGGGGGCGCTCACGCCTCGGCCTCGTCGTTGTCCATCCCCTCGGGGATACCCTTGTCCAGCCCGTAGCGGGAGATTTTCAGGAGGAGGTTGGAGCGGCTGATGCCCAGCTCACGCGACAGCCGGCTCTTGTTGTAGCGGGTGCGCACCAGGCCCTGGTGGATCATCTCCTTCTCCAGGGACTCCACCGCCTCGTGCAGCTTCCCGTGCGCGCGCGGGGCGATGAAGGGCCCTCCGCCGGGGACGACGGCGTCGCGGATGCGGCTGGAGAGCAGCTCCGCGGGGATGGTCTCCAGCTCGCCCCCCAGCACGAGCAGCCGTTCGATTTCGTTCTCCAGCTCCCGGATGTTCCCCGGCCACGCGTACGCGCCCAGGATGCCCAGGGCCTCCGGCGCCAGGCCCCGCGCGCGCTGGCCCTCGCGGTGGTGCTTGCGCAGGAAGTGGTCGATGAGGACGGGCAGGTCGTCCTTGCGCTCTCGCAGGGGCGGCAACTGCAGGCGGATGACGTTGATGCGGTAGAAGAGGTCCTCGCGGAACTCGCCGCGCTTCACCAGCTCGCCCAGGTCCTTGTGGGTGGCGGCGATGACGCGCACGTCGACCTCGCGGGAGTGGGTGCCGCCCACGGGCAGGAAGGTGCCCTCCTGGAGCACGCGCAACAGCTTCACCTGGAGGGCGGGGGACATGTCGCCCACCTCGTCCAGGAAGAAGGTGCCCTGGTCCGCGACCTCGAAGAGGCCCTTCTTGTCCTTGAGCGCGCCGGTGAAGGCGCCCCGGGTGTGCCCGAAGAGGGCGCTCTCCAGCAGGTTGTCGTTGAAGGCGGAGCAGTTCTGCACGACGAACGGCTTGTCCTTGCGCGGGCCGTTGTGGTGGATGGCGCGCGCCACCAGCTCCTTGCCCGTGCCGGACTCGCCGTTGATGAGGACGGTGGAGTCGGAGTGGGCCACCTTCTCCATCAGGCGGAACACCTCGTTCATGGCCCCGGAGCGGCCGATGATCTTCTCGAAGCGGTAGCGGTTGGACAGCTCGGAGGCCATGGACTGGATGGTCTCCTCCTTGCGCGTGAGCTCCACCTCCTGGTTGGCGATCTCCGTGACCGCGAACTCCAAGAGGTCCGACAGCTTGCTCAGCTCCGAGCCGTCCAGCACCGGCACGCGCTCCGCCGCGCCCTCCAGCTCCAGCGTCGCCCCGGGCGCGATGTCGCGCATCTTGCCCAGCAGCACCTGCCCGTCCCCGGCCGTGAGCGGCTGCCGGGCGAAGCCCTCCACGAAGAGGAAGCCCTCGTACTCGTTGCGGATGTAGAGCGGCGCGCCCACGATGGACAGGCGCAGGTGGCAGTCGTGGAAGAGCGAGCGGCGCAGGTTCTTGGCGGCCTTGAACTTCTCATGCAGCACCCGCACCGACTGGGCACACCGCCGCATCCCCTCCCGCGCCCCCAGGGCGTGGCGGCAGAAGTCGTTGGGCGGCGGGATGAAATCCCCGCGCTGCCAGTCGTGCACCACCCCGTTGCGATCCGCGAACGACAGCTCCACCTGCCACCACTTGCGGATGACATCCCTCAACATGACAATGGTGTGCAGATTCTGATGCTTCTCGAAGTCCATCCCCACGGTCCTCGCCCTGTTGCGGATCAGGACAACGGATCTACGGGGTTGTCCGAAATCAATCCAGCGGCACCTGTCCGAACGACAGCGCTGATCGCGTACCCTGGTTCCCTGTGAGCGCACCCCCACATACACACGGCAGGGCAGGGCACGGTCATTCGCATGACCACGACCATGACCACTCGCACCCCGGGCACTCGCACGGCCATTCGCACGGTCCGCGCAAGGGCGGGGTGGCGGAGGAGCGGCGCAAGGACCGGCGGCGGCTGCTGTTCGCGCTGGGGCTGACGGCGACCATCATGGTGGCGGAGGCCGTGGGCGGCTTCCTGACCAACTCGCTGGCGCTGCTCTCCGACGCCGGGCACATGCTGACGGACGTGTCGGCCATGATCCTGAGCCTGCTGGCGCTCTGGTTCGCGGGGCGGCCGGCGGACCTGAAGAAGACCTACGGCTACTACCGGATGGAGATCCTGAGCGCGCTGCTCAACGGGGTGCTGCTCCTGGTCATCACCATCTTCATCCTGCTGGAGGCCTGGGAGCGCGTGCGCACGCCCGCGCCGGTGGAGCTGGGGCCCATGGCGCTGGTGGCGGGCATCGGCCTGGTGGCGAACCTGGCGGCGCTGGGCTTCCTGCACCAGACGCACTCCATGAACGTGCGGGGCGCGTTCCTGCACGTGCTGGGGGACACGCTGTCGTCGGTGGGCGTGCTGATTGGCGCGGGCGTGATGTGGTGGACCGGCTGGTACGTCGTGGACCCCATCATCTCCGTGATGATCTCGATGATCATCGTCGTGGGCGCGCTGCGGCTGGTGAAGGACGCGGTGGACGTGCTCCTGGAGGCGGTGCCCGCGCACGTGGACCTGGAGCAGGTGCGCTCGCTGATGGCGAAGGTGCCGGGCGTGCAGGCGGTGCACGACCTGCACGTGTGGACCATCTCCAGCGGGATGTACGCGCTGTCCGCGCACCTGGTGGTTGCGGACCCCATGGTCTGCAACAACGACGACATCCTGTCCGCGGTGAAGCACGACCTCTTCGACCGCTTCGGCATCGACCACACGACCATCCAGATCGAGAGCCAGTCGTACGCCCACCTGGGCGAGGTGCACTGACTCGCGCTTGCGAAAGGGGCGCGGGGCGGGGATTCTCGCCGGCTCCTATGAGCGTGCTGGACAAGGTGTTGTCGCTGCGGCCGGGCAACGTGGTGGCGCGGGTGGGCCCGGGCTCCCGGGTGCCCCTGTTGGATCCACGGGAGCTGCTCGGGGCGCTGGAGTCCACGCCCATGGCGCTGCCGTGCCTGCCGGTGCTGTCCAAGGGGGCGCTGCCGGGCCTGCTGGGCGCGGCCCGCGCGGAGGACTCGGTGCTGGGCCTGTGCTGCCCGCACCCCCTGGCGGACCGGGGCGCGCCGGAGCGCTTCGTGAGGGCGGTGCACGCGGCGGCGCAGGAGGCCGAGCACACCCGGCCCCTGTTCCTCCAGGCCGGCCCCCTCCGGGTCGCCTCCACGGACGCGGACGTGCTGGACGCGCTCCAGGACGGCATCTTCCGGGTGGTGGACGCGGGCTTCGCGCTGGTGTCGCTGGACCTGTCCCGCCTCACCTCCTACGAGGCCGTGGAGGCGGTGAACGCGCTGGTGGGCCCGCTCAAGGAGCGCGAGCTGTCGCTGGAGGTGTCCCCGCCCCAGGTGTCCGCGGGCGGGCTGGTGGACGCGTGCGCGACGCTGCTGGAGGGCCTGTCGCAGTGGCAGGTCCCGCTGCGCCTGCTGCGCGTGTCGGAGGCGCAGTTGGGCGAGGGCGAGGTGGACGTGGAGCTGCTGCGGCGGGTGGTGGAGACGGCCTCGGGGAAGGGCGTGGCGCTGGCGGTGGCGGATGCGTCCGCCGGTCCCGCGCGGGCGCTGTCCAGCTACGTGGCCGTGGGCGTCCGCAAGGTGGAGTGGAGGGGGCCCTTCGGTCCGCTGGCGCTGCGCGCCTGGCCTCCGGAGGTGCGCGAGCCGGTGGTGGCGCGCGCCCAGGCGGCGGGCATGCCGGCCGGGGAGCTGCTGTCCGTGCTGGAGGAGGGGCTGCCGCCGCTGACGCCCGCCGCGCGCGAGACGCTGGAGGCGCTGTCCTTCGCGGAGGCCACGGAGGCGCTGGCGGCGCTGGGGGCGCACCGCTCGGCGTCGGTGGCCATGGCGTTCCTCGCGAAGCCGGGCGGGGACCTGGGGTAGAAGGGCGCGCATGCGCATCGTGGCAGGCAGCGCGAAGGGCCGGGCCCTGACGGGGCCCAAGCCGTCGTCCGGACACATCCGCCCCACGGCGGACCGGGTCCGTGAAACCATCTTCAACATGCTGGGCCAGTTCCTGGACGGCCAGGCCGTGCTGGACCTGTACGCGGGCACCGGCGCCCTGGGGCTGGAGGCCCTGTCGCGGGGCGCGGGCCGGCTGGTGCTGGTGGACCAGGACCGCGAGGCCCTGGCCCTGTGCCGCAAGAACACCGACGCGCTGGGCTTCACGTCGAAGGTGTCCATCCTGGCGCAGCCCGTCGCGCGCGCGCTGGAGACGCTGGGCAAGCAGGGGGAGAAGTTCGAGCTCGTCTTCGCGGATCCGCCCTACGCGGCGCGCGTGGTGGAGACGGTGCTGGACGCGGTGGTGGCCGCGGGCCTGGTGACGCCGGGCGGCGTGGTGGTGGTGGAGCACGACAAGCGGGAGGCGGCTCCGGACGCCCACGCGGGGCTCGGCCGGGAGGACCAGCGCCGCTTCGGGGACACCCTGGTGAGCTTCTACCGGGCCCCGTGACGTGCGCTTGACCGGCCCCGTGGGCCCGCCGAGACTTCAGCGCACCCATGCCCGTCGCCATCTATCCCGGTTCGTTTGATCCGCTCACCAACGGGCACCTGAGCCTCATCCAGCGCGGCCTGAAGATGTTCGACCGGCTCATCGTCGCCATCGCGGTGAACCCGAAGAAGACGCCCCTCTTCAGCCAGGAGGAGCGCATCGAGCTCATCCGCGAGGCGGTGAACGACCCCCGCGTGGAGGTGGACGCCTTCCACGGCCTGCTGGTGGACTACGTGCACCAGCGCAACGTGAGCGTCGTCATCCGCGGGCTGCGCGCGGTGTCGGACTTCGAATACGAGTTCCAGTTGGCGAACATGAACCGCAAGCTGGCGCCGGACATCGACACCGTCTTCATGATGACGGGCGAGGCCTACTTCTACATCTCCTCGCAGTTGGTCCGGGAGGTCGCGACCTTCGGCGGGAACGTGGACGGGCTCGTGCCCCCGAACGTCAACGCGAGCCTGAAGAAGAAGTTCGGCCCGAAACCCTAGGGTCGTCCCCAAGGGGCAGTCGGCCCACGGGACGTACGAGCGGGCTTGTCCGCTTCGGGAGTTCCGCGCTAGGCAAGGCGCATGAAACTCGCCCGCCGGCTGCAAGCCATCAAGCCCTCCGCCACCCTGGCCCTCAACGCACGCGCCAAGGCGCTCGCCGCCAGCGGCAAGGACGTGGTGGTGCTCGCCGCCGGCGAGCCGGACTTCGACACGCCGGAGTTCGTGAAGCAGGCGGCCATCGAGGCGCTGCGCACGGGCTTCACCAAGTACACCGCCACCGCGGGCATGCCGGAGCTGCGCGAGGCCGTCTGCCGCAAGCTGGAGAAGGACAACGGCCTGAAGTACGCGCCGGACCAGGTGGTGGTGACGGCGGGCGGCAAGCAGTCCCTCTACAACTGCTTCCAGGCGCTGCTGGACGAAGGGGATGAGGTCATCATCTTCGCGCCGTACTGGGTGAGCTACCCGGACATGGTGCACCTGGCGGGCGGCACGCCGGTCATCGTCCCCACGCGCGAGGAGGACGGCTACGCGCCGGACCCCGAGGCCATCAAGAAGGCGCTCACCCCGCGCACCCGCGCCATCGTGCTCAACAGCCCGGCCAACCCCACGGGCGCGGTGTACTCGCGCGCCACGCTGGAGGGCATCGCCGCCGCGGTGCGCGGCCACGACTGCCTCCTCGTCACGGACGACATGTACGAGAAGCTCCTCTACACGGGGGAGCCGTTCCTCAACATCGGCAACGTGGCGCCGGACCTGGTGCCCCGGCTGCTGGTGTCCAACGGCCTGTCCAAGTCCTACGCGATGACGGGCTGGCGGCTGGGCTACGCGGCCGGGCCCAAGGCGCTCATCTCCGGCATGCAGTTGGTGCAGGACCAGTCCACCTCCAACGCCTCGTCCATCACGCAGAAGGCGGCGCTGGCGGCGCTCACCGGCCCCACGGACACCATCACCGCGATGGTGAACGAGTACCGCGAGCGCAGGGACCTGTTCGTCGCGGGGCTCAACGCCATCCCCGGCATCCGCTGCCGGCTGCCGGAGGGCGCCTTCTACGCGATGGCGGACGTGCGGGGCCTCCTGGGCAAGAGCTACAAGGGCAAGCCGCTGACGGACTCGCTCCAGCTCTCCGAGGCGCTGCTCAACGACTTCCTGGTGGCGGCGGTGCCCGGGGATCCGTTCGGCGCGCCGGGCTACATCCGCATGAGCTTCGTCACCTCGCGCGAGGTGCTCCAGAAGGGCCTGACGCGTCTGCGGGACTTCGTCGCGGCGCTGGGCTGAGGCGGGCGCCCTCAGTCCGTGTACGCGAAGGCGTGCCAGGTGAGGTCCGGGCTGCCGCGGAAGAGGAAGATGGCCGCGTGGCCCGAGAGGTTGCCCACCGCGGCCCAGGTGTCCTTGAGCGCGCGCGGATCCAGCCCCAGGCGCGCGGGCGGCTTGCCGTACTTCTTCTCCATCTCCGCGATGGGCAGCACCTCGATGTCGTAGAGGGTGACGAGGTCCGTGCGCCGCGCGCGCAACTGCTTCACCCACGCCTGCACCAGCTCGTCGGGGGTGTTGAAGCGCTTGTCCTCCAGTTGGAACGGGTAGAGCAGCTCCGCGGACGCGTTGCGCACGTCCCCCGTGAGCAGGCTCTGGAAGAGGAAGCGCGCCTCGTTGTGGATGACCGAGCGGGCGATGCCCTCCGGGGACAGGTCCTCCTCGGTGGGGCGCGCGGCGTCGCGGCCCGGGGCCAGCAGCGGGACGCTGCCCACGGTGGAGGGCGTGGGCGGCGTGGGCGGACGCGCCGTGGGGGACACGGGCACGGCGGCCGGGGGCGTGGCGGCGGCCTGCGGAGGCTTGCGAGGGGCCGGCGTGGGCGCCGCCGGAGCCTGGGCCGCGGCGGGGGCGGGCGTCGGAGCCGGGGTGGGCTCGGCGGTGGTGGGCGTCGGCGCCGGGGCGGGCGCCCGGGCGGGCTCGGCGGCGGGCGTGGCGGGAGCGGGGTCCTGGGCGAGGGCGGGCGCGCAGAGAAGGACGAGCAGGGCCAGGGGCCAGCGACGCATGAAACCTCCGGAGGGAAGCGCGGCAGCGTAGCAGAGGACGCCGGGCCGGGGTCCCCCGAGCAAGCGGGCGTCGGACGGTCTCTTCGCATGCCACAACGCACCGCGTGCATGTGGGGGCGGACGTTGGTATGGGGGGCGCCCGATGCCCAAGCGTACCGATATCCGGAAGGTTCTCGTGATTGGCTCGGGCCCGATTGTCATCGGGCAGGCCGTCGAGTTCGACTACTCAGGCACCCAGGCGATCAAGGCGCTTCGGGACGAGGGCGTGGAGGTGGTGCTGCTCAACAGCAACCCCGCCACGGTGATGACGGACCCAGAGTTCGCGCACCGCACCTACATTGAACCCATCACCGTGGAGGCGGCGGAGAAGATCCTCGCCGCCGAGCGGCCGGACTCGCTCCTGCCCACCATGGGTGGGCAGACGGCGCTGAACCTGGCCAAGGCGCTGGCGGAGCGCGGCATCCTGGAGAAGTACGGGGTGCGGCTCATCGGCGCGTCCCTGGAGGCCATCAACAAGGCGGAGGACCGCCAGCTCTTCAAGGCGGCCATGCAGAAGATCGGCGTGGCGCTGCCCAAGAGCGGCTACGCGACGACGCTCACGGACGCCATGGCGCTGGTGGAGGAGATCGGCTTCCCGGCCATCATCCGTCCCTCCTTCACGCTGGGCGGAACGGGCGGCGGCATCGCGTACAACCGCGAGGAGTTCGAGGCCATCTGCCGCTCGGGCCTCAAGGCGAGCCCCACCTCCACCATCCTCGTGGAGGAGAGCGTGCTCGGCTGGAAGGAGTACGAGCTGGAGGTGGTCCGCGACTCGGCGGACAACGTCATCATCATCTGCTCCATCGAGAACCTGGACCCGATGGGCGTGCACACCGGTGACTCCATCACCGTGGCGCCCGCGCAGACGCTGACGGACCGCGAGTACCAGCGCATGCGGCAGGCGTCGCTGGCCATCATCCGCGAGATTGGCGTCGACACGGGCGGCTCCAACATCCAGTTCGGCATCCACCCGCGTGACGGCCGCATGGTCGTCATTGAGATGAACCCGCGCGTGTCGCGCTCCAGCGCGCTGGCGTCCAAGGCGACGGGCTACCCCATCGCGAAGGTCGCCGCGAAGCTGGCGCTGGGCTACACGCTGGACGAATTGCGCAACGACATCACCCGCGACACGCCGGCCTCCTTCGAGCCGACGCTGGACTACGTGGTGGTGAAGGTGCCGCGCTTCAACTTCGAGAAGTTCCCCAAGGCGGACCGCACGCTGACCACGAGCATGCGCTCGGTGGGCGAGGTGATGGCCATTGGCCGCACCTTCCCCGAGGCGTACATGAAGGCGCTGCGCTCCATGGAGCTGGGGCGCGTGGGCCTGGAGTCGCCGGAGCTGCCCACGGAGAAGGAGGAGCGCGAGAAGGTCCTGCACGAGGGCCTGCGCGTGCCCCGGCCGGAGCGCCCGTGGTTCGTGGCGCAGGCGTTCCGCGAGGGCATGACGGTGGAGCAGGTGCACCAGCTCTCCGCCATCGACCCGTGGTTCCTGCGGCACATTGAGGCGCTGGTGCGCGAGGCGCAGGCGCTGGCGGACATTGGCCGCCTGGACCACCTGGCGGACGACGTGCTCCGTCAGGCGAAGGCGCACGGCTTCTCCGACAAGTACCTGGGCAACCTGATGGGCTACCCGGAGGCGGAGGTGCGGGCGCACCGGCACGCGCGCGGCATCCGTCCGGTGTTCAAGCGGGTGGACACCTGCGCCGCGGAGTTCGAGGCGTACACGCCCTACCTGTACTCCACCTACGAGGAGGAGGACGAGGCGCCCCCCACGGACCGGCAGAAGGTCCTGATTCTTGGCAGCGGGCCCATCCGCATCGGCCAGGGCATCGAGTTCGACTACGCGTGCGTGCACGCGGCCTTCGCGCTGCGCGAGGCCGGGTACGAGACGGTGATGGTCAACTGCAACCCGGAGACGGTGTCCACGGACTACGACACGTCCGACCGCCTCTACTTCGAGCCGCTGACGATCGAGGACGTGCTGGAGGTGTCCCAGCGCGAGAAGCCGGTGGGCGCCATCGTGCAGTTCGGCGGGCAGACGCCGCTGCGGCTGAGCGTGCCGCTGGAGCAGGCGGGGCTGCCCATCCTGGGCACGTCGCCGGACGCCATCGACCGGGCGGAGGACCGCGAGAAGTTCGCGAAGCTGATCGAGAAGCTGGGCCTGAAGCAGCCGGAGAACGGCGTCGCGCGCAGCCACGCGGAGGCCTTCAAGGTGGCCGAGCGCATCGGCTACCCGGTGATGGTGCGTCCGTCGTACGTGCTGGGCGGGCGGGCGATGGAGACGGTCTACGACGCGGCCAGCCTGGAGCGCTACATGCGCGAGGCGGTGAGCGCGTCGCCGGAGCACCCGGTGCTGATCGATCGCTTCCTGAAGGACGCGATTGAAGTGGACCTGGACCTGGTGGCGGACCGCACGGGGCAGGTGCTGATTGGCGGCGTGCTGGAGCACATCCAGGAGGCGGGCGTGCACTCGGGGGACGCGGCGGCGACGCTGCCTCCGCACTCGCTGTCACCGGACCTGGTGGAGCGGATGAAGGACCAGGCCATCTCCATGGCGCGCGAGCTGGGCGTGGTGGGCCTGATGAACGTGCAGTTCGCCATCCAGGGGAAGAACATCTACATCCTGGAGGTGAACCCGCGCGCCAGCCGCACGGTGCCGTTCATCTCCAAGGCGACGGGCGTCCCGATGGCGAAGATCGCGGCGCTCTGCATGGTGGGCAAGACGCTGAAGGAGCTGGGCCGCACGGAGGAGCCGGAGTTCCGGCACGTGGCGGTGAAGGAGAGCGTCTTCCCGTTCGCGCGCTTCGCTGGCGTGGATGTGATTCTTGGCCCGGAGATGAAGTCCACGGGCGAGGTGATGGGCCTGGCGGAGGACTACGCGTCCGCGTTCGCGAAGAGCCAGTTGGCGGCGGGCGTGAAGCTGCCCAAGAGCGGCCGGGTGTTCATCTCCGTGAAGGACGAGGACAAGCCGGCGGTGGTGGACCTGGCGAAGCGCCTGCGGTCGATGGGCTTCAGCCTGACGGCGACGGCGGGCACGCACGACTACCTGCTGACGAAGGGCATCGAGTCGCAGCGGGTGCAGAAGGTGAAGGAGGGCCGGCCGAACATCGTCGACAAGATCGTCGACGGGGAGATCGTCCTGGTCATCAACACCACCTTCGGCAAGCAGGAGATCGCGGACAGCTTCTCCATCCGCCGTGAGGCGCTGATGCACTCGGTGCCGTACTACACGACGGTGCAGGCGGCGCGCATGGCGGTGGGCGCGCTGGAGTCGCTGAAGCGCTCGGACCTCGCGGTGAAGCCGCTGCAGGGCTACCTGTACGGCGAGAACGGCGTGCCTCCGGCGCGCCGGTAGGATTCACTTTCAATCCGTCTCCTGGATGCCCGCTCAGCGCATCCAGGAGACGGGGTCGTGCCGCACCTGACCTGCCTGGGGTTGCAAAGCCTTGGGACTCTGGTACTGGTGTGAGCCCGTAGTTGCTGTCGCTCCCCTTCATTCGAGTCGACCCCGAGGCCTGATTCCTCTCCGGAGGAGTCTGTCTTCAGGGCTGCTTGCTTCAACGGCCATGAAGGGCCGCCCCGAACATCGGGGCTCCTTTCCACACATTCGAGAATGACGGGCGCGCACGTCTCGGGACGTGTGCGTTCCAAGGAGACGTGCGCGTGATGAACGTCCGATGGATATTTGTATGTCTTTGGGCTTGGTGTTTGGCATGCACGCCGCAAGGGGAACCCACGCAGTCGCCGCCAACCCAAGCCGAACCTGAAGGACGAGTCGTCACGGAATGGCGCCCTCGGAATCTAAGTGCAGATGCACCCAAGCGTGGCGTGGGCGAGTCCTGTGTCGACGGCGGTGATAGTGCCTGTCTGAGTAGTCGATGTGTGCACGCTCCCGGAGCGGCCTTGGGACAAGGCTACTTCTGTACGAAGACCTGCATGCACAACGAGGAGTGTCCGGCGGGTTGGCCCTGCGCGATCCTGGATGAGGCTAGGCGCGAGGGATTGTGTCAGCCCCGGTTGGCTGCGGAGTCGCTAAGGGACGAGCGTAATGAGTGAGTTTCGAGGGGGAGGTAACATGGACGACCGCGGAAATCCCAACGCAGACGCAGGAGTCGCAGTGAAAGAAAGATGGGGCAAGGGCGTTGTCAGAGGCTTGATGGTCGCTGGCATCATATTGGTGGGCGTTGGTGTCGCCTTCGCGGCGGAGACGCTCACGGATGAAGAGGTGCAACAGCGAGTAGACCAGGAGCCGCTCAGTCCTATCCCGCCCTTGGGGGGGCCTCGAAACGCGGGCGTTTCGGAGGAAGCGCCAGTGCCCGTGGGCTCTCTGCGCCCTTCCTATTCGGAGACCGACTTCAGCGTCTCCTCTGCGATTGGTGGTTTCGCGCTGACGCGGACATTCTCTGCTTCGACTGAGGCGAACACCCTCAGTCCTGCCGAAACGCGGCTGAACTGGCCATTCGGCCGAGTGAGGAATGCGGCTGACTCATACAGTTCCTATCGCTGGACACACAACCTCTTCAGCTATGTTCTTCTTGGCGAGAACCATCAGAAGGACAGCTCGGAGCTTGAGGACGTCATCACGTCTTTCTGCGAGGTGATGACCCCATCTGGCGTGGCTCTTCGCTTCAGTCCCTGCGAGCACGAGGTTGCGGGTACCTATGCAACGTCCATCACCGAGCAGGATGTCAAACTGCGTTGGGAGGGGGATGGATTCACCCTCATCAGTCCTGAGGGGCGCTACCGGTACACCCAGAGTGTGTCGGTAGGTGGCCGAACGAGGGTTCCCATCTACCCCTATACGCAGTGGGGAAATGCCTATTTCCTGACGGGAATCGAACCGAGAACCTACGGAACCAGCACGGTTCCCGGAAATGCAGGACATCGGCTGACGGCATCTCTTCAGTACCACACGGCGACGCCAGCGGGCTGCACCGCGCCGTCAACGACCTTTGTGAAGTCCAGTCAGCTTGTCCAGTACGCAAGCCTGATGAATGGAACGCGGTTGGCTTTCAGTTACACCAGCCTCCCAAAGCAGGACTCGACGCTGGCGTCCACTCACGAGTGTGTCCTGTCCAGGGTTGACCTGGAGGAGGGAAGCTCTGGAACTGGTCTGGGGACGCGCAACGTCGTGACCTACGACTATGCGATGCACAACAGCGATGGCGTGGTTGTTTCGAGCCCCGCAGGTATGTTGGGCGGGGCGCGCTACTACGTAGGCGCGTCAGAGAATGTCCCTGCAGGGGCGGAAGTTCCTGTGCCGACGAAGATGACCTACGTCTGGGCGCATAACTCCTCCAGCGAAACGACGATGTGGAAGGTTTTTCGTGATGATGTGCTTATTTCAAGCAAGCTCCTGCACTCAGAGATGTCCTATGTTCTCGAAGACGGAGATGGGAATACGTGGCCGAACAGGAAGCAGACGGTTTCCGCGGAGAATGCCGTTGAGGGGCCCTGGTGTGGCCCTGGCCGCCTGCGCGGTTCGTGCGCGTCGTCCCAGAAACAGATCTTCACGGAAGAAGTGAGTGCTGGAGATGGCTTCCAGCAGGCTACGATCTCTCTGTCGCGTGCGTTTATTGCCTCTCAGTCGATGACTCGCGGCGTCGCCACAACCGGAGCTGAAGTGAGGTGTGGAAAGGATGGTGTTTTCAACGATCCGTATTGCAAAGGCCTGGGTATAAGCCTTTCGCCACAGCATTCGCGGAGCTGGAAATCAGAATCAATCCGAAGCTCCACTGGAGGAGGCACTCGCTGGGTTTCCCTGGCAAAATTTCAGCGGGACTCACGAAACAACTACGCGGTCTTCACGAATGCGTTGTCGGAACAGGGGAATGACAGCCGGTCGAAAGTCCCGTGGGATCCCTATGGCTACTTCCTGCCTCCTTCGGAGATGCGGACGGCTGTCTTCGGCGCCACCGATTCGAACGGAAGTGGTGCGCTGCTCACGAAGTCATACACTTATGAGTACGGCCGCGCTGGCTCCTATCCGGGCTATGAGCAACAACTGAAGAAGGAGACAGGAACTTCGGCGATGTCCAGCCGCGTGGGTGCCAACGCACAGGCGACCTGGACCTACCAGTATGACCCTGCGACGAACCGACTGTTGGCCAAGGTTCGTAGTGGCTATACTTGGAGCTTCGGGACCAGCTTCGCGGCACCCTTCGTGAAGCACGTGGCGACGTTCTATCGCACCCATCGCTCTTGCTCAGGGGAGTCGCCGGCGAACGCGGATCTTCAGGCACGCGTCGTTGAAGTTGAAGGGCCGTGCTCGGTCCCTGGTCCGAGTGCGACCGCATGTCCTGGTTATGCGCCGGTCACACAGTACTTCTACGGTGCGACGAACGCCTCCAATGGTCAGCAGCAACACCTGGTGCGGAAGCGTGTGTTCACGCAGTTTGTTATTGGTGCGCAGTGTGACAGTACGCCGTACCTTGACACCACCTATGATGCCTACGACGACCAGGGACGGCTGCTTCAGACGACGGATCCGGCGGGCATCCAGACCCGATATGCCTACGCGGCGGGGAAGTTGGTCCGCAAGACGGTAAAGGCGGGTCTACTGGCGGACCTTGTCACGGACTATGGCTATGACAATGGCTCGCACGGCGACTTCATCCGGCATCCGGATGGTCGCTACGAAGTGCAGTGCTACCGGATGGGGACTTCCGGAGGCTGCTCGGGTGGAGTGTTGACGGACAAGCTGCAATGGAAGGCGACGGCCGCCACTCCCTCCGGCGTGAACTACAGCGAGCGGGTGAACTACACCTACCGTATGGGACGTCTCATCAAAGAGGAGACCTTCGCGGCGGGGGGCGTCCTTCGTGCCCGTCGGACCTATGACGCGGACCCGCTCGGTCGACCCACTTATCAAGGCTTTGGCGAGCAGTGGGGGGAGGGGGCCAGTTGGAACTCCACCTACTCGTCAACGGCACTCTTTGACTCCGAGTCCAACCAGATTCGAGAAGGGCTTCCTTATCTGGCGAACTACAGCCGCCCGCCTGCCTTCTGCGGCGGCTTCAACACCACGAATGGGGCGTTGAATGCCCTGCCTCCCGAGTGCCGGGCGTTCGAGTACGATCGTCTCAATCGCTTGGTATCAATGCTGGAGGCGGCGGGTCCAACGGGGGGGAGCGCGGCGACGGCGACCCATATTGCCTATGACGCGGCTGGAAACGTCCGGAGCATCAAGCAGGGCTGCGCGGTCGGTACCAATCTGGACACCTGTGTCAATCAGCCGGCCACCGAGTACCTCCATGACGACTTCGGCAACCTGCTGGAGGTGAAGGCCCCGTGGGGAATGGCTGCGACGCCCGGCCAGACGCCTTCCGCAGGCCCCAGCGTCATCCAGTATGCCTACGACAACCTGGGCAACCCCATCGTCAAGCAGACCTCCAGCATGGCTCAGACTGAGAGCTGGACAGCCTATCAGTACGACGCCATTGGCCGCCCTCTCTGGGCGGACGCGCGGCGGAGCTCTCAGTCAGAACGTCTCTATCAGCATTGGTATGCCGGCCAGGTTCCTGCTGTTCCCGCGAACTGTCCTGCAGCCTTCCCTGGCCAGCAGCACGTCATGGTGGACTCATTTGGAGCGACCTGGTTTCAGTATGATGCCTATGGACGCGTCACCGCGAAGTATCGCGTTCGTGGTGCTCAGACGCAGCCTCCGTCGCAGGACTGCAATACGTCGCCCTTCGTCTCTGGGAAGGACAGTCCGAATCACTTTTTCTCCTACGACTTCGCAGGGAGGTTGGTGGGTGAAATCTACCCGTATGGCCGTGGTTATGAATACCGCTATCATGCTGCCAGTACAGGCATGCCCCACCGGGTAAGCGCCATCTATGCGGCTCACCTGTATCCCGACGGAAGATCAGGCCATGACCCCCTGATTACCGCAGTGGAGTGGGAACCCTACGGCGGCTTGAAGGCCTACCGCGTCCATTCTCGTGGCGAATCGGGAATTCCTATCTCCGCTGAGGTTCGCTACCACCAAGGGGGAAGCAACGCCGGGATTTTGGACTGCTCGTCGGCGTCCTTCTCTCAAGCGGTGGATTCCGCAGGCGTCCCGTTCGGGCGGATCTCAGGCTTGAGCGTAACCCGTGGGACGTTGGGAGACGTCTTCAAGCGGACCTACCGCTACCGGGGAGACCAGTTGCTCGACGAGGATACATGTGTACTCCAGACGTCGAGTACTGCTACACCCAGCACTCAATACTATGGGTCGGAGTCTGGAGCGGCTGGGTTCGACGCTCGGCTGCAACTGCGCAACGTGACCAACTGGCCAGGCAACTCTCCATGGGCAGATCAGTCGATTGCCTATGAATACGATGCTCGTGGTAACAGGACGAACGAGACCCGCAATGGGTTCTCGGTGCAGTCGGAATACACTAGCGCATTCCCCAGGGTGGATCAGCTCGTCACTCGAAAGCACGTGGCGCCCGCGTGCCCGCCTGATTCGGCCTGCCTGCCTTACGACATCACGACCCGCTATCAGCACGACATGTCAGGTCGGATGAGCAATGCGTCCTGGTACCTCAACCAATCGGCGACACAGCCATACTATTCGCTCACTCTCGACGCGACTAATGCTTCTCCAGTGGACCTCGGAGCGGTCTACCGACAGATCTCAAGCACCCAACTTGGAGGCCCGGACCGCAACTACGAGTACTTTTATGATTCCGTCGGAAGGCGCCGCTTGAAGCGCAGTTGGGATGGGCGTGAGGACGAATACTTCTACTCGGGAACACAGTTGCTGGTGGATGTGGGGCAGATCTCCGCAGGCCCGAGCACGACGGACTACGTGTTGGACGAGTACGTGTGGCTTGATGGCCGACCGGTAGCTCTCATCAAGTCCCGTTTCGCTCACTCCCCATTCCTGCGGATGGCGGACAACACCCAGGACTGTGCGCGCTTTGGCATCGAGACGGACGTACCCTGTGGCACCTACTTCCCGGTAACTGATGGCCTCGGGAAGCCCGTTCTCCTGCTGGACTCGAAGGGGCGCATCAGCGGCACCGGCGACTACGAGCCCTTCGGTCACGTAAACAGGCGCACGCACTACGCGGGTGCCGCGAACATGATCTACCCCTACATGGCCCAGCTCTATGCGCCCTCAGGCGCGGGCCTGACAACCCAGGTGCGGGCCCGTTTCGAGTGGGTGCAGGCAAACAAGCAGGGCCGCATCATGCTGACGGATGCTGAAGGCGAGGCCTTGCCAGGTTTTGGTAGCGGCGTTGGGGAGATCTGGGGAGGGGTCAAGGGGCGGGTGACAACCCAGGGGTGGGCGATCGTACCCTCGGATGGTATCTTCTACGTGAGCCAGGGACCGGACACGTCCGATGATTGGGTCCTTACAATAGGGTACCTCAGCGGCTTCGAGTACCGCCGGTTCGAGCCGAACACAAAGCCGGTATGGCTGCCCTTGCGCCTGCCAGGTCAGTATTATGACGCGGAAACGGAGTTGTTCGAAAACTGGAACCGGTTCTACGATCCGAACATCGGTCGGTACTTGGCCCCTGAACCGTTGATGTCGAAGCCGAAGTGGGTAGTCGCTGAAATCGCCTCCGGAACACCACCACTCCTGTACGGCTATGCGAGTAACAATCCCGTTGCATATGTCGACATTGACGGGCTTGATGCCGAAGTTCGCACGCTGTCGACAGATCCGTTTCGCGCATCCGTCCGGACTCTCAAGGCAATCGTGGCTTGGAGAAAAACCCCAGCCGGTGCCAAGGTGTGGGCAGCCATGGAGAAGTCTCCGGTGAAGTACAGGTTTGGAGACGAACGTATTCCGGTGCAGCTCAGTGCCGATGGCAAATCGCAAGCATTCACGGCTGGGAAGACTAATCCGGCCAGCAGTAAATGGGGGAGTGGTGGGTCATCAGGTGACGTCAACATCAACATGGATTGGAGGAACGCTGACGTGGTTGACCAGGACTACAAGGCCGAGGGAAAGCCGATCCTGACTGATGTTGGTAAGATAGCGCACGAGGGGGTCCATGGAATCGATCTCATTACGGGGTATGAGAATCGGTCGCCTGACGACAATGGTGGACCTCTCAATAAAGCCACCGAGGACTATGCCGACGAGGTTGGCAAGAAGACGCAGGATGGCGTTGATTGCGATGTTCTTGGAAAGAGAGTGGTCTGTAGGTAGTAGTGGAGTATTTGTAATTTCTACGGCTTGTTTTGGTTTGCCCGATGGGCAGGTTGAGGAGGCTGAATAATGAAGGCGTCGGGTTTGATGCTGCTCGGGGCATCCTTGGTGAGCGCGGGGTGCGGTCACGCTCGTGGAAGACTGGGGGATGGATACGATTTAGATGGCATCCGGGTCGCCGTGTTTGAGTGTGTGCTGGCGCGTCCTTTTTCCGAGGCCAGTCTTGGTGGTGGGTTTGTCTATTGTCTTGATTTTGAGCGATACGAGTCTGCCTCCTTTTTGAGGTGGGACCGAGAGGGGCCGAGGTTCGTAGTGCCTGCCGCCGAGTGCAGGATTTCTGGTGGCGGTGTCTCATGGGCGGGTCGTCGTCCCGGAGCAGCTTCTGAAGTGGCGAACAAGGTGGAGGGGTCTGTTCTTTCTGTTAGCGAATTTGATTGGGTGAGCCGAGACAGGGTCCACGCCACGCTACGTGCATACTGCGGGGGCATGTGCGGGTCTTGGTCGGACGTGGAACTCGTGCGCTCTGGCAATGGCTGGGAGGTGATGTTGTTGGAGTCGAGGGGGCGATACTGAATGGTCCATTGTCCTGAGGGCCGTTCGTGGCGGAGGGCTATTGGTGCGAGCAGGTTGCTAAAGCAAGAGGCAACTCCACGGTGAGCGTCGCGCCCTGTCCAGGTTGACTGACCACGCGAGGGTTCCGTGGCGAGCTTCGGCAACCTATTCTTTGCCTCCGTCCGTCGCGCTCAGCCTCGCCCGCGCCCTGGTCGCGCTCCAGTCGTAGCGTGACCAGGGGCCCGGAGCGATGCTTCAGCGTGTTGAACAGAAATCTGCTCGCCACCAGTTCCAACTGGTTGCGAGCCCAGCGGCGAACCGCCCCTGGTGACGCTTCGACGATGAGTTCGCAGTTCGCCTTTGATGGACTGGAGCTGGAATTGCTTCATCGCGATGCGAGCCGCGTCCGCCAAGTTTACTTCCTCCATTCGCAGAGGTGTTGCGAATGAGGAGCTTAGGCAATCCTGTGGCTGGAATTGGATTCTCGTCCTCCAGTCGCTTGGTGGAGGACTTTGTGCCGATCAAGGAGGTCACGTTACGTCTGTGTAAGGGAGAAAGCCTGAGGTAGATGTGAATTGCGTGGTTCGGTGGTTTTTCGGGCTTGCGGATAAGGCCTGTTGGGTGCGCCGGGTGAATGCGTGCGCCCTGGCGTGCTATGTCCATGCGCAACGCGCGGAGTTGCTCCGCGCTGCGCTGCATGGGTGGGGGGCCCCGCCCGCCGAGGTGAGGCTTCCGTCATGGTGTTCCTGCTCCCGCTTGGAGTGGATGGTGCGACGTTGGACCGTCGCCCCTGGGTCTCCGTCTCCATCGCCGCCATCTGTGCCGTGGCCTTCTTCATCACCTGGGTGGTTCCCGCGAACCCGGGCGGGGTGGGTGAGGGCGAGGTTCGCGAGCTGCTCCAGGAGACGCTCGCCCATCCCGACCTGGAGCTGCCCCCGGGCTGCACCACGCTCCTGAGTGAGCACGGCAAGGCGCTGCTGGCCCGGCTGAAGGAGGAGGCGGAGGCGCCGGCCGGCGGCGTGGACGTGAATGCGCTCCAGGCACGGCTTGACGCGCATTGTGAGAGCATCCTGGAGGCGAGGGATTCGGGCCTGCTCTACCGCCTGGGGCTCCTGCCCGCGCGGGGCCCGATGCAGTGGGGCTGGCTGACGTACATGTTCCTGCACCTCGGGTGGATGCACCTGCTGGGGAACCTGCTGTTCTTCTACGTCGTGGGGTTGCTGCTCGAGGACGCCTGGGGCCGGCCGCTGTTCGCGGCCTTCTACGGGGTGGGGGGCCTGGTGGCGGGGATCGCCCACTTCGCGCTCGACCCCCAATCCCAGACACTGATGGTCGGTGCTTCTGGCGCGGTGGCGGCGTGCATGGGCGCGTTCTGTCTGCGCTTCGCGACGCGCAAGGTCCGCGTGGGCTACCTGCTCTGGTTCCTGAAGATCTGGCGCGGAACCTTCGGTGTTCCCGGTTGGCTTTGGGCAGGGCTCTGGTTCGGCAACGAGGTGCTCGACTTCCTCCTCTGGGGCAACAACACGGGCGTCGCGGTGATGGCGCACATTGGCGGGTTTGCCTTCGGCTTTGTCGCGGCCAGCGCGCTGCGTGTGACGCGCCTGGAGGAGCGCTTCGTCGCCCCCGCCATCGCCGCGCGTGAGGGCGGCTGGGTGGTGGACCCGCGCATGCTGGAGGCTCAGACGGCGCTGGACGGCGGAGACCGTGAGAAGGCACGGGCGACCTTCCAGCGCATCCTGGCGGACCATCCGGACAACACCGAGGCGCTGCTCTCCCTGGGGCGGATGGAGCTGGAGGACGGCCGGGGGCCTTCCGGCTCCGCGCGGGTGGAGAAGGCGCTGCAGCTTCTGGTCGGACGTGACGTCCCTGAGCCGCTCTGGCACGCGGTGGACCAGTTGGGAGAGCTGTTCCCCGTGGACCGGCTGCGCCCGGGTGTCGCCTGGCGCGTGGCGCAGGGCATGGACCAGGAGGGGGCGCCCTCCAACGTGATGGGGATGGCCGAGTCGCTCTATGTCGCGGCGGGCAAGGGCACCGGCGCCATGGCGGTGCGCGCCCTGATTCGCGCCGCGGAGCTGCGGCTGGCGCGCCGCGACGCGCCGGAGAAGGCGGCGGAGTACCTGGCCCGGGCGAAGCCGATGGCGACCGGCGATGCCGCCACCTTGGCGGAGCGGATTGGCCCACTGGAGCTGGAAGCGGCCCGGATGGAGGCGCGGAGGAAGGACCGGGGCATCGCCCTGGACACGGAGTCCGCCGCGCCACGGACCCGCGCCGTCGCGGCCCTGGCGCCCGCGTCGCCCGGCAGCTCCACGCTGCCCCCGCGAATCATCCCCTGTCGCATCCTGGGGCTGTCCGACAAGGCCCTGATGGTGGAGTCGCAGGGAGGACAGCGCCGGTCGCTGGCCGTCACGGAGGTCATGGCGGTGGCCGTGGGCATGCTGCCCATCGCCGGGCCCGAAGGGACGGCTCCCCGGCAGACGGTGCTCACCGACCTGGTGGTGTCCTGGGGCGACCTGGAGCAGGGGCCGACCGTGCTGCGCATCCCGGCCGCCGGGCTCGGGCTGCCGGAGCGCTATCCCGGCGTCGCGCCACGCGAGGCCTACGCGCGCTTCCTGTCGGCGCTGCTGGAGCACTCCGGCGCCAATGCCCTGCCAGACGCGCCCACGCTGGCCGAGGGCCGCTATCCGCGCTTCGCCACCGAGGGCGAGCTCACGGCGCACTACTACGGTCAGGTGGCCGCGGCGGCTTGACGCGGGAGGGAGACCTCCGGGCCCGGTACCGGCCTTGTTCCCAGACATCGCGGCGCAGCCGCTCGTGAGCTCGGTTCGTGCCCGAGGCGAGGACCTGATTGCGGCGGAACGGGCTGTAGGTGCCTGGGGGCGCATCGCCTCCTGTTCAATCCCGCGTCCACCGTGGTATCCGTGTACGTTGCTGCCCCGCGAGGCCGGGGCCTCGTCCGCTCACGAGACGTATGAGCGCCACCGCTGGCACCAGGGGTCTCATCATGACGTCGGCATCCATTCCTCGCTGGCGGTCCCCCTTTGTTCGCCTCGTGATTCCCGCGACGTTGTCGTTGGGCCTGCTGACAAGCTGTGAAAGCGCCCAGGACAAGCTGCTTCGTGGGTTCATGGAAACCAAGGCGTGTAACGGCTGTCAGTTGGTCGGGGCGCGTCTGGAGGGGGCCGTGCTGCCAGGGGCGCAGCTCCGGGACGCCTCCCTGCGAGAAGCACGGCTTGCTCGGGCGAATCTGCGCGGCGCGGATCTGCGAGGGGCCTCCCTGGCCTCAAGCGATCTGAGTCACGCCGAGTTGCAAGGAGCCCGGTTCGAGGGGGCCTACCTGACGGGCACCCAACTCCAGGACGCCAACCTGGAAGGGGCGGACCTTCAGGGCGCGCGCTCCCTGGAGAGTGCGGACTTCTCGGGCGCCAATCTGCGGAATGCCCGGCTCGCTGGCAGCAGGTTCTTTGGCCCCTCAGGCCCGTATCAACGCACCGAGCGGTCTCATTTCTATTCTGTCCCAAGCGGCGGGGCGAGCCTGCCGCGGGTGGACTTGCGCTCGGCGGATTTGAAAGACGCTGTCCTGGCGTACTGCAATCTGCAAGGCGCCCAGCTTCAGGGCGCCATCTTGCGCGACGCCTCGCTGGAGGGCGCCGACCTTCGCGGCGCGAACCTCCAGGATGCGGACCTGAAAGGCGCCCAACTGGAGCAGGCCATCTGGGTGGATGGCACCCGCTGTGGGCCTGGCTCCGTGGGTCGCTGCGCCCCCGAAAAGCCCTGAAGAGACTTCTCAGCGCTTCGTGCTGGTGAGCTGTTCCTCGAGGGTGGCGCGGACCTTGGGATACAATTCCTGCCTGCTGATGGAGTGCGAGACCCGCATGAAATAGGACAAGCCTCCATAGGATACGGGAGGCGTGAAGTCCCGCTTTGCAAGCGCCAGTGGGGCGGGTTGGGCGTTCTGATACGGGAAATGCAAGCTGGCCTGCCCTTGAATCGTCTGCAGGATGGGCGAAGACAGGGGAGTGACCTCCAGTTGCCCGACGCCTCGCTCCTTGAGGATGCCAACGTAGGTTTCGGCAACGGAGCACAATTCGGCCAGCGCAGCGACCGCTGGAATGCTGATCAGTGCACCGGCCTCGCGGAAGAGTTTGACGGGATCGGTTGGAAGCGCCAGCAGGCTCGATGGCAGGATCTTGTTTGCCTTCAGCAAGACCACGAGCGCGTCCAGGATGCGCCGGAAGGTGACGACGGTATCTCCCCACTCGGAGATCATCGCGCTGACGGGGGTGTGGTTGGCCAGAAGGGTGAAGATGAGGTCCATCAGGTCGGTTCGACTTGAGGACCTGGCGTACCTGGCCTCGCATTTCTCCAGGCGTCCCACGAACTTGTCGTAGGCCGTGTCGAGGTGGAACTGGGCGTAGGCGTCTTCCTTGGTGACGTCGACGTCGATGATGCGGGCCGCGAAGGGCGTCTTGGCGTACTGGGCGGCCGGGGATGCGCTGGTGTTGTCGAAGCTCTGGAGCTGGTTCTCGAAGGTGGCGGCGATCAGATCGCAAAGCGGGCCGCTCAGGGTCTTGGGGTTGACTTGGAGGAACCGGGAGAGCGCCCTCAGGAACCTGGCGGCGTGCAGGTCATCGAAGAATCCCATGAGCGGGTATTGCCCGCTGCTCCGGCGTGCTTCGAAGGCCTTGAGGGTCGGGTGCAGGCTTGTTTCGAGCGCGAGCAGCTCGGCCTGGAAGCGGTTGGCGAGTTCGTTGTTGATGATCTGCCGCTTCTTGATGAGCTTGCCTGCGAGTTCGGCGGGCTCATTGAAGGTGATGACGTTGTTGAGCGCGCAGACGACCTCGCGAGCCTTGGCGATGGTGCCCTGGACGTTTTTTATCGCGCTGATGCAGTTGTCGTAGAGCGCCTTCCCCTTGGTGGGGTCCATCAAGAGCTTCAGGTTGATTCCCAGGGACTTGTCTGTGTCGTGGGGCCTGGTGGACTTGAAGGCGCTCTCAAGGACGCTGGTCTTGAAGGTGACTTTCGAGAGCTGAGCGGAGAAGTCGTTGAACTCCGCCCGTTGAAAGGCGTCATGAAATGGCAGGAGCGAAAAATCGGCGATGACCCGCTGTGTCAAGTCGTACTTGTTGTGGACGTTGATGATCTTGCAGTCCGGGTGAAGCGGCTGGGTGTTGACCTGGTGCTGCCTGGTGAAGAACGGCGTCGAGAGATAGGTGATGCTGCGGATCTTCCATTGGCGCGGCCACGTCTTGGCGGCTTGTTCCGTGAGCTCGTTGATGACGTTCCCGCCATGGGAGTGGCCAATGAGATGGAACGCCACTTCGCGGCCAAGGAAGCCCTTGTAGTAGGCGCTTTGTCCCCCGGAGCCACAGAGGCGGTTGGCGAGGTAGGTCCCGGCGACCTCGCGGTTGGTGGCGCCATTGTCTCCAGTCCATCCATGGGCCGTGAAGACATGGACGTTGGTGTACCGCCGACGCAGGTCCTCGATGGTCTTGCGCAAGCCGATGTTCTCTTGCCAGTACCAATCTGGGTCGAGCATCTTCGTGCTGCGTTGATAGCTCGCGGAGCGGGCCTTCAGGTCGCTGTTGACCGGGTCCACTGTTCCGCTCACCAAGACAATGATGTTGGGGACGTCAGACATGGGTTCCCTCGCTCTCCGACTCGCTGACTCAGCCTCGTTGCTGCGTCCGCCGCGTCTGACGTGCCAGCCCCAGTCCCAGCAGGAGCAGCAGGGCCAGTGCCGCGCCTCCATCCCCGCTGGTCCCACAGGCGCAGCCGCCGCCCGTGCCTCCCAGGGTCCTGGCCTGCCCCTTCAGCGTGAGCGTGGCCTCCGCCGTCGTCTCTCCTCGCAGGCGCAGCTTCAGCGTGCCCTCCGCGGGGCCTCCCACCTGGCCCCGGAAGGTGACGCCCACCGTCGTCTGGGCTCCCGGCGCCAGCTCCGCGTCCAGCGCGCTTGCGTCGATTTCGAACGCCGGGTTGGTGTTCTCCACCACGCTCAAGCGCGCCGGTGACGCGGACTGGTTCGTGAGCGTCACGGTGCGCGGCTCGCTGGTGGCGCCAATGTCCACCCAGCCCAGGTCCAGCTCCAGCGGCTCGAGGGTCAGGAAGCTGGCCACGGAGATTCCCGACAGGGCCACCAGCGCCGCGCGCTCCTGGTCCTTCGTGCCCAGGACCAGCGTCGCCTTCGCCGCGCCAATCTGCGTCGTGTCGTACTTCAGGTCCAACGTCAGCGAGTCACCCTGCGGCAGGGCGCGGCCCTCCGCTCCCAGGACGGGAGACACCACCAGGAAGCTCGCGGCCTGCGGCCCCTCCACCTTGGGGGGCATCACCAGCAGCTCCTGGGTGCTGTCATTGGTGAGCACCACCTTCGCCGTCGCCGGCTCCGCCTGGCGCACGGTGCCGAAGTCCAGCGAACGGTTGAGCGCGCGGAACACCGTGGAGAGCCCCCGGCCCGACAACGACACCTGCGCATCCGGCGACTCGAGGTCGTCCGTCACCACCAGGAGGTTGGCCTTGGACGTGACGTCCGGACGGGGGACGAACTTGATGAAGACGTCCTTCGAGGCCTGGGCCGCCAACGTGAACGGCAGCGTCGGCGCCGAATCCAGGCTGAAGTGCGAGGGCTCGGAGTTCTCCGCCGCGCCGATGATCTCCAGCCCCCTCACCACCAACGGCTGGAGGGATTCATTGGTGAGCCGCACGAAGCGGATCGCCGAGGCGGAGGACTCGGCCACCCGCGCGCCGAACTCCAGCGTGGGGGTGGACAGGCTGAGCTGGTTCGTCCGTCCACGGCCCGCCAGCGTCACGAGCATGGTGCTCGCCTGGCTGTCTTCGGAGTTGATGCGCAGGACCGCGTTGAAGCGCCGCTGCGCGTCCGGCCGGAACTGAACCGACACATCCAGGGTGCCACCCGCGTTCAGCGCCAGGGGCAGCGTCGGCTTCTGCAGGATGAACGCCTTCGCGTCCTCCGCGTCCAGCGAGATGTCCTTCACGATGAGCGTGCTCGCCTCCGTGCCGCTCCCGGCGTCCGTGCCCGCGTCCGCGGCTCCGCCTGGAGCGACGTGCGTCAGCCTCAGCCCGATGCCATCCGACGTCGTGTTCACCCGCGTCCCACCGAAGTCCAGCGAGCCGTCAAAGGCCTGGCCGTCCCGGCGTGTCACCGCGAGCTTCGCCAGCGTGGCCGTTGCCTGGAGGGTGAGCTCCAGCGGAGGCTGGGGGGACGCCTCCACCCGCACCGTGGCCTTGGCCGTGCGGAGTCCTCCCGTCGACCCCTGCGGCGTGAAACGCAGCTTCACCAGGGCGCTGCCATTCGCGGGCACCTTGGGCAGCGTCTCCTGCACGGAGAACTCCGAGCTCCCCGCCGGCAGCGTCACGGAGATGTTCGCGTCGGTGATGCCGGTGTTGGTCACCGTCACCGTCTTCTCCACGAACGAGCCGAAGTTCACCCGCCCGAAGTCGATGTTGGTGGGCGACAGGCTCACGCCGCCCACTCCTTCCACGACCACCTTCACGCTGGTGGACGACGGCTCCGCGTTGCTGGAGATGATCAGGTTGCGCTCGACGGTGAGGAGCTGGGTGGGCTTCGCCGAGACGTAGAAGGCATGCGCGCCGCCGGGCTCCACCGTGAAGGCGGGAACGACGGCGCTCAGGGTGGAGGGGCACGCCGTGGTCTTCTGCGTGTTGTCACGCAGGCAGAACTGGTCCGGGACCGACACGGAGTAGACAACCAACGGGGCCCTGCCGTCGTTCTTCACCACCAGCGGCTGCGGATCCCCTTCGACGGTGATGGCTTGAGGCGCGAACTCGGGGGCGCCTCCGGGCAGCACCATCACGGGCGTGGTGCCTCGGCCCGAGACCTGGATGGTCTGGTCCGTGCTGTCGTTCGAGTTGCTCAGCACGTGCACGGTGCCCGTCACATCCTGCGCGGACTCGGGACGGAAGACGACATCCAGCAGCGCGACCTCGTTCCGCTCCAGGCGGACGGGGAACTGCTGGTTGTTCTGCAGCCGGGCCGTGAAGAAGCCGCTTCCTATCGCATTGTTGATGGTGAGCGGGGCGGAGCCGATGTTCGTCAGCGTGACGGTCTGCGTGCTGGACGTCAGCCGGGGGACGTCATTGAAGACGAGCAGGTTCTTGTTCATCTGCATCTGCGCGACCGCGGCGACACCGGACAGCTTGACGACCAGGCTGGCCGTGGCAGGCGCCTTCGTGGCGAGCGTGAGGTTGGCGGAGTAGTTGCCGGAGAGCTGGGGGGCGAACGTGATCTCGATCTGGCGTGAGCCGTTCACCGGGACGATGGGGTTGGGCCAGCCGAGGACGTCGATGTTGAACGTCCCGAGGTTCGCGGCCACCTCCGCCAGGTCCACATCCACATGCCCTGTGTTGAGGATGTTCAGGGGGAGCACGGCGGAGCTGCCGGGCTGCGTGGCGGCGAAGTTCACGGCATCCGTCGAGGTGATGAACCTGGCCTCCGCGCCAATGCCTCGCAGCGGGAAGTTGCGGGTCGTGACGATGTTGCTCTGGGTGCCCTGGTAGGTGATCTCCAGGCTGGCCTCGTACTGCTGGTCCTCGATGTTGGGACTGAAGGTCACCCGGAAGGGCTGGGGCCGCTTGGCACCCCGCGCGAGCTCGGGCTCGGAGGCGGTGACCGGATCCACGGCGAACGCCGTGCCGGACGGCTGGATGCGGATCTGGGTGACCTTCAGCGGCTCGGAGGCGGTGCTGCTGTTGCTCACGTTGAGGCTGAGGTTGACGTGGGTGCTCCGGTTCTGCCTGTAACCAAAGTTGATCTCGGTCCCGGTGAAGATGGCGTTGGGGCCGTTGGAGTTGCCCTTGACGATGAGCACGGGCGGGAGCTGCCGGTCATTCGTGGTGTAGAAGCGCACCCGCGTCTCCAGGTCGCCCGTGCTGGTCAGGGGACGGAAGCGCACCTTCACCTTGGTCTCTCCGCCCGGCTGCACGGTCTGGGGCAGGAAGTCGACCACCTGGAACAGGGCGTCGCTCTCCGGGATGACCTTCGACAGGAACAGGGCCTGGTTGCCGGTGTTGCGCAAGGTCGCGTCGGCCGTGGACTCGCCTCCGGGAGCGACGTTGGGCAACGGCAGGGGGTTGGTGACCAGGGTCAGCTCCGGCGCGAGCGCCCGGCCGGTGATGGTCACGGAAGGCGCGGGCTGCGAGGCATCCGTCTGGAGTTGGAGCGTCTTCGAGAACAGACCCGAGGAGGTCGCGGCGAAGGTCACCGTCACCGGGGCCGTCCCCCCGTTCTTCGGGAGGGTCAGTCCCTCCGCCGGGATGCCGGAGACCGAGAAGGGGTCCAGGAGGCCGGAGGAGACGGGGAACACCTTGATGGGCCAGTTGCTGCTGTTCGAGAGGATGACCTGCTGGGTCAGGGGCTGGTCGCCCACCGTGTAGTCAGCGAAGGTCAGCGTGGTCGCGCTGACGCCCAGCGAGGTCTTTCGCGCGGTGCCATGCAGGGGCACGGTGGAGACACAGGACGTCGTGGGCGACGTGCCGAAGGTGAGCACGCCATCCACGGCGCCGCTCTCATTGGCGCCGGGGTTGAACGTGATGAAGAGCTCACGTCCCGCCGGGCCTGGGGCCAGCGTGAACGCCGCGCTGGGGCTCACGGAGAAGGCGCTGCCGCCCGTGGTCACCGTGGGCGTCACCGTCAGCGAGACGTTCCCCGTGTTGGTCACCGTCACCTTCTGCTGCTCACTGCCCACGTCTCCTGCCTCCTGCTCGGCGAAGACGAACGAAAGCGGGGAGATGCCCAGACAGGCATTGCCGGGCGTCGTCGTGCCGGACAGGTTGAGCTCGGGCGCGGCGGTGTCGTTGCTGGTGAAGGTGAGCTTGCCGCTCGTGGCGCTCGTCGGCGTCGGGTGGAACGTCAACTGGAGGCGCTGGGTGTCTCCGGGCGCCAGGCTGAAGGGGCCCGCGGTATCCACCCGGAAGGGAGAGCCCGCCGGCAGCGTCAGGGCGGTCACCTTGAGCAGGCTGTCCCCGCCGTTCTTGACCGTGACCTCCTGGGGCGCGCTGTCGGTGTTGAACGGGGTCTCTTCGAAGGCCACGTCCGTGCGGCTCAGGACGAGCTTCGGGCTGGACGGCGTGCCGCCGGTCAGGGTGACGGCGGGCACGTCGGCGCTGTTGATGGTGAAGCTGAGGGTGTGCGTCCAGTTGCCCGTCGCCGTGGGGCGGAACGTCAGCTTCAGCCGCTGGGTGTCTCCCTTCGCCAGGCTGAAGGGGCCCGCGGTGTCCACGCGGAACGGGGAGCCGGCGGGCAGCTTCAACTGGCTCACCGTGAGCAGGGCGTCGCCGTCGTTCCGGACGGTGACCTCCTGGGTGGCGCTGTCGGTGTTCACCGGCGTCTGCTCGAAGGCCACGGAGGCGCGGCTCACATAGAGCTTCGCGGGGGACAGCCCCTCTCCGGTGAGCGCGGCGGAGGGCGGGGTGGGGCACACGACGGAGGAGCTCGTCAGGAAGAGCGAACCGGAGAGGGGGCCCAGGTCATCGACGGTCAAGGGGTTGAAGCTCACCACGAGCGTCTTCGAGCTGGCGGGCGCGAGGGTCACCGAGGCGCCGGACACGCTGAAGGGGGCCGTGGCGGACGGCTCCATCGTGAAGTTCGTATTGCCCAGGTTCATCACCGTGACGTTGCGCGGTGTCGAAGTCCCCAGCTCACGGGCGCCAAACGCCACGGACGTCTGGCCGAGCACGATGAGCGGGCCCGAGGCCTTTCCATCCAGCGTCACGACGATGGACGGGGCGGCGGGATCATCCGTGTAGAGCGTCAGCGTGCCTTGGGCGGTCCCGGGCTGGAGCGGAGCAAAGCCGATGCGCACGGTCATCGCGTCCGTGCTGCTCACGGGCGTGATGGGCACGGAGCAGTTGGTGTCGCAGCGGTTGAGCGCCGTGTCGTAGATGCCGTTGAAGGTGAAGCCTCCGGTGGTGGTCACCCGGTGGACCGTGAGCGCCGTGCTGCCGGTGTTGAACAGCTTGATGGACTTCTGCCTCGGCGCGCACGGAGCCTGGTCGCCGAAGTCGACGGCGGTCTCCGACACGCTGAGCGAGGCCGCGGGATCCGCGGGGAGCAGTGCGGCACCTTGGTCCCGGACACGCGCATCCCTGCTGTCCGCGACAGCGGGGGGCTTCTCCGCCTCGGGACCGCAGGCGGTCAGGACGCACAGTGCAGCCGTCAGGATGAGCAGGATGCGTTGCATGAGGCGACCTCAGTTCTCGGCGTGGAGGGCCGGGGCCTTGGCGGAAGAGGAGGGTGGGGGCTTCGGCGCGGCGGGCGGCTCGGGCGGCTTCGCCGCGTCGTCGCCTTCCTTGGGCGCCGCGGGCTGCGTCCCCGTGCGGATGCGTCCTTCGAGCAGCTCGATGTCCAGCGAGCCCGGCGCGGGCGTGTTGACGAACTGCTGCCAGGTGCCGTCCGGCGCGGTGAAGAGGAACGACACCGCCACCGGGGCGTTCTCCGGCAGCGGCACCTTCATGCGCTGCAGCGTCCCCGGGTAGATCAGCGCGGACAGCAGCACGTCCGCGTCCGGCTGGAAGATGCGCGCGGAGACCTCGCCGTAGGACTCCACGGCGAACTGCTTCGGGTCCACCTTGCGCACCAGCATGTACAGCGGCCGGCCCTGGTTCGTCCCCGACGGGGCCTTCACGCTCAGGTGCAGCGTGCTCGGCTGGCACGCGGCCAGGAAACACAGCGCCAGGGGGATGCAGCCTGCCCACGGTTTCATCGCGGCACCTCGCGGAACGGGATCCAGGGCTCACCCTTGAGCCCGAAGCGCAGGTCCATCACCCCGTCCGTGGACGTGGCGCCCCGCGCTCGCAACGACCAGCGGCGGTGCTGCGGGTCCTCCGTGGACTGCGAGGACTCCAGCAGCCGGAAGCAGCTCCACGCCGAACGCGACTTCTCCAGCGACGCGTACTGCACCGACTGGTCCGCGGGCGCGCGCACCTCCAGCATCAGCGACGCCGTCTGCTGGTCCCACCACGCCAGCGGGAACTCCTGCCACGACGGGCTCTGGTTGTACGCGAGGAACGTCGTCTTGCCGCACTTGAGCGAACCCAGCGTGACGAAGCTGCCCTGCGTGGGCGCCTTCGGCAGCGGCAGCGGCATCACCTGCAGGAGCAGCGGCCGGGGCCGCCCCTCCGTGTCCCACAACATGCGGGCCAGCCGCGACAGCCTCCCCAGCGTGGGCAACATCCCCTGGGGCAACGTCATCCGAGACTGGAGCGCGCCTCGCGCCACCCACTCGGAGCCCCGCTCCTCGCACACCGGCGCCAGCACCCGCGTCACGAACTCCCAGAACGCGCCGTCCTGCTTGCGCAGCACCTCCAGGTCCCCCGGATCCACCTCCTGCGTCGCGTCCGGCGTGAACGGATAGCGGCCCAGGAGCGGGCGCAGGAACCGGCTCGAGGCGTCGTCCCACTGCCGCTCCAGGGTCCGCTCGATCTCGCGCTGCCCCAGCTCGCGCACCGCGAGGAACGGCTGACGGAAGGGCTGCCGCAGCTCTCCGATGAGCCCCTGCTGGTCCAGCCACGCGTCCACCTTGCGCAGGTAGGACGTGTCGTCCTCCAGCATCATCGCGAAGGCCAGCCGCCCCAGCGGCGTCAGCAGCTCCGGCAGCCTCGCGGCACCGCTCGCCGGCTGCGCGCTGCCCGTGGCCAGGCCTCCGTTGAGCGACGCCGTCGCCTCCGCGGGCACCACGCCCGGGCGGGGCACCGCGTTCAGCTCGTCCGACATCTGGGCCACCAGCGCGCGGTAGGGGTTGAGCGCCGTGTAGTTGCCCGTCTCGTCCGGCTTCATCACCGTGGCGATGGGCTTGAACGGCGCGACCGCGTTGCGCAGCGACTCGTAGAAGGGGCCGTCCAACGGCTCCAGCGCCACGCCCTGGGCCACGTCGCGCAGCATGTCCACCAGCTCCGAGGACGGCTGCGTGAGCCGCGACAGCTCCTCCGACAGGAGCGCGGGGATGACCGCCTGGAAGCGGTAGCCGGACACGCGCTGGAACAGCCGGTTGCGGTACTGGAACGCGAACTGGTTCACCTTGCGGCGCACGTGCTCCTGGCGCTGCGACACCTCCTCCACCGGCAGCCCCGCGCCCTTGATGCGCGTGGTGAACTCGTCCACCAGCGGGCGCAGCCGCGTGTCGAACTCCAGCCGGTCCGCCGCCAGGGTCGCGCCGCCGCGCGCCGCCACCGCGTCCTCGCCCTCCACCACGCCGAAGGGCAGGCGCCCCGTCTTCTCGTGGTAGCGCAGGAGCGCCTGGTGCAGGAGCCGCGAGCTGTCCTTGGGGCGGAACTCGAAGGTGCTCTGGAGCACCGGCACCTGGAGCACCGTGGGGCCGTTGCCCGGCAGCCACAGGCCGTCGCGCACCAGCAGCTCCGCCACGGTCATCTTTTGCACCGCCTTCACGCCCAGGTACGCCTCCTCCTCCATGCGCAGCACGTTCGTCAGCGCGTCCCGGTGGTCGTTGATCCACGCCACCGTCTTGAGCGTGGAGGGGATGCCCCGGAAGCGGCTGGTGTCCACGCGCGCCTCGGAGGCGGCCAGGAGCTCCAGCGCGCGCGGCAGGCTGCTGAAGCGCGCGCTGTCATCCAGCAGCGCCTGGAGCCGCCTGCGCTCGTCCTGCATGGACTCCAGGTCCGCGTCCAGCCGCTCCAGCTCGCGCGGCTCCACGGCCCGGTTCGCCAGCAGGTCCTGCAGCCGCCGCAGGTGCGCCTGCCACGGCATCAACTGCGCCTCCAGCGTGAGCGGCTCCGGGAAGGGCCAGCGCGCCCAACTGGCCTCGGGCGTGTCCGGCGCCGACCAGGGCGGGTTGCTCATGACGACGTAGTCGGCCACCAGGGACTCGTTGAGTCCCACCGCCGTCACCCACGAGCGCCCCGCCTCCAGCGCCGCCAGGTCCCCCGCGGGCTCGGCCGGGCTCCCCTCCGACACGAAGCTCCAGTTCGGGCGCGTCTTCAGGCTGGACAGCACCAACTGCCCCAGCGGCTCCTCGCGCGAGCCGTGCAGCGTGGCCAGCAGGTAGACGACCTGCTCCGGACGGCACGTGTCCGGCTGGCGGTGGCACTTCTCCAGCGCGGGCCGGATGTGGGCCTCGCGGATGCCGCGCGCCAGGCGCTGGCGCAGGTCCTCTCGCGCGCCGGTGAAGCTGTAGCGCAACAGCGGCCACGTGTTCATCGCCCGCCACAGCGAGTCCAGGGACTGGCCCGCCGCGAGCACCGGCTCCTGCACCGCGGCCCCGGACACCTCCTGTCCCTGGTCGCGCATGCGCTGGACCATGTCCTCGAAGCGCTGCACGCGCGTGCGCGCCTGGCCCAGCCTCCACGCGAAGTGCCCGTACGCGACCAGCAGCGGCAGCGCGAACGCCAGGCCCAGCAGCACCGCCCGGCGCAGGTGCGTGTGCAGGTAGCGGTCGTGGACCGCGCGCGCCGTGCTGGCCTCGGCGGACACCGAGAGGACGTCCGGGTCCCTGGCGTCCTTGTCCGCGGAGGACAGCGACACCGTGGCCAGGCTTGGCGCGTACGCCAGCGTCTGGCCCTCCATCAGCGCCGTCACGAAGCGCGACAGCGCCTCGAAGGGCGCGTGGCCCTCGGAATAGAAGCGCTCCAGGCGCTCGAAGGACTCCACCGGCAGCGCCGTCAGGCCCAGCGCCAGGTACTGCTCCTGCGCCTTGAGCAGCGAGCCCAGCTTGCCCTCCTGGCCGGCCGGGGGCAGGGGGAAGCGCAGCGGCACGTGGTGCGCGCGCAAGAGCTTCGCGAAGTCCGCGTACCCCTCGCGCTCATCCAGGTGGGTGAGGCACACGCGCGTCTCCAGCGCGCCGCCCCGCACCTCCGCCAGCAGGTTGAGCTTGCCGCGCAGCAACTGGGCGGCCCGGCGCACCTCGTCCGGGGGCGTGTCCTGAAGCCAGCGCGCGTCCAGCACCAGCACCGCCAGCGCCTGCTGACCGCCGCCGAAGCTGTCCTTCCACAGCCGGCGCAGCGCCTCGCGCGCCTGGGGCGATTCGTCCTCCAGGAGCTGCGGGGACACCTCCTGGGCGACGACGTCCGCGCCCAGGTACACCTGGAGCAGCGAGTCGTTGAGGAGGCTGGGCAGGAACTGCCGCGCCTGCCGCTTCCAGTCCAGGTCCAGCTCGATGAGCCGCGACTTGCCCGCGCCCGCAGGCCCCATCACCACCACACCTGGCAGGTCCCGCACCGCCACGCGGTGGCGCAGGGGCAGCCCGGCCAGGAACTTCTCGCGCACCTTGCGCAGCCGGTTCTTCGCCAGGGGCTCCGGCGCGGCGGTGCCTCCGGCCGGCGCGCTCTTGCGCTTCGCGCGCCACACGAGGAACAGCGGCACGAAGAGGGCCAGCAGCGCCAGGAGCACCAGCGCGTACGGCTTCCACTTCGGCGGGATGAACGCCGTCAGTTTCTTGAGGACATCCATGGCTCAGCGCTCCCCCCAGCCCAGGACGTTCCCGGCCCGGCCCGAGCGATGCAGGGCCTCCAGGACGTCCTCCAGCGTGTCCACCATGCCCGCGAACGACGCGCGCACCTTCTCCTGCTCCTCCGGCGACAACCGCGCGTCACCCGGCCCCGGCATCAAGAGGGAAAGCGTCCGGGCCAGCTCGTTCAGCATGGGCTCCAGGCCGTGGCGTCCGACGTCCAGGCGCGCGGCGAGGGTCCGGCGCACCTCCTGGAGCAGGGCGGGCGCCGCGTCGATGGGGGCCGCGGGCGCGGCTTGCGGCTTCACCGGGTCACCCACCAGAGCAGGCCCTGCAGCCCCAGCACGCTCGCGGCGCTGACGGCGTAGTAGCGGACGGGGAGGGCGTAGAGCAGCGGCCCCGGGGACTCGCCGGACGCGGCGGGCGCGGGCGGTGGCGGGGGCGTGACGATGCGCGCGGACAGCCGCTCCTGGTACTCGCGCAGCTTCGCGGTGTGCCCCAGGTAGCGGCCTCCGAAGCCCGCCGTGATGCAGAAGTGGAGCATCTCGAAGAGCAGCGCGGGGGAGCCCGGCTGGTCCAGGCGTTGATCCGCCAGCGTGTAGAAGGCCTCGCCGCCGCCGTCCTCGCCGAAGAGGCGGTACTGCAGCAGCGGCCACAGCGGCTGCTCCGCGTCCGCGAGCCGCAGGAGCACGCGCTCGTCCACCAGGTAGGTGAAGGGCCTGAGCGCGTCCTGCACCTCCTCGTCGCGGGCGTGGGCGCCCAGGCCCGCGCGCAGCCGCTCAATCACCTCCAGCAGCTCGTCGTGGAGCCTGCGCAGGCCCTCGCGGCCCAGGAGCCCCGCCGCCGCGGCCGAGCCGGGCGCCACCTGCGGCAGCCACCCGTCCAGCACGGACTGGGCCTGCCGGTACTGCGTGAAGACGACCTGCCAGTGCTCGAGCTTCATCGCGCCCCCCTCAACCCACGTTCACCATGCCGCCCTTGAGTTCCGCCACGGCGTCCGACTTGAGCGAGAGCTGCGTCTTCGCGCTCACCTTCACCTGTGGCCCCTCCAGGGTGACGTCCGTCTGCCCCTCCGCCTTGATGGACGGGGCCTTCAGCTTCACCGCGCCGCTCTTGGCCTCCACCTGGACGTCGGCGCCCTCCACGTTGAACTTCGCCGTCGCCTTCATCGTCACGGCCTTGTCCGAGGAGAGCGTCGCGTCCTTCGCCGCCTTCTGCGTCAGCTCGTCCTTCGTGGTCACCGTGAAGGCCTTGAGGCTCTCCAGCGCGAACGTGTCCTCGCTCTTCCACGAAGACGCCTTCGAGGAGGTCACCTCGATGGTCTCCGCCTTCAGCACGAAGGACTTGCAGGTCACCGTGACGCTGTCCTGCTTCTGCACGATGGTGCTGGTGGCGCTGTCGCCCTTCACCTCCAGGGTGATGGCCTCGCCGTCCATCTTCACCGTCTGGAGGATCTTCCCGTCCTTGTCCTCCGTGGTGAGGACAATGCCCTTCTCCTTGTCCATGTCGATGATGCAGATGAGCTTGGGCATGCGCGCCGTTCCCCCCTTCGGTCCGCCGTCAGGCCCTGCGCCAGTAGAGGAGCACCTGCGCCCCTTCGAGCGCGGGCGTGGCGAAGAAGGTGAGCCCGTCCTCGCGCGTCGCGGACTGCCACTCCTCGCTCTGGGGCGTCAGTTGGTACCAGTCGATGTCCGCGTCGAAGGAGTGGGGGAACGACGGGTAGGCCACGTGCCGGTACGGCACGCCCTTCAAGGCCTGGCGCCGCACCGCCGGCAGCCGCAGGGGGCTGGCCAGCTTCACGCCCTCCATGGAGCGGGGCCGGTCGCGCTCCTGCCGGCGCACCAGCAGGTAGAAGTCATCCGGCGGCGGCGTCTCCTTGGGCAGCGGCGTCAGCTTGAAGTGCCCGTCCTGGAAGTCGAAGGCGCGGTAGGACATGGGGCTGGCCTGCGGGCGGAAGCCGCGCGTGAGCAGCTCCATCCACCGCGCGAGCCCCGGGCCCGGCGCCTCGTGCTCGTACGCGGGCAGCTCGTCGTCCGGCTCCGCCTCCAGGTAGCAGCACGTCTCGAAGTACAGCCGCCGCAGCGCCTGCACCAGCGGGTACGGCGGCGGCTGCATGCCCTGGCGCATGTCCTGGCGCAGCACCTGGAGGCTGCGCACCTCGCACAGCGCCCGCCGCGCGCTGGCCAGCCGGTCGCCCCGCACCAGGCCCTCGCGCAGCGACGTGCGCAACTGCCCCTGCGCCTGCTGGAGCAGCCCGTCCAGTTGCTCGAACAGAGGCTCCAGGAACGGGTGGGGGCCCACGCTCAAGAGCGGCGGCAGGTGCGTGGCGGACAGCCGCCAGGGCCCGTCCGCGTTCCGGGTGAAGACCGCCAACGACAGGCTGCTCACCGTGTCGTCCACCACCGGCTCCAGCGACAGGCACAGCCGCCGTCCCGCGCGCACCACGCTGGGGGTCTCGGCGCCCGCGGGCGCCACGTCCTCGCGGGGCTCCAGCACCGCCAGGAGGTGCAGGTACACCGTCACCCGCGTGCGGCCCGTCTCCTCGAGTGACAGCGGCGTCACCTCCGCGTTGCCCGGCACCTCCACCAGGTGGCCGCCCGGCAGCACCGCGGTCAACTCCTCCAGCGCCACCGAGCCCTTGGCGAGCAGGACATCATTGAAGCGCAGCGCGCTCACGCCCACCACCGGCAGCCCCGCGAACCCCGCGTAGCGCCGCGCCTCCGTGGAGAGGGATTCCTCCTGGGCCCGGAAGTGTTCAGGCAGCAGGGTCTGCCCCTCCTGCCACAGGACTCGCGCGAGTGTGTCTGGGTTCATGACCAGGGGTGGCGGGAGACGTTTTGTCACAGGGACCGCCCGGGGCAAAAGCTTGCTCGGGCTGGTGACAATGTTTAGAAAAAGCTACCGGCCTGGGGCCAGCGGCGTCAAGTGAGCCTGGACGATCCACCGTGTCTGGTTCCTTGCCCCGCAAGGCATGAAACATCATGGGTTGGGTCGTTCCTGTCTCACTGGGTGATGACGCGCCCGCTGTATCAGGTCATGTGTTGGGGGTGTATTGCTTTTGTGTATTCGTCTGGTTTATCAATTCTTTTACAAACGGCGGTTCAGTACTTGGGGGTACTCATGGCCATCACCGACGAAATTCCCAGATCACGCATCACGCTGACCTACCGCACCCAGGTGAATGGCACCCGGGCGGACAAGGCGCTTCCGTTCCGGCTGCTGGTGATGGGGGACTTCTCCAAGGGCACCTCGGTGGACCGCAAGAAGGACCTGGATCAGCGGGAGATCCGCAACCTGGATGGCAAGAACCTGAACCAGGTCATCCAGAACATGGGCATGACGCTGAACTTCAGCGTGCCCAACCGCGTGGACAAGAAGGACCCGGTGGACGGCTCGGCGCCGGCGCCGCTGCAGGTGAGCCTCAAGCTGGACTCGATGAAGTCCTTCACCCCGGCGGACGTGGCCCGGCAGGTGCCGAAGATCAACGCGCTGCTCACGCTGCGCAAGCTGCTGCTGGAGCTGCAGGGCAACCTGGACAACCGCAAGGAGTTCCGCCAGTTGGTGCGCCAGCTCGCGCAGAGCCCGGAGGCCGTCCAGAAGCTGAAGACGGAGCTGGCCGCGTTCAAGTCGATGAGCCTGCCGAAGCTGGCCGCGACGAACCCGCAGCCGCCGACGACGTGATGCCGGGCGCGAGCCCCTCCCCACGACCTTCCTGAACGAGGCCTTCTTCCATGCCCACCACTCCTGCGTCTTCCACCCCCGCGGCGACCGCCGTGGCCGACGTGCCCCTGGACCTTCCGCTCTTCCTCAACAGCGTGCGCCTGGGCTCCGTGCCCGCCGCGCGCGACGCCTCCGCCCAGACGGACCTGCTGGTCATCCCCGACGACGCCACGCCCGAGGAGCGCTTCGTCTCCAGCCTGGCGGCCATGGTCCACAACATGGACACGGACGAGGGCCGCTTCGACAAGCAGACGGTGCAGGAGCTCGTCGGCACCATCGACGCGCTGGTGTCGGACCAGCTCAACGCCGTGCTGCACGCGCCGGAGTTCCAGGAGGTGGAGGCGCAGTGGACCGCGCTCAACGACCTGGTGCGCAACACCAACTTCAAGGCCAACATCGAGCTGAGCCTGCTGGACGTCTCCAAGGAGGAGGCCTACAGCGACCTGGAGACGAACGCGGCGGACGTCGCCGGTTCGGAGTTCTTCAAGAAGCTGTACGTGGCTGAGTACGATCAGTACGGCGGCGCCCCCTACGGCGCGCTGGTGGGGCTGTTCGAGTTCGCCAACACGCCGCAGGACATGCTGTGGCTCAAGACGATGGGGAAGATCGCCGCGGCCAGCCACGCGCCGTTCGTGGCGTCCGTGTCCCCGCGCTTCTTCGGCTGCGACACCATGAAGGAGGTGGCCCAGTTGCGCGACGTGGCGAGCCTGCTGGACTCGCCCAAGTACTCCGCCTGGAACGCGCTGCGGGAGACGGACGAGGCCGCCTACGTGGGGCTCACGCTGCCGCGCTACATCGTCCGGCCGCCCTACAACCCGGAGACCTACCCGGCCCCCGGGATGAACTTCACGGAGGCGGTGAAGGGCGACAAGGAGGAGGAGTACCTCTGGGGCAACGCGGCCATGCTGTTCGCCCGCAACCTGGTGCGCTCGTTCGCGGGCTCCGGCTGGTGCCAGCACATCCGCGGCCCCAAGGGCGGCGGCCTGGTGTCCGGCCTGCCGGTGCACCTGACGCACCTGCGCGGCGAGGAGGAGATGAAGCTGCCCGTGGAGATGTCCATCCCGGACTTCCGCGAGCTGGAGCTGGCCAACGGCGGCTTCATCCCGCTCATCCACAAGAAGGGCAGCGCGGAGGCCGTCTTCTTCAGCGTCCAGTCCCTCAAGAAGGCCCAGGTGTTCGAGGACGCGAAGGACTCGGAGAACTCGCAGTTGGTGACGAACCTGGCCTACACGTACTCCATCAGCCGCATCGCGCACTACGTGAAGGCCATCATGCGCGAGAACATCGGCAGCACGGCGAACGCGGCGTACATGCAGCAGCAGTTGGACCGGTGGATCTCCCGGTACGTCACCACGCTGGTGAACCCGGATGACCTGACGCTGCGCTACTACCCCTTCAAGGCCTACAACCTCACCGTGGCGGAAGTGCCCGGCAAGGTGGGCTGGTACCACTGCAACCTCTCCGTCCTCCCGCACATCCAGTTCGAAGGCATGAACGTGGACCTGCGCGTGGATGCGCGGCTCGGCTGACAAACCCCGCAGCAAACTGGAGGACCGAACCCATGGGTGATGGACCGCTTGGCATTTCGTGTGACTGGCAGCAGACCATCCAGCAGCGCCCCCAGAAGAACATGCCGGTGGGCTACCTGCTGGACATCAAGGGGATGGGCAAGGACGACGGCGCCTTCCCCAAGAGCAGCAGCCTCTTCTACACCCCGTTCGTCGGGGACCCCGCCTACCCCGGCGTGCAGTTGGAGGACGTGGGCGCGAAGAAGGCCGTGCGCGCGGTGGGCCTCATCACGCAGCTCCAGTGGGAGGGCGGCAAGCTCGACCCCATTGACTTCACGGTGCTCATCTCGCCGGAGAACAAGGCGGACTTCACCGGCATCACCAACACGGAGATCCGCCAGCTCAAGTTCTGGATCTGCGAGTGGGACAGCGCCCAGGGCAAGTGGTTCGAGAAGTGCTATCCGCTGGGTGACGAGGCCGGCGGCCCCGCCAACGAGGTGACCGCCCGCCTGAACCAGAAGGGCAGCGAGGTGATGCTGCACGTGGGCGACCCGGAGAACGTGGGCGTCACGGACGTGAAGTTCTGCCAGATGACCTTCCAGCTCATCCCGGACAAGGCGCACCTGTGCAACATCCACTACGGCCACAACTCGAACGACAAGGACGTGTACGCCTGGGGCTACGTCGAGGGCAACAAGTCGTAGGCGATTGAAGCGAGGGCGGGGAGGGCGGATGCGCCTTCCCCGTCTGCGCTTGGGGCGCTACTTGTCCGAGCCCCACCTGGTGACGCGGCGCTCCTGGGAGTTGGTGGCGAACTCCAGGGTGGTGCTCTTCTTGGGCGCGGGCACCACCCGGAACTGGAAGCGGTGGAAGCGGATGTCCAGGTCCGCGGACAGCGTGGCGGGCTGGTTGTCCAGGAAGACCTTGGGGCGGCCCTTCTCCGTGTCCATCAGCGCCTCGGCGGAGGCGGGGCTCTTCAGCTTGGCGGCCTCGAACCAGGTGTCACCCGCTTCATCGAAGTCGATGATGGCCCACGCCAGCTTCAGGCGCAGGTTCTCCAGCGGCTTGGCGAAGTGGTTGAGCACGTTGGCGGCCGTGACGCGCCCCACGTACACGCTGAAGTCCAGGGGACCGGAAGCGCCGTTCATGGTCAGCCGTTCAATCAGGCCAATGCATTGCGCCTTGGGCCCGAAGTCACCCACGGTGGGGGAGGACAGGGTGAGGTCCTTCGCCAGGTTCAGCCCGCCGCAGCCATTCCATTCCAACAGATATCCCAGCGCGCCGCGGAAACCGGGCCGGTATTGAAACCCGGTCTGCCAGTTGCATTCGAGTTCGAGCAAGTCGGGTTTCGCGATGGCCATGGGTGTCTGTCCTTGTGAATGAAAGACATGTAACATGAAGTGGAAAGACAGACCATGAGAGACCTGAGCCTGTGCCTGCGCCCCGTGGAGGGCGGAACGCTGGAGCGCCTGGAGTCGCATGACCCGCGCTTCCTCACGGTGGCGGACCTGGTGCAGCGGGAGGCCTACGCGGAGGCCGCGGACGCCATCGAGGCCCTGGACGCGGAGGGCGTCTACGAGGTCCGCCTGTCGGCCTACTACCTCTTCACGGCGCTGCGCGAGGACGGGCTCGGGCGCCTGCCGGACGTGCTGGAGGTGCTGGTCGCGCTGGCGCGCGCGGCGGCGGAGGAGTCCGCGCAGGGAGAGGCGAAGGACAAGTCCAAGCCCGCGGTGCTGCTCAACAAGGCGCTGACGTGGCTGTTCCAGACGCTGGTGAGCGCGCTGAAGTATCACCACGGCAAGAAGGACGCCGGCTGGGAGACGTGGACGAAGGGCTTCACGGACGGCAGGCGCAAGGACGCCCTGCGCGGCATCCAGGCGCTGCAGGGCGCGCTGGAGGGCCCCGCGTTCCGCAACGGGGCCCAGGGGCTGGCGGGGCTGGGGCAGTGGTTGAAGGAGACGCAGGAGCGCGCGGCCGCCCCCGCGCCGGCCCCGGAGCCCGCGAAGCCCGCCGCTCCCGCGAAGGGCCGGGGCGCGAAGGCCGCCGCGGCGCCGCCCTCGCCGTTCCCCCGCGCGACGGGGCCGCTGCAACTGCGCGGGTCCGCGCACCTGCTGGAGCTGTGCGACAAGCTCAAGGCCTTCGAGGTGCTGGTGGAGCGCGGGGACTTCCAGAAGGCCGCGCTGGTGAGCGACGACGTGCTGCGGACGCTGGAGGACTTCGACCCCCGGCGCTACCTGCCGGAGCTGTTCTCGTCGTTCGGCGCGCTGCTCAACCGCCACGTGGGGGACATCCAGGAGCACTGGGAGCGCAAGGACTCCATGGAGTGGCGCACGCTGTCGCAGTTCTACCAGGTGGACCTGGGCGCCTTCGTGGGGCCGGGCGAGTGAGGCGGTCCCGGTCATGAACGGCGCCTCGCCGCTGCTGTCCCCGCTGGAGCGGCGCATCCGCGCCCGCGCCAAGGACTTCGACCTGGGGCCGCTCCTGCGGCTGTTGGAGACGCAGGGCTATGGCCGGGACCGGGTGCTCTTCGAGGGCAACCCGGAGCCGGTGGCGTCCTCTTCGCTGGTGGAGGCGGTGACGTTCCACGTCTCCCCGGTGCGCCGGGTGGTGGTGACGCTCAACCTGGGCCTCTTGAGCACGCCGGGCCTGTTGCCCAGCTACTTCCTCCAGGTGGCCGAGCAGCTTCCGGAGCCGGAGCCGTTCCTCGACTTCATCCGCTTCTTCGACCACCGGCTGATGCTGGCGCTGGTGGACGCGCTGCACCCCGAGCGGGACGCGAGCCTGGTGGGGGACTGGGAGCGCACGAAGGGCTTCTACCTGCGCATGGTGGGCGTGGATTCGCAGGCCACGCTCCAGTGGCTGTTCCAGCAGGTGTTCCCGGAGCTGCGCGTGACGTGCGTCCGCCGCTCCTTCCGCACGCGCTTCTCCGGCATGCGGCCCACCCACGGGCCCACGCCGCTGGATGGCACGGGCATCCTGGGCCAGACGTACGCGGCGGACATCGGGGGCTTCCAGGTGGAGGTGTTCGCGGACGAGGAGGCGGACATGCGCGGGCGGGACTGGCCCGCGCGGGTGCGCCACCGCTTCCACCGGCACATCCTGCCGCTGCTCGTCCCCGCGCGGCTGCAACTGGAGGTGGTGCTGACGGTGCTCGCGCACGGGCGGACCGTGCGCCTGGGGCCCCGGGGACAGTTGGGCTACGAGCGGCTGCCGGGCGCGGAGGGCAAGCCGCTGCGGCAGCTCATCTTCCTGGGCGACACGTCCGTGCCGGTGGCCGCGCCTCCGCGCGCCGAAGGCGACCGGCAGGGCATGACCATGGGCACGCCGAAGGCGGCCGGACGGTAGGAGGGGAGGGGACCGTGGGCTTTCTGCACCGGAAGTTCCTGGGGGTGGTGGAGACGCAGCGTGAGGCCGTGCTCCGAAACCTGGGCCACCTGCTCCAGGCGAAGCGGGGCGCGGCCTCCGTGCTGCCCGGCTTCGGGCTGACGGAGACGGGGTTCCGCTCGGACGCGGAGCGCCTTTCGGGCCTGGGCGCGGAGATCCGCGAGACGCTGTCGCGCTACGAGCCGCGCGTGGAGGTGGTGGCCATCGACGAGGTGCCCGCGGCGGCGGGCGGCGCGCCCGGCCTGGTGGTGCGCCTGCTGTTGCGTGACTCCCACGAGCCCATGGACCTGCTGCTGGACCCGGGCTCGCGCCGCCTGCGCGAACGGCCTCCGGAAGAGGCGGCCGGGGAGGACGACCCATGAGGTTCACCGAACAGTTGAAGGTGACGCTGGACCTCAAGGCCGGCGACAAGGCCTTCAAGCTGCCCGCGGGCAGCATCAAGCGCCTGTCGGTGAAGGCACACGCCTACGGCTTCGAGGCGCGAATCGAGTGGTGGGTGCTCTGCAAGGAGAGCGGGGACGAGGACACGCTCTTCACCCCCTTCACCGACACCAAGCCCCTGACGGCGACGCTGACCGTGGACCGCCGCTACGGCGCGCAGGCGGAGGGGCGCGAGGGCGCGGAGGCCCTGCCGCTGAAGCTCATTGGCCGGGTGGAGGAGCGCCACGTCCGCGAGCGCTCGCTGGCGAACGTGAAGGACGCGCCGGTGATGCAGCGGCGCTACCGCATCCGCCTGGTGGACCCCGCCGCGATGCTGTGGCGCCGCCACTTCCCCAGCGGCGTGTGGGTGGATGAGACGCTGCAGGCGGTCCTCCAGGCGAACACGCCCGGGGGGCTGGACGTGGCCTACGAGTGGGAGGCCGCGGGGACGAAGCACGGCCTGCACGCGCTGGGGCTGGGCGCGGATGACGACTCCGGCGCCAGCTTCCTGGACTTCGTGCACTGGGTGCAGGCGCGCATGCACGCGGGCATGTTCCTGGACTACGCGACGGGGAAGTACACGCTCGCGGACGCGAAGCCCGAGGGCGGCGAGGCGCTGGTGCTCACCCGCGACGAGGTGAAGCAGGTGGACCTGCGCTACCCGGAGCCGCGCCGGGACGCGCTGTCGGTGCTCAACAGCTACGTGGACGCCGGCACGAAGCGCAAGGCGGTGGAGAACGCGGACGCCATCGCGGGCGTCATCACCGAGTGCCTGGTCACCTCCACGCTGGAGGGCACGCTCACGGACCGGGTGACGCTGGAGACGAAGCGCCAGCAGTTGGAAGGCCCGGAGCTGCGGCTGGCCTTCGCGAGCTACCCGCGCGCGTCGCTGGTGCTCAACGGCCTCTACACGCTGGGGGGCTTCAGCACGCAGGCCGCGACGCACGGCAAGCAGTACCGGCTCCACACGCTGGAGCTGGACGCGCGCGCCGTGGAGCCCGACGCCGCGCACGACCCGGACAGCACCGCCAACGACTACGCGCTGTCGCTGAAGGCCACGCTGGAGGAGGCGGCGGACCCGACGTTCCGTCGCCCGCGCTTCCGGCCGCCGCGCTGGCCCTTCCTCGCGGAGGGGCGGGTGGTCAGCGAGGAGGGCGCGGATCCGGAGCGCACGTATCAGATCCGCCAGGACGAGGAGACGTCGGTGGAGTCGTACCGGGTGAAGCTGCCCCTGTGGGACAAGGAGGTGCGCTGTCCCTACGAGCCGCACCAGCAGCCCGGACACTTCTACTTCCCCGCGGACAAGGGGACGCGGGTGCTGGTGTCGCTGGACTACCAGCACGCGCGCATGGACCGCTTCCTGGAGTGGCGCCCCGGCGCGCGGCTCCCCAAGGAGTCGCAGGGCAACCACCTGCTGCTGGGCAAGACGGACAAGAGCGAGACGTCCATCCAGCACCTGTACCAGGACTCGAAGCCCATGCTGCGCATCCAGCGCACCCTGGAGAAGGACACCCAGCTCATCGAGGTGGCCGAGGGCCGGATGTTCCTGCGCGTGCAGGAGGGGGAGTAGGCCATGCGGATGGATGAAGCGCTCTACGCGTCGTTCCTGGAGGAGCTCCAGGCGCTGGAGAAGTTCCGCCTGGGCTACACCGCCCTGCACCCCTCCGCGCCGCTGGACGGCGAGGACGCGGACGTGCGGCGGCTCACGGAGGCCATGGCCCTGTTCACCGCGCGCACGCGCCGGGCCGGGCAGCGCGCGTTGGAGCGCAGCACGCTGCGGCTGTTCCAGCAGCACTTCGCCTACCTGCTCAACCCCATCCCCGCCATGGCCATGTTCCGCGCGGAGCCGGACGCGCGCTTCGTGGACGCCGCGGAGCTGCCCCGGGGCACGCCCTTCCTCCTCAACCCGGGCCCGGGCGGCGGTCCCACCGGGCCGCTCTCCCTGCGCACGCTGGCCCCGGTGCGGCTGCTGCCCGTGCGGCTCACCCAGGCGCGGCTGGAGCGCCAGGGCGAGGACGGCGCGCTCCTGCGGCTCGTCTTCGAGGGTGGCTTCCCGCGCAACGACTCGCCGGGCGAGGTGCGGCTGCACGTCAACCACCTCAACGACTTCCGGGCGTCCCTGGCGGTGTTCTTCCAACTGAAGAGCGCCGTGCGCTCCGCCACCGTCAGCTTCGACGACGGGGGGATGGAGCACGAGGTGAAGCCCTTCGACGCGCACTCGGGCCCGGTGCGCTTCGGCGCGCCCCGGCCGGTGCCCGCGGAGGGCGAGTCGTCCGAACACCCGCTCCAGCGGCTGCGGCAGCTCCTGCACTTCCCGCAGCAGGAGCTGTTCCTGGAGGCCCGCATCCCGCCGGCCCCCCGCAACTGGCAGGGCTTCACGCTGACCCTGCGCCTGGCGGGCCGCTGGCCGTCGGAGCTGGTGGTGGGGCCGGACTCGTTCGTGGCGCACGCGGTGCCGGTGGTGAACCTGCAGCGCGCCATGGCGTCGCCCGTGGAGCACGACGGCACGAAGGAGCGGCACGCGGTGCAGCACCCGGATTCGTCCATGGGCTTCCGGCTGAACTCGGCCACGGGCGTGTACCAACTGACCCCCAAGGGCATGGTGCCCCTGCGCCCGGGCGCCATCTCCGGAGGCGCGGACACGTACGAACTGGAGCACGAGGGCCAGGGGCTTTCGCGCACGTCGTGGCTGGCGCTGGACATGCCGGACGCGTTCCTCAAGCCGGTGCGGCTGGGCGTGGACGGCCTGTGGCACCAGCCGCTGCCGCCGCGCTTCGACGCGCGGGGCTACCGGCCGGTGCTGGCGGACCGCTTCCTGGAGGGCGTGCCGTGGAGCCTGGTGGGCGCGGTGGCGCCCGGCGGGGACAACCCGGTGGAGCACGGGCAGCAGGCCCTGTTGCAGTTGCTGGCGCTGCGCACGCAGCGGTTCCTGGGGCGCGAGGACCTGCTGTTCCTCCTGGAGGTGCTGGGCGTGCGGACGCAGCGGCACTTCCGGGACCTGCTGCCGTCCCTCACGGAGGTGTCCGTGAAGTCCAAGCCCTTCGCCCGGAGCGCGGCGGGCTTCAAGTACGTGTACCAGTTGGGCTTCGGGCCCATGGACGCGTCGCTGCTGCCGCTGGTGGACCTGTTGTGCGGCCGGCTGGTGGAGCTGTTCGCGGTGTGGAGCGCGGAGGACGTGGTGGAGCTGGAGGTGCGCCTGCCCCAGCGCGAGGCGCCCCTGCGCTACGTGCCCCTGCCGTGAGTCACTTCACCTGCGCCTTCATCTGGCCGGACACGTTGATCTTCACGATGCCGCCGTAGGCGCAGTTGCACATGGACTTGTCGGTGAGCGCCGGCTTGCCCTTGATCAGCACCGTGGGCGAGCCCGGCGCCCAGGGCGCGACGAGCACGGGCATGCACGGCATGGGGGTGAGCGCCCCCATCGCGGCGGCGGTGGCGGCGGCCACGGTGGGGTTGGCCATGGACTGGCACATGCCGAAGGGCGGCACGTTCACGCCCGGGATGTTGTCCATGATGGTGGCCGCCGGCGCGGTGGCGTTCACCTGGTTGGCGGGCGGCACCGACAGCGTCGAGGGCGCCAGGCCGAAGCTGCACTGGAGCATGGCCCCGGACACGACCTGGATTCCCATCAGCGCGACTCCACCCGGGCGCGCAGCGACGTGAGCGCCTGGAACAGGGGGTCCCCCGCCTTCAGCTTCAGGGAGCCCGTGAGGTACTGCGAACGGCACCACTCTTCATCCACCGGCCCGTCCTGCTGGCCGTCCAGCCGCCGCGCGTGGAGCGCGAAGCGTTCAATGCGGTCCGGCAGCGCGTCCGCGCCCAGGGCCTGTTCGATGCGGCGGCGCACGTCCGCGTCGCTGACCTCCACGCCCGGGGGCAGGTCGCCGGTGAAGACGAGCAGCACGCCGCGGTACGCGCCCGCCATGCCGCTCACCGGCACGGCCAGCCCCACCGCGTCCAGCCGGGGGCCGGGGGGCTCGCGCAGCGCGTCCGCGACCTCCGTGAAGAGGAACACCCGGCCCTCGCGCCGGGGCTCGCGCCCGCCGAGGTGGTGGTACTGGCCGCGCACCCGCGTCAGGACGACGTGCGCGGGCGGCCGTCCGGCGTCGGGCAGCGGGGTGAAGAGCCCCGTGTCTCCCGCGGCGTCCTGCCCGCTGTCCGTGAAGTCGCGCAGCGCCCAGGCGCGCCCGGGCGCGGGCGCGATGTCCGTGTGCACGTCCGCCGCCGCGCGCCGGTGCGAGCACAGCACCGCGCCTCCCCACGCCGGGTCCACGCACACGTTGCCGCCGGGCACGCCGGCCAGCCCGCAGGCCTTGATGGCGTCGCGCCAGGCCTGGAAGTCGAAGGGCGCCTGCGGATCCCTGAACCACAGGCCCACGCTCTTGAGCGGCAGGCGCGCGCGGGCCACCAGGTCGCGCACGGCGGGCGTGAGGCCCAGGGCGCGCACGGGGTGTTCGGTGAGCAGCGCGGGAGAGACCTCCAGGTCCGCGGGCTCCACGTGCAGGTACGTCGCGCCGCGCAGGAGCGTGGTGAAGTACAGCGCCGGCAGGTGCTGGAGCGGGTGGAAGCCCGGCGCGGCCAGGTGGTCCCCCGGGGACAGGCCGAAGGTCAGGAGCCCGTCCACCAGCGCGCTCCGCCACGCGTCCCCGGCGGTGAGCGGCACGGGCACGTCGCTGGGGTTGGCCAGCGGAGAGAAGAGCAGGCCCACCGGCTCCGAGGGCTTGTACGTGTACGACGCGAGCGCGGGCGGCACCTGCGTCTGCGGCGGCAGGAGCCGCGCGGCGTGCTTGCCCAGGAGCGGGGCCTGGTGCGGCTCCGCGGCGATGTGCTGGGGCGCGAGCGCGTCCAACCGGCGCGCCACGAAGGCGCGGGCCCCGGGCGGCAGCAGGCTCACGCACGCGCCCAGGCCCAGCGCGGCGCACAGCGACACCATCAGCTCCGGGCCCGGCGGCAGCATCAGGCACAGCTTCGCGCCCGGCTTCACCCCCGCCCCCGCCCAGGCGGTGGCCCGCCGCGTGGCCTGCTCCTGGAGCTGGCGGTAGCTCAGCGTGCGCCAGCCCTGCGTCCGCGAGTACGCGCGCAGCGCGATGCGGTCCGTGGTGGCGTGGCGGGCCACCAGGTCGTGGAAGAAGTCGTGGTGCTGGCCGGTGCGGCTCTTGAAAGGAGTGCTCCGGCCCGCGTGGACGGGGGCCATCGCGGCGGCGAACCCGTCCGGATCCTCCCAGCTCCGGGCGAGCCACGCGGGCACGCCGTCCGGAGGCGGCTGGGTGCCGTCGAACGCGGCGAGCACGACGCGCGGCTCGAAGGTCATGGCGAGGACCGCGGCGCGGGTTCAGGGGGGAGCAGCTCGCGGGTGGGCACCGGCTCCACGCTCGAGTCCGGGACGTACTCCGGCCGCGTCTGGAGCTCCTCCAGGCGCAGTTGGGGCACGGGCTCCGGGAGCACCTCCATCCGGGGAGGAGGCTCCTGGCGGAAGGACACGCCCAACAGCACCCGGGCGATGGGCGTGCCCGGCGTGCGTCCCAGGCCCGGCCCGGCGAGCGCGTGCAGCTCCAGGCCCTCCGACAGCGGGATGCGCCCGCCGCCGAGCACCTCCACCGCGGGCTGGGCCATGTCCGCCGCGAAGGCGGCCTTCACCGCCAGCTCTCCGCGCAGCCCCTGTCCGGCCGTCGTCACCCCGGCGCCCAGGCGGACCTCCAGCGCCTGCCCGGAGGCGCCCGTCGCGGAGAGCGGGTTGCGCGAGCGCAGGAGCACGCCGGCCTCCAGCGTGGGCTTGAGGAACGCCACCTGCGTGCCCATGGCGGCCAGGGCGCGCACGCGCAGCCCCGAGTCCCGGCCCAGCACCGCCTCGCTGCCGATGGGCAGGCCCACGCCCAGGTCCATGGAGAGGTCCACGGGGTGCTCGTCGCGGCGGTTCAGGAGCCCCAGGCGCGCTTGTATCTCCGGCGTGCCCAGGCCCTGCGAGGCCAGCGGCGTCAGGCCCAGGGGCGCCGGATCATCCCCCTGCTGCCACAACACCACCGGCACCTGCGCGCCCACCTCCAGCCACGGCAGCACCCCGTAGCTGCCCGCCAGGACGGAGGACGCGCGGTCGCGCACGGCCTCCAGGCGGCGCTCGCCGTTGAGGAGCACCAGCGGCAGCCGCTGATACTGACCCACCAGCCCCAGGCTCATGCCGCCGGGCACCAGCAACTCGCCGTTGCGCATCACCGCGGTGCCGCGGCCGGGGTTGAACTCCAGGTGCTCCAACTCGAAGCCGGGCAGGGCGGACTGGGCCCAGGCGGGCAGGGCGCTCAACAGGACCGCGGCGGCGGCGCCGTGCACGGACAGGACTTTGGGCATGGGCATGATGGCGCTCGGGCCCGCTTCTGGCGGGACGCGCTCCCCCGGGCGGTCATCATACCCAGACACTGGGGCGAAACATAGCCACGCCCGGAAGGGGATGAGCAGGCAATGGGGTCGGCGTCACCCTGATGCATGGGGTTGGCGACCTGCTCGGTCCTGGTGTTCCGGCTGTGTATGTTTCACCGGCGTCAGGGCGCCGGCAGCTCCACGATGAAGGTCGCGCCCTGGCCGGGCTGGCTCTCCACGCGCAGGGTGCCCTGGTGGGCTTCAACGATCTGCCGGGTGATGAAGAGGCCCAATCCCAGACCGCCGTAATGCCGTGTCGACACGGCGCGGGTGAATTTCTCGAAGATGGCCTGGACGCTCCCCGGCGGGATGCCGATGCCTTCGTCCCTCACGCTCAGCCGCGCCCGGCCGCGCACCCGCTCCACGCGAATCGTCACCGGGTGGCCCGCGCCGTACTTCAGCGCGTTGGACAGCAGGCTGCTCACCACCTGCTCCAGCCGGTGGCGGTCCCAGCGGCCCGGGACACCCGGTGTCGCGTGGACGATGAGCTCACAGCCCGCCTTCGCCGCCTGGGGCCGGAAGCGCTCCACCGCGTCGCGCACCACGTCCGTCAGGTCCACGGCCTCCAGCCGCAGCGGCGCGGAGGGGCCCGTGAGCTGTGTCACCTCCAGCAGGTCGTTGATGAGCGTGGTCATCTTCCGGATCTGCCCGGACATGGTCTCCGCCGTCTTCAATACGCGCTCCCGCAGCGACTCCAGCGTCTGCTCCGCCTGGACGTCCTTGACCAGGGATTGGAGCTTGAGCTGCAACGGCGTCAGCGGTGTCTTCAATTCATGCGACGCCACCGTCAGGAATTCGTCCCGGAGCGACACGGCGTGCTGGAGCTGGGCCTGGGTCTTCCGCAATTCAGTGACGTCCTGGAGCGCCAGGAGGACCGCCTCCGGGTGGCCGTGCTGGGCGGGCAGGGGGGCCGCCTCCACCAGCAGGGAGTAGTGCCCCGTGGGCGTGTGCCAGACGACCGGCTCTCCGTGCACGGGCGCGCCCTTCACCGCGCGGACGCCGGGGATCTCCTCCATGCGCAGCTCCCGGCCCGCCTCGTCCGTGAAGCGGTGCCCGCCGCGCCTGTAGCTCTCCTCCCGCAGGCCTCCGGGGAACTCGCCGCCCGCCATCTGCCGGGCCGCCTGGTTCGCGAAGATGATGCGGCCGGTCCGGGGCTCCACCAGGATGATGGCCACGGGCGTCCCGTCCAGCATCGCCTCCAGCCACTGCTGCTGGTTCCTCAGCGACGCGGCGGAGGCCTCCAACTGCTTGCGGCCCTCCACGCGGTCCGTCACGTCGACGGCGAACGACAGCACGGAGTCCACCTGTCCGTGCACGTCGCGCAAGGGCTGGTACGCCACGTCGAACTGCCGCGTCGACAGGCTCCCGTCGCCCTGGTGGTCGGCGGTGACCGGGACCTCCTTTTCGATGAAGGACTCTCCCTGGTGATAGGCCTTCTCCAAGAGCCGCGAGTATTCACGCGCCCGCTCGCTCGCGACATCCTTGATGGAGAGGCCCAGCAGCTCCGCGCCTCTCGACAGCACCTTGTAGAGGGGGTTCACCAGCGTGAAGACCTGCCGCTCGCCGGAGAGGATGGCGATGGACGCCGGGGCGCTCGTCAGCACGGAGCGCAGCCGTGCGCGCTCGTTCTCCGCCTGGGCCTCGGCCTTCTTGCGCTCGGTGATGTCCTCCGCGGTGGACACCCACTCCCGGATGGCGCCCTTGTTCCCGAACACGGGCACCGCCCGGCCCACGACGTCCCGGTAGCCCCCGGCGTGGAAGCGCAGGCGGAACTCGCCCCGGTAGGACGTCTTCGTGCGCAGGGCGTCCACCCAGCCGCGCACCACGCGCTTGCGGTCCTCCGGGTGGATGGCGGAGAGCCAGCCCAGCCCCAGGTGCTCCGCCTGCGTCTGGCCCGTGAAGGCCAGCCAGCGCGGCGCGGGCTCCACCACCTCGCCCCGGGCGTTGGTGGACCACACCGGCTGCGCCATGGCCTCCACCAGCGAGCGGTAGCGCTGCTCGCTGGCCTGGAGCGCGTCGTGGGCCCTGCGCTGTTCGGTGACCTCCGACACGATGACGCCGATGCCCAGCAGCACCCCGGCGTTGGTGCGCACCGGGTAGTAGCTGACGAGGAAGTGGCGCTCCACGCCCACCTCCTTCGAGGTGGCGCCCGCCACCTCCACCGTCTGCGCGCCCCCGCCCTCCAGGACGCGCTGATACTGGGGACGGAGGGCGGGCCACATCTCCGGGACGATGTCCTGCACCTTGCGCCCCAGGTGCGCGGCGCGCGGAATGCCATTCATGGCGGCGAGCGCGTCGTTGACCTGGACGAAGCGCTGCTCCATGTCCACCACCGCGAGCCCCACCGGCGTGCTCGCCACCAGCGTCTCGAGCAGCAGCCGGGAATGCGCGTCGGACAGGGTCTCGGTGGCCTCCGGGTCGAAGCTTGCGCTGGGGCTCTCCACGCGCGCCTCCTTTGACCCCGGCCCTTCCCGGCGAGCTTGGAGGCAGGGCCCCGTGACGCCGCTTCCCACCATGGGAGTGGCCTGACCTGGAGGGTGTGCATCCCCGCCCCCCGGGGGCAGTCCACACCGGCCCGGGGGAGCGGCCACTGGCTGGCTGGCATCCAACGCCATCCAGCCGGAAGCACCTCAAGGGCGCGGAGGGCCGGCCCCGTCCTCGTCGCGGGGCCGGGGCTGCCAGGGCCAGCGTCCGTCCACCTCCACCTCCAGCGTGAAGCTGAGGAAGGTCCGGATGAGGACGATGAGCCCCAGGATGATGACCTGTCCCAGGGAGGGGGCCTCCGCGACCGTCCGGATGATGTCCGCCGCGACGAGCAGCTCCAGGCCCAGCAGGATGGCGCGGCCGAGGTGGTGGCGCAGTTGACGGTACGCGTCCGCCCGCCTCGAGCCCCGTGCGTCCCGGAGGACGAGCGCCACGGAGACCACCGCCCCCACCACCATCACGCCCACGCCCGAGAGCTCGAACAGCCGGGCGGCCAGCGCCACGAAATCCGCGTATCCCATCCGCCGCCCTCCCTCCTGGAGAAGGTGGCTTGCGACGCAGCGGACGGCCACCCCGTCCCACCCTCCCCGTGGGACGAACCCGCCGTCAGAATAGACACACATTTTATCAAAGCCAGACATGCGTGCAGTGTTGACGGCGGCCGGGCTCCTGATTCATTGTCGCCGCCCTTCGCGTGTCACAGCGGGAGATGGGCGGTTTTCCGTGGGGTGCCGGGGGGTGCCGTGACGCAGCAGCTTGAAACCAGACATGTCATTGCCCTGCAGGGTCGTTTCGCGTGATTCGCGAGATCCTCAGCGGACTGCTATGGCAGGGCCGGGTGGCCTTGCGCAGCGGCGACGTGCGCGTCTTCGCCGCGCATGGCTACGTGGATGAGGGCTACCGGCCCTCGCGCGTGCCGTTCCTCTCCGTCGTCGGCCCGCTGGGCCTGTTCTCCGAACCCGAGCGCGAGAACGGCCGCACGGGCGTCGCCACCGTCCGCGTGCCGGGCTTCCTCGTCGGCAGGCCTCGCGCTCCCGGGGACAGCGTGCCTCCCAATGGCTCGCTCAAGCTGCGCCTGGATGGCCGCGCCACCGTCACCCTCACGGGGCTGCCCGGCGGTTCGTTCGCCGATACGGCGACGGGCCCCGCGCTCGCCGCCGCCCTCAACGCGCGGCTGGCGGACGCGCTCACCGGTGGACTCTTCCAGGAGCCCACGGGCGCGCCGCTCACGGACCCCCTGCTGCTGGAGGCGCTCGCCGCCGTCATCGCGCGCTGGGACGTGGAGGGCAGCCGGCTCGCGCTCAGCGCCGACCCGGGCATCCCCTCCATGGAGTTCCGCTCCAGCGTGGAGGTGCTGCCCGTCACCGGCGGCGTCGAGGCAGCCCTGGGGCTGGAGCCTCCGGAGCGTGCTCAAGAGGGCCGGGTGTTCCTCAGCAGGATTCGCGCGCCCAAGGCCATGGCCATCGACGTGCAGGTGGACCTGTGGGCGGGCTCGCAGGTGGACCTGGCGTCCATCATGGACACGGTGGCGCTCTCCATCCCCACGCGAGGGCAGATGGTGCTGCGCCCGTCGCTGCTGGCCGAGGACGTGCCCGAAGGCGCCACCACGGTCCGCCTGCTGACGCGCGGCGAGCCCACCACCGTCCTGTCCCTGGCGCACCTGGAGGCCAGCGACCAGAACCTGGAGCGCGCGCGCGGCGGCCGCGTGGACCTGACGCCCGGCGCGTCCTTCCTGCCCGACGCCGGAGGCCTGCGCCTGTCCGGCACCGGCACCGCCTCCGTCCTCGTCTACCCCCTGCCGGCCGTGCCCGACCCCTTCCACGCCGACAATCCGGCCCCGGACGGACTGGCGCTCTCGCTGGGGCTGCGCGTCGCCGCTGGCGCCGTGGAGGCGCAGACGCTGCCGGTGGCCGTGCTGATGGCGCAGGGGCAGCCCGTGCTGAGGCTCACCGTCCGCTACGTCCAGGTGGACACCCGGCTCATGGGCGAGGTGGTGGCCACCGCGACGCTGGCCCAGGCCTCCGGGACGCAGGTCGCGGAGACGCGCTGGCGGCTTCCCTCGGAGCGGCTGGAGGCCGGCGTGGAGCTGCACGCGCGGCTGGAGGCGGGGGAGGGCGTGGTGTGGCTTTCGGCGGACGGGGCGCCGCAGCCGCTCCAGGACGCGGAGGCCACGCCCGCGCCGCCCGTCGCCGCGCCGGGCGTCACCGTCGCCGCGAGCGACATGGTGCTCACGCTGGGGGCGCAGGCGGGCACGCCGCTGGACCTCACGGTGGACCACCTGCACCTGGTGGCGGAGCCCGTGGGGCCGTTGGATCCGGCGCTGCGCCGCTCCGTCACCGCGGCCTCGCGCCTCCGGCCCGGCGACGTGGTGGTGCTGGGCACGAGCGAGGACGGCTACCGCGTGGGCAAGCAGCGCTTCCAGGCGCTGGTGCTGGGACTGGACGGCGACCGCGTGACGCTCAGCCGGCCCGTGGAGGGCGCGTGGGCCCGGGGCCGCACGCTCGTGTTCCAGGAGGAGTGCTTCTTCTTCCAGACGCAGTTGCGCCGCCGCGACGACCTCTTGAACCACCTGTACCGCTGCTGCGTGGACTACCGCGTCTCCGCGCTGATGGACGAGCCGAACGCGCGCACCACCGCCCGCCTCGTCGAGAAGCCCGTGCTGGACCTCGTCGCGCGCGGGGCCTCGCGAGGCGCCAGCGGCCACCCGGGGACGTCCGTCACCGAAGTCGATTCCGCCAGGCGCGGGACCATCTGAAACCAGGAGGATGAACGTGGCTGAGCGACTGCATCCGGGCGTCTATGTCGAGGAGATCAGTGCCGGTGCGCGCCCCATCGAAGGGGTGGGCACGTCCACGGCGGCGTTCGTCGGACGCACGGCGCGAGGCATCCCGGCCCTGGCCCAGTTCGTCACCGGCTTCGCCGATTACGAGCGGGCCTTTGGCGGTCACGAGCCCGGAGAGGCGGGCCTGGTCGCGCAGGCGGTGGAGGCCTTCTTCGACTCGGGCGGCCGGCGCGCCTACGTCGTGCGCGTGCTGCCCTCGGACGCGGTGGCCGGCGTGTCCGCGCCCCTGGCCTCGCGCGCGGGCGCCAGCCTCAGCGCCCTCACGTTCCTGGCGCGAGGCGCGGGCGAGTGGTCCGACTTCCTGCGCGTCAACGTGAGCGACTCCATCAACTTCCCCAGCGAGGCGTTCCGCGTGGAGGTGGTGTGGACGGAGGCCGGGTCCACGCGCCGCCTGGAGGCGTTCGAGGACGTGCGCATGGACCCGTCCAGCGAGGACTACGTCGCCGACCGCATCAACGACATCTCCCGCTACCTCCGCGTGCGCGACGAGTTCCAGGCGGCGCTGGCGGCGCGGGCGCCCGGCGCGGTGCTCGTCCCCGGCGTGCCTCCCCGGCTCAAGGCCGCCGTGCTGGCCAGCACGAAGTACAGCCTCTACGACGGCGGCAGGCTCCAGGTCTCCACCTGGGACGAGGCCCAGCCGGACCTGCCTCGCACGACGCTGGACGTCCCCATCACCCAGGCCCTGGTGGTGGCCGCCGTGCCGGGCGCCGCGTTCGTCAACGGCCGGGTGCAGTTGACGGCCAGCGAGCTCAAGGCCTTCCTCACCCAGGCCGTCACCGCGGCGGGCCTCGCCAACACCTTCGTCATCGGCGGCACGGACTCGCCGGAGATTTCGCTGAAGGTGGCCACCGGGCCCACGCTCACCATCCCCAAGCCCACGGGCGCGACGTACGACCTGGACCCGGAGGACGCCAAGGTCACCGTGGGCCCGCCGGGCGCGACCACCGTGGTGCCCATCCCCATCCTGGCGGCGAACGCGGGGGCGGTGGCTCCCGCGGAGCTGAACCACTCGCTGAGCGTGGCGCTGGCCGGCAAGGTCGCGTCGGTGGTGACGGACGCGCAGGGCAACACCGTCATCACGGGGCTGCCCACGGCGGCGGGCACCTCCACGCTGTCGCTCTCCGCCACCGGCTTCACCGGCACCGCCGCCCCCGGCACTCCGGGCCTGGGCGCGGAGTCCTTCGACGGGCTCCAACTGGCCATGAGCGAAACGCTCCAGCCCACGGTGCCCGCCATGCTCCGGCAGTTGGGCTTCGCGCCGCGCGCCCGGGGCTACTCGGACGACTCGCCCGCGAACCCCACGGTGCGTCCGGCGGCGGTGACGAACCTGCGGCTGTTGGGCGGCGACGACGGCGCCGGGGTCCTGGACACGTCCGACTTCGCCGGTGACGCGAAGCTGCGCACGGGCCTGCACGCGCTGGACACGGAGGACGTCAACATCGTGGCGCTGCCGGGCAAGAACGAGGTGTCGTTCATCGCCGCGGGCATCGCGTACTGCGACAACCGGGGGGACTGCTTCTTCCTCGCGGACGGCCCCGGCGGCGTGGACAAGGACTTCGCGGTGGCGCCGGACGACGCGAAGCAGTTCGTGGAGGGGCTGCCTTCGCGCTCGAAGAACTCGGCCATGTTCTACCCGTGGATCCGCGTGGCGGACCCCGTGGGCGTGGGCCGCAACCCCACGCGGCTGGTGCCGCCGTCCGGCCACGTGGCGGGCCTCTTCGCGCGCACGGACACCACGCGCGGCGTGTGGAAGGCGCCCGCCGGCATCGAGGCGTCGCTCGCGGACGCGCTGGGCCTCCAGTACCCCGTCATCGACGCGGAGCAGGACCTGCTCAACCCGGTGAGCCTCAACTGCCTGCGCCAGTTCCCCGGCGTGGGGCTGGTGTCGTGGGGCTCGCGCACGCTGTCGCCGGACCCGGAGTGGCGCTACATCCCGGTGCGCCGCACCGCGCTCTTCCTCAAGGAGTCCCTGCGGCGCGGCCTGATGTGGGCGGTGTTCGAGCCCAATGATGAAGAGCTCTGGGGCCGCATCCGCGTCGCCATCGAGTCCTTCATGCTGGGGCTGTTCCGGCAGGGCGCCTTCCAGGGCAGCACGCCGGAGGAGGCCTTCAGCGTCGTCTGCGACCGGAGCACCAACCCGCAGGAGAACGTGGACGCGGGCATCGTCACCGCGCAGGTGGCCTTCGCGCCGCTGAAGCCCGCGGAGTTCGTGGTCATCGAAATCAGCCAGAAGAGCCTGCTGGCGGCCTGATGCCCACGCCCGTCCCCGCCAACGCCCGCAACCCGCTGCGGACCTTCCAGTTCCGGCTCCGGATGAGCACGTCCGCGGCCGGGGACTACGTGGCGGGGGTGCGCTCCGTGTCCGGCCTGTCCGTCAGCGTGGGCGCGTACGAGACCTGGGAGGGCGGCAACAACCTGCACCGCTACGCCCAGCCCCACAAGGTGAGCTGGGAGCCGCTCGTGCTGGAGCAGGGGCTGGCGCTGGACGACACGCTGGAGCGCTGGGCGCGCGCGGTGCTGGAGTTCGCGCGCACCGGAAAGGCGCCCGGCGAGCCGGTGAAGCGCGACCTCTTCATCGACGTGTGGGACCCCCATGCGCACCCCACGGCCGTCCCCCCGCCCGGAGGCATGGAGGCGCGCGTCCGCGGCTTCCACGTGCACAACGCGTGGGTGAGCAAGTTCCACGCCCTGCCCAAGCTGGACGCCATGGCGGGCGAGGTGGCGCTCCTGAGCCTGGAGCTCACCCACGAGGGCTGGGAGCCGGTGCCCCGGCCCGTGCTGTCCACGCCCGCGACGAGCCTCCCGACGCCCTGACGTCCCCATTCGAGGAGTGAAGCCATGCCCCGATTCGTCGAATCCACGAAGCGCGACCCGTACCGCAACTTCAACTTCCGCGTGCTCTTCAACAACATCGAGGTGGCCGCGTGCCGGAAGATCTCCGGCATCACCGGCACCGTGGAGGTGGTGAAGTTCCGCTCCGGCAACAGCCCGTCCTCCGTGGACGAGCTGTCCCCGGGCCGCGTGCACTACGAGCCCCTCACGCTGGAGGCGGGCCTCACCCAGGACACGACGTTCCGGGACTGGGCCACGCAGCTCATCCGCCATGAGGCCACGCCCGGCTTCCGCGCGGCGGAGCCGGACTTCCGGCGCACCGTGGAGATCCTCGTCTTCGACCTGGACTTCAACCGCGCGGTGAAGAAGTTCGTGCTGCGCAACGCGTGGGTCTCGAAGTTCGCCGCGATGTCGGAGCTGGCCGCGGAGGCGAACGAGATCCTCATCGAGACCCTGGAGGTCCAGCACGAGGGCTTCACGCTGGAGCCGGTGGTCTGACGTGCTCCTCGAACCTCCCATCCCGGTGCTGCTGCCGCACGGCCTCTTCGACGAGGACGGCCGCTGTCACCGCCAGGGCGAGCTGCGCCCGCTCACCGGCCGCGAGGAGTGGGCGCTGGCCCGGGCCGGCGAGCATCCCGGCCCGCGCGCGGTGAGCGGGTGGCTGGCGGCGTGCCTGGGGCGGCTGGGGGACTTCCCGCGCGTGGACGCGGAGCTGGCGGCCTGCCTCACGCGGGGAGACCGGCACCACCTGGCGCTGCACCTGCGGGCCCGGCTGTACGGCGACCGCGTGACGCTGGTGGCGCGCTGCCCGGTGCCCGGATGCGGGGCGCTGGCGGACGTGGACGTGCGGCTCTCCGCGCTCTCACCGGAGCGGGTGGACGCGGCGCCGGAGGTGCTCGCCGTGGCGCTGCCGGAGGGGCGGGCGGAGGTGCGCGAGCCCACGGGCGAGGACGACGCGCTGCTCGCGGAAGCCCAGGGCACCCGCGCGGAGCGGTCCGCGCTCCTGTGGTCGCGGCTGGTGGAGGTGGAGGGGCAGGCGCTGACGCCCTCCGCGTGGCTGGCGCTGCCCGCGCGCTCCCGGCACGCGGTGGCGCTGGCGCTGGCGGACGGCACGTCCGCGCCGGACCTGGGCCTGCTGGCGCGCTGTCCGAGGTGCGCCGCGTGGTTGGAGCTGGAGCTGGATCCGTTCGCGCTGCTGGCGCGCGAGCTGCGGGGTGGGGCGGCGCGGCTGGAGACGGAGGTGCACGTCCTGGCCTTCCACTACCACTGGTCGGAGGCGGACATCCTGGCCCTGCCGCGGGCCCGGCGGTGGCGCTACCTGGAGCTGCTTCGCAACGAGCTGGAAGGCCGTCCGCTGGTGGATGGCTGGAGCTGACGAGAGGACGGGACACGCCATGGCCCCACCCCCGGTGCAAGGACAGGTCGGACTCACCCGCCGCGAGCTGGAGCGGGAGCTCGCGTGGATGCTGCGCAGCGTGCCGGACAACCCCAAGGAGTTCGTGAAGCTGTTCACCCAGACGGTGGTGGCGCTGATGGACAAGAACAATGAAGCCATTGCCCGGAGCCTCGCCCAGCGCGAGCCGCCCGGCGCCCGGGGCAACGGATGACGCGCAACCTGGACCCGACGCTCATCGCGTTCGACCAGCAGCTCCAGAAGGGCATGCTGGTGACGCTGCCGACGTCGTCGGATGACAAGAAGACGGACCCGGGCGTGCGCGCGTTGCGCTTCCAGTACAACCCGGAGACGGTGACGCGCACGCGCGCGGGCCAGTGGGAGACGAAGCCCGGCAAGACGCCCGAGCAGACCAAGGTCCTCACCGACGGTCAGCGCGGCGGCGGCCTGCACGCCAAGAGCGAGACGATTGCCCTGAAGCTCGTCTTCGACGTGACGGAGGCGCTGCTGCGGGACACCCAGGGGGAGGGCACCCAGGGCGTGCTGCCGGAGCTGGCCATGCTGGAGGACATGGCGCTGGGCAAGGACCAGACGGGCGAGGAGGAGAAGAAGCCCGCGACGAAGCTCGTCTCGCTCAACCCCACGGAGCTGCTCCTGATGCTGGGGCCGCGCACCTTCCCGGTGGTCATCACCGGGATGACCATCGTGGAGCAGCGCTTCGACCCGGCGTTGTTCCCGCTGCGCGCGGAGGTGGACCTGCGCATGCGCATCCTGGAGGTAGGGGAGAACGCGGCGAACAACAAGGTGGCCCAGGCGTTCGCGAACCTGCGCGACCAGCGCCTGCGGATGGAGGACCTGGCGGCGGTGAAGGGCGCGGACGCGAGCACCCTCATCGCGCAGGCCCTGGCGCCGCAGGTGAAGCTCAACGGGGCGAGCTGACGAGACGGCCATGAGCGACCCCTCCTCGCGACACAAGGACCTGCCGACGTACGCGGTGCCGCTGGGCCCGGAGGGCGCCACGGTGTCGCTGTACGTGCCCCGCGTGGCGCCGCGCGTGCCCACGTCCCTGTTGCACAAGGTGGTGGCGGGGGACCGGCTGGACCTGCTCGCGCAGCGCTACTTCAGCGACCCGTTCCAGGCGTGGCGCATCGTGGACGCCAACCCCACCTTCGAGCCCGAGGCACTCCTGGAGCCGGGCACGGTGCTCTTCATCCCGGAGAAGCCCTGATGGCGGAGCAGCGCGCGGCGTTCCTCCAGCTATGGATTGACGGGCAGCCCATGACGGACGCCCGAGGCCGGGTGTCACGCCTGGAGGTGGACGAGCGCACCGACGACGCGTCGTCCTTCCACCTGTCCCTGGACATGGCGCCCACGGACTCGGGGGACTGGGACGCGCTGGCGGACGGGCGGTTCGCGCTGCTCAAGCGCGTCACCATCAGCTTCGGCCTGGGCGCTCCGGACAGCGAGGCGCCGGACGTGCAGGAGGTGGTGTTCGACGGGTACATCACCGCGGTGGAGCCGTACTTCGGCCCCTCGCGCGTGCCGGACTCGTCGCTGGAGGTGTACGGGCTGGACGCGTCGTGCCTGATGCACCTGGAGGAGCGCACGCGCTCGTTCAGCGGGCTGTCCGACGCGGGCATCGTGCGGCAGTTGTACGGGGAATATGGCTTCGCGCTGGACGTGCAGGAGACCGCGCCCGTGCGCGACCCGGCGCGGGCGGTGGTGCTCCAGCGCGGCACGGACGCGGCGCTCATCCGGTGGCTCGCGCGGCGCAACGGCTATGAGGCCTTCGTGGAGCGCAGGCAGGGGCCGGTGGGCGCGGGCGCCAACGCCGCGCCGGAGTGCGTGGGCCACTTCCACCTGCCCCGGCCAAACGGCCCGAGGCAGCCGGACCTGTCGCTGCTTCCGCGCTCCACGCCGTCCGTCGTCGAGCTCAAGGCGCGCTGGGAGAGCCACCGCCCCACGGAGCTGCACGGTGAGCACATCGACGAGCGCACGCGGCGGATCCGCTCCGCCACGGTGACGGCGCCCCGCTTCCCGCGCATGGGGCCCATGAGCCGCGCGGACATCCTCAAGGCGCGCATAGCGGCGGTGCTGCCGAAGCGGCCCCAGACGAAGGCGGTGGGCCTGCAGTACGTGGACGTACCGCACGACGTGCCGGAGGTGGAGAACCTGGCGTGGTCGGACTACCGCGAGGCGGACTGGCTGGCGGAGGCGAACGGCACGGTGCAGGGCCTGCGCTACGAGCGCATTCTCCGGGCCCGGCGTCCGGTGGGGTTGGTGGGAGCGGGCAAGCTGATGGACGGCACCTGGTACGTGCGCGGCGCGCGGCACCGCTGGGTGTGGGCGGAGGCGCTGGCCCGCTACGAGGTGGACGTGGACCTGGCGCGCGACGCGCTCAACGGGGTGGCGTGATGGGACGCGGCCTCCACTTCCCCTTCCAGTTGGGCGACCTGGGCACGCCGCGCACGGTGGGGCCCGCGCAGGTCATCCGCCAGCAACTGGAGCAGTTGCTCTTCACGCTGCCCGGGGAGCGGGTGAACCGGCCGCGCTTCGGGTGCGGCGTGCAGCGGCTGGTGTTCGGTGCCGCGAGCCCGGAGGCCGCCGCCACGGCCGAGTACATCATCCGCCTCAACGTGCAGGAGTTCATGCGCGACCAGGTGCGCCTGGACGCGGTGAAGGTGAGCGCCGAGGACGCGACGCTCTACGTGGACATCCTCTACACGCTGCTGGCCACGGGTGAGGAGTACGCGGAGTTGTTCCGGCGGGAGCTGGAGGCGCCGCCGTGAGCGCGCGGGTCCTGACATTGCCGCTGGAGGCGTCGCTCGCGCAGGCCCAGGCCGCGTTGCAGGGCACGCCGCCAGGCGAGGTGGAGTGGGTGCTGCCCGTGGGCGAGGGCGTGCTCACCACGGACCTCGTCATCGGCACGCCCGCGCACGCGCTGCGGCTCACCGGCGGGCCGGGCGTGACGTTGAAGCTCGACGGCGGGACGCTCGAGGTCACGGGGCTCGTCACCGGACTGTCGGGCGTGACGGTGGTGGCGGTGGACGCCGGGCTGGTCCTCCTGGGCGCGCGGGTGGAGGTGTCGGACGTCACGGTGAGCGCCACGGCGTCGGGGGACTGCGCGGCGCTGAGCGTGGAGACGCCGGACGGCGCGGTGGTCATCGACTCGCTCACGGTGACGCAGGCGAAGGGCGACGCGGCGACAGGGCTCCGGCTGCTGGCGACGGAGGCCCGGGTGACGGGCCTGTCCGTGGACGCCGTGAGCGCCACGGTCGGGGAGGCCTTCGGCGTGCGCGCGGTCTGCCAACGCTCGCAGTGGGCGGACGTGTCGGTGCGGGAGGTCGTGGCCGTGGGGGAGGGCGTGGGGCTGGAGCTGGCGGGCTTCACCCGCGCGGACCTGTCCGGGCTCACGGTGTCGAAGGTGTCCGGCGGCAGCGCGACCGGGGCCCGGGTGCTGGTGGCGCGGATGGGTGAGGGCCTGTCCGCGGTGGACGTGTCCGTGAGCGACGTGACGGCCCTGGGGACGGAGTGGAGCCTGGGGGTCGTGGTGGCTTCGACGGGCGCGCTGCGGGTGCGTGGCTTCACCGTGCAGCGGGTGCGGGGGGCTTCCCCCATGGGCCTGCTCGCGCTGGGCGGGCAGAGCATGGAGCTGAGCCTCGGCCAGGTGGAGGACGTCACCGGCGGCACGCGCGCCACGGGCATGCGGGTGCTGGGCGGGCCCTCATTGGAGCCGGTGGCGGTTCGCGACGTGGAGGTGAGCCGAGTGTCGGCCGCGCCCGTGCCGGCGTCCGCGCAGCCCGCCGCGGCGTGGTCGGACTGGCTCACCGCCGCGCTGGAGGCCCTGTCGGCTTCGGTCGTGGGGCCGCTGACGCTGCCTGGGTTTCCCACCGACGCGGACGTCGTGGGCCTGCACGTGGCCGCGCCGCTGGGCGGCCTGGAGCCGGTGCTGGACCTGGGCACGCCGGGGGAGATCGCCGTCGAGGACTGCTCCCTCCTCGTCATCACCGGCACCGCGTTGCAACTGGAGGGAGGGCTGCGCACCGCGCTGGTGCGGCGCACCGAGGCCTGGACGTCGGTGCACGCGGGGTGGCTCCAGGCGGAGCAACTGCTGCTCGCGCAGCTCACCTGGCACCGGCATGCGCACGGTCCGCGGCTGGGGCCCGGGGAGGTTCGCGCGTACGACTCGCTCTTCACGGCCATCGTGGGCGCGCCCCTTCTGCTGGACCCGGACGCGGAGCTGTCCGCGGCGCTCGCGCTGTTCGCGCAGGGCGCGGCCCCGCCGTTCCTGGAGGTGGGGCCGCTGCCGTACCGGACGCCGGGGACTCCGGACGTTCCTCCGGTGTTGCTCACCGGCGGCCTGCCGCCTCCGGAGACGGTGGACCTGCGGCTGGTGCCGGATGCGGCCATCTCGCGCGCGGCCGTGCCGGTCCCGGGGGAGGGGCCTCGCGACCCGGCGCCGTTCGTGGGCGCGTGGGCCCCGGACGTGGTGCCGGGCTGTGACGTGAGGGATCCGCAGCCGCGCCCCTGGCTCGCGGCCCCGGAGCGGCCGGCGCCTGGGGCCCTGGTGGACTACCAGGCTCGCGATGCGCAGTCGCTGCTGGCGGTGATGCTGGAGCGGGCCCGCACGGTGATGGCGCCGTGGGAGGACCGGGGGCCCGCGGACTTCACGACCATGTTGCTGGAGGCCGTGGCCGCGCAACTGGACTCGCTGGCGTACCAGCAGGAGCGCGCCGTGGTGGAGGGCTTCCTGGAGGACGCGCGGCTGCGCCGCTCCGTGGAGGACCACGCGCGGGGCCTGGACTGCGTGCCGGACCCGGGGCTCTCCGCCACGGTGATGCTGCGGTTCCGGTTGGATCCGGACGCGCTCGCGGCGCTGGTGAAGGCGCGGCTGGAGGAGCTGGACCTGCCGGCGCTTCCGCCCGGCACCACCGCGCTGGAGTTCCTCACGGGCGGCGGCGTGCTGGAGCTCCCCGCCGAGACGCTGGTGGCGAATGTCTCCACGGACGAGCACTCGCTGGTGTTCGTCACCGAGTCGCCCCTGTCGTACTTCCCCCGGCTGGAGGCCGTGACGCTCGCGGAGTCCGTGCAGCCGGGGGACACGGGCGCCACGCTCGCGGGCCTGTACCCGGAGCTGGAGCCCGGCCGGTGGCTGATCCTCTACCAGGGACGCGGCGAGGGCGGGCACGTCGTGCGAGTGACGTCCGTGGCGCTCGCCACCGATACGACCTTCGTCGGGTGGGATCCCCGCAGGTTCGCGCCGGAGGCGTTCCTGGCACCGGGAGACCCCGCGCCCGGGCCTCGCGCGACGGTGCTGGGCAACGTGGTGCCCGCGCATCACGGGCTGCCGGTGACGCCGCTTCCGGAGGGCTTCGAGGCGGACTCGGCGGAGCCCTTCGCGCGCGGCCTCGCGCAGCGGCGCGCGTTGCTGTCCCCGGTCGTGGACGGCAGCGAGGCGCGGGAGTTCGCCCTGCCGTTCCACCCGGTCAGCGTCCAGGCCTCCGGGTATCCGCTGCCGGGGGAGACGCCGCGGCGCGGGACGCCCCAGCTCCAGGTGAGCGTGGAGGATGACCCCTGGACGCTGGTGGACGACCTGTCGGTCCACGGGCCGGGGGACGAGGTGTTCGTGCTGCGCGCGACCCCCACGGGGGGCGCCAGCCTGCGCTGGGGCGATGGCGTCAACGGCGCCGCGCTGCCGCCTCGGGAGACGACGCTGGGACTGTCGCTGCGCGTCGGGCTGGGGACGGTGGCCAACGTGGGGGAGGGCGTGCTCACGCGGTTGCTCCAGGTGCCGTTGGATCCCCAGCGCTCCGCGTCCGCGGGCGAGCTGCTGGCCCAGTCGATGGACGACGTGCGCGCGTTGGTGCGCGTGGACAATCCCCTGCCGGCGGTGGAGGGGCGTGACGCGGAGTCGCTCGACTCCATCCGCTATCGCGCACCGGCGGGCGTGTCGCAGCCGCTGTCCGCCGTCACGGTCGATGACTACGTGCGGATGCTCCAGCAACTGCCGGAGGTGGCGGGGGCCTCGGCCCGTGTCGTGGACAGGGACCTGCGCACGGTCATCCGCGTGACGGTGTTGCTGCGCGACGAGGACACGCTCGACCGCGACGAGCTGCTTCGCCGGTGGGCCGGAGTGCGGCGGCGCCTGGAGGAGATCCGCCTGCTGGGCGTGGACGTGGAGGCGCTGCCGCCCCGATGGGTGCCGCTCGACCTGGACCTGGAGGTGGACGCCGCGCCGCATGCGCAGGCCGACCAGGTGCGCGACGCGGTGGTGGGGGCCATCGCCGGGGACGGCGGCCTGTTGGATCCGGACCGCTCCGGCCTGAACGGCGACGTGCAGCTCGCGGACCTGTACCAGGCGGTGCTGCGCGTGCCGGGAGTGACGGCGGCGCGGGTGAGGCGCTTCCGCCGGCTGGAGCCCCACTCGCAGGAGCGGCTGGAGGCGGGCGTCATCCCCATTGGACCGGACGAGGTGGCCACCGCCCGGGGTGGGTACTGGCCGGGTTCGGAAGGGGTCCTCACCGTGCGGGTCTGCGGAGGGGTGCGATGAGCCGCGTTCCCTCCACGCATCAGGCGCTGACGCATGAGCAGCTCCGCACCCGGCTGGGCGAGTCGGCGCGCATCGTCTTCACCCGGCTGGACGAGGCGCCCACGTGGAATCCGCTCGCGTACGCGGCGCCATCCTCGGTGGACCTGGGGCGGGGGCTGCTGGACAGCGTGGCGCTCGCGCTGCACGTGCTGTGGACGTATCAGCAGGCGTGGGCGGAGGAGGGTTTCCTCGCCACCGCGCGGCTGGAGGACTCCGTCTCCAAGCTGCTGGGGCACATCGGCTATCGGCCCAGCCCGGGCACCGCGGCGGTGGGGCTCCAGCACTTCCGCTGCAAGGCGAACGTGCGCGGCACGCTGCCGGCGGGAACGGCGGTGAACTCGGCGGCGGAGGGGGAGGAGACCGCCGCCGTGTTCGAGACGCTCGCGCCGCTGCGCCTGTCGCCGGAGCTCAACGAGCTGCGCGCGTTCCTGCCTCCCCTGCCTGGCGCGGGGACGGGAACAGGCGGAGGAGCGGGGACGGGCGCGGGGACCGGTGCGCCTTCCGGAGAGCCGGGTGAGCCCGGGGCTCCGGCACCCACGGGCGGCATCTTCGGGCCGGGCTCGGTGGTCGCGGGCCTCCAGGAGCGCATCGAGGTGCAGCGCCACGGCCCGCTGGAGGAGCGGCGGGTGGCTCGCGCGAAGCAGGACGCTCGCAAGCTGGCGTCGTTGATGAAGACGCTCGACCTGGGCGCGGATGCCGCGTGCAAGAGCACGCTGGACGCGCTCTGCGAACAGTTGTGCGAGGCCCAGAAGGTCGTGGCGCAGGCGGTGCCTCCGCCCGGCCGTCCCGTGGGCGCGTTGTCCGAGTCGCAGGAGATCCTCGCGCGCCAGCTCCGCAACCTGCGGAAGCGGCAGGCGGACGCACTGGCCGCGCTGGAGGAGGCGCTGGCCCCGTGCGCGGACGAGGACCCGGCCGTGCACGCCGTCCGGTTGGACAAGCTGGTCACGTTCCTGGATGCCTTTGTGAACAGCCTCATCCAGGAGGCGCGGGATCAGCTCGTCATCCTCAAGGGCAGCGAGGCGCTGAACCGGGCGGACCTGGCCTTTGGCGCGGAGGCGGGCGTGGCCCGGCCGCTGGGCGTCGCGGCCTCCGGGACGGACACGCTCTACCTGCCGCCGCTGACGGATGCCTCCGGGCTCACCTCGCAGCCACCGCCGGTGCGGCCGGGAGACTGGTTCGTGCTGGCCGAGGACGTGGAGCGCGTGGGGCCCGGCGGAGCGAAGGGCACGGAGCGGCTCTACCGCGAAGCGCTGCGCGTGCTGCGCGTCCGCACGGAGGTCCCGCCCGGCCAGCGCACGCCGATGACGCAGGTGACGTTCCAGCCGCCGCTGTCGCGAGCGTACGCGTTGGACCGCGTGGTGCTGCTGGGCAACAGCACGCTCGTCAGCGAGGGCTCGACGGTGGAGGAGGTCGCCGTGCCCGCGCTGGATCTGCGCACGGTGCCGCTGCTTCACGGGCCGGTGACGTGGCTGCGCGACCCAAGCCGAGCGGGAGGCCGCCGGCCGGAGGTGTCCCTGACGGTGGGGGGACGCGCATGGCACCCGGTGGATTCGTTGTTGGACGCCGCCCCGGATGAGCTGGCCTTCGGGGTGGAGCCGCTGCCGGCCGGGGCCGCGAGGCTGCGCTTCGGGGACGGGGAGCACGGCTCGGCATTGCCCCTGGGCGCGGAGGTGCGGGTCCGCTACCGCGTGGGCCGGGGGACGGGAGGAAACCGGGCCGCGCTGCGGCTGCTGGCGATGGCGAGCCCGCACGCGTGCGTGGAGAAGACGTTCAACCCGCTGCCGCTGGCCGGGGGGACGGATCCGGAGGCACCGGCGCTGGCGCGCGTGCGAGGGCCCGCCACGGTGGGCGCGATGGACCGCGCCGTGTCGCTCTCGGACGTGCTGGCGCTGACGTTGGTGTTCGACGGCGTGCACCGCGCGAACGTGTTCCGGGAGGGCGTGCGCCGCCGTTCGTTGAAGGTGGTGGTGTCGGGGCCGGAAGGGGCCGCCCTGGGCCCAAGCGATCTGGAAGCGCTCCACGCGCACCTGGCGGCACGGGTGGCGCCGAAGGTGGAGCTGCGGCTGACCAACCGGCAGCGCGTGGAGGTGCGGCTGGGGGTGTTGCTGCGCGTGGTGAAGGGCGCGGATCCGGTCGCGGTGCTTCAAGAGACGCGCCTGCGGCTGGGCGTGGACCGGGACCCGGAGCGCGACCTCGGCTTGTTGGATCCGGACCGTGTGGAGCTGGGACAGGACCTCCAGTTGTCGGGCGTGTACGGCGCGCTGGCGGGAATCACGGGCCTGCGGTCCGTGGTGGTGCAGCGGCTGCATCGCGAAGGCACGCCGCCGGCCCTCTTCGAGCGCATCGTCACCGCGCCCGGCGAGCTGCTCGCATGGGCCCCGCCGTCCGGAGAGAGCGACGGCGTCGCGCTCACCTACGAGGAGGCGCGGGACCCATGAGCCGGCCTTCCCAGCGACTGAACCTGCTCCTCCCCGGCCTCTATCTGGCGCGGGACTCCACGCTCGCGGACCAGCCGCTCCTCAAGCTGCTCGCCGTGCTGGGCATGGAGCTGGACGCGTTCGCGCGCGCGGTGGACCAGCTCTGGGATGATCACTTCGTGGAGCGCGCGGGCCCGCAGGCGCTGCCGTTGCTCGCGGAGCTGATGGGGGCACGGCTGCTCACCGACGACCCTCGGGTGCAGCGCGGCGTGGTGGCGCGCGCGGTGGCGTGGCGCCGGCGCAAGGGCACGCTCGCGTCGCTGGAGGAGGTGCTCTCCGTCACCAGCCTGTGGGACGCGGAGGTGGATGAGGCCTTCCGTTCCCTGTTGGAGACCCAGGACCTCAATGACCTGCTGCCCTGGCGCGGTCGCAGCGCGGTGCTGTGGGATCCCATCGGCCTGGCGGATCCGCTCACCCGTCGCTCCCCTGGCATCGAGCGTCCCCGCGACGGAGCCCCAGAGCGCGGCCCCTTCGTTGGCGTCGCGCCGGGAGAGACGCTGGACCAGGCCTTGCGCCGGTTGGGGAGCGCGGACGCGGGCCGTGTCGCCGCGACGCCGCGCACGCTGGACCTGCTGGGCTGGGCGCGTCCGGACGTCGCCCTCATCCGCACCGCGCGCCTGACCCCCGTGGAGCTGGAGGAGGTCACCCCGGCCACCGTGCTCACGCTGCCCAACGGCTACCAGGGCTTCCGCGTGGATCCCCTGGACCGGGATGGTCCCCTGGTGTGGCTCAAGCCCCTGGAGCGCGCGGACCTCACCGGAGGCCTCACCGCACGCCATGAGCCCGCGCCTCCGTCGCTCGCCACGGGACGCACGGCGGCGATGCTGCTCACCCCCACCGCGCTGGCCGAGGACGCCGACGCCGCCGAACGCGCGGGTGCCCTCACCGTCTCCGTCGACGGCATCCCCCTGGTGGGACCGGAGGCCCTGCCGCTCCTGCGTGGCCCCCTGCCCACCGCGCCCGTGGGGCCCGCCCCCACGCTGCGGTTCGCGGATCGGGGCAGGCCTTCGCCCGGGGACACCTGGCGGCTGACGCTGCTCGCCGCGCGTGAGCACTCGGACACGGTGCTCCTGTCCACCGAGCTGGTGCCGGATGCGCTGAACACCGTCACCGTCACGCCGGAAGCGAACCAGCTCCTGGACGGCACCACGGCGGCGCTGCTCGTCGAACGCGTGAGCGGTGAGCCGCGCCTGCGCGACGTGGATGGCACGTGGCGCACCCTCGCCGCGGGCCTTCGCCAGGGGCCCCCTCGCAGCAACGCCGTCCGCGTGGACCTGGGCGGTGCGCCGTGGGTCGTTCGCATCGAGCAACACCTCGCGGACGGCAGCCTGCGCCTTGCCCGCTTCGACGCGAGCGCTGACGGCGCGCCCTGGCAGGTGGCGGAGCCGGGCGGCGCGCTGCCTCCGGATGGTCCAGGCATGTCCCTGGCCGCCGCTGACGACTCGCTGTTGCTGGTGGCCCCGGACGGTGCAGGGAAGCTGGGCGTGTGGTCGGTGACGGGCCTGGACACCGCGACTCCGGCGGGGACGCGGTTGGACACCGCGAGCCCACGCCAGCCCTCGGCGCGCCTGGCCCCCAGCCTGTGCGTGCGTGGCGGCCGGCTCTTCGTCTTCGGCGGGGACCTGGGCGGCGCGCCCACCGGAGACCTCTGGTCGCTGCCGGTCACGGGCGGACCGTGGCGGCCCCATGCGGTGCGCAACCGCCAGGAGCGCAAGGCCGCGACGCTGCTGAGCACGGCGCAAGGGTTGATGCTGCTGGGCGGCGAGGCCGTGACGGGAGAGCTGGCGGTGCCGGTGCTGTCCTGTGACCCGGCCTCCGCGAGCCCGGTCTGGCGCCCCCAGGCCCCACTGCCCATCACCGTGAGCCTGCCCGGCACGCTCGTGGCCACCACCACCGCGGACGGCGTGGAGGCGCTCGTCTGGGCGGACACGACGCGTCCTCGAAGGATGACGCTGAAGACAGGCGAGGGGGCCTGGGTCGCGGGCCCGCTGGAGCCCTCGGGCTCGAACCCTCCGGTTCCGGGCGAGGCGCTGTATGTCGACGGCCGCGTGCTGCTCGTGGAGCCGGCGCCATTGCCCGCGTCGGAGGTCGTCTTCTCACTGGGGGGGCGCGGCTACCTGGCCTTCCTGCCAGAGCTGGCGCTGCTCCCGGATGAGCTCCTGCGCTTCAACGTCGCCAACGACGGCGCCACGTTCATCGAGCCTCGCGAGGGCCAACCGCTCCCGCTCGATTCCCGGCCGGGGGGCGCGTACCACTCGCGGGATGCCTCGGTCGCGGGCGGCGCGCGGCGCTACTCGGTGCCCGGCCGGCTGCGGCGCCACCCGTTCCAACTGCGCCAGCGAAGCCTGGGCCCGTGGACGACGCTCGCGCCGAGCCTCGCCTCCGGCGTCGTCGCGGTGGATCCGCGCCTGGGCCGCGTCGTGCTCCAGGACGACGCGCCCGTGGGCCGCGTCACCGTCTCCGCGAGGGTAGGGCGGGGCGCCTCACTGGGAGCGGGGCTGCTTCCGCCGGACCGCCGTCCGCCCGCCGCGTGGGCGGAGCCGGACTTCCCGTTCATCGATCCGCCGGATCGTCCGGGCGACCGCTCCGGCACCGGCCTCCCCGTCACCGCGTGGATCTCCCCGGAGCGCGCGGGCGGAGTGCTGGCGGCAGGAGGCCAGACGCGGCCCATCGTCGGGACCCTCGCGCAGGGAGTCGGCTCCGGCGCGCCTCCGGTGCTGGGCCTCATCGGTTCGCCGCGCCTGGCACCGGAGCGCCTGTCACTGGGACTGGACAGCGGGCTGTCCCTCTTCGCCGCGGACACGGGCGCGGCGCCCTGCATCGGCGCGGACGAGCACGGCCTCTCCCTGGCGCTCTACCCGGGCTTCGGAGGCAGCGCGGCCACGCGCGTGTGGCTCGCGGGCCTGTGGCTCGCGGGACGGCTGGAGCTGGTGCTCGCTCAGGGGCAGGCGGACCTGCGCTGGTGCAACCTGGGCACGCCCGGACAGGTGGGCCTGTGGCTGCCGGGCGGTGGACACCAGGACATCAGCGCGCGGCGTTCCCTGCCTCCCGCCGACGTGGAGCTGCGCCTCTACGGCTGCATGGTGGGCGTCATCGAGCTGCCGCCCTGGGTGCACCTCATCGCCGCGGGCTGCACCTTCGACGCCGGAGACCGTGACGCCGTCGCCATCCGCGCGGCGGGCGCGAGCGTGCGGCTGCGGCACTGCACGGTGCTGGGCGCCACGGAGGCGGGCGTGCTGGAGGCGTCCTCCTGCGCCTTCGCGGGCGAGGTGCGCACGGACCGGCCGGACCTGGGCTGGCTGCGCTACAGCCTCCACGCAGGCGGCGGACAGCCTCCGGTGTCGCACCAGTCGCGGGTGCACACCGTGTCCTTCCAGTCGAACCGCCAGACGGACCCGGGCTACCTCGTCCTGGGCGACAACAACGGCCCCGAAGCGCTCCACGCCTCCGAGCGCGGCGGAGTCCCCGGCGCCCACGACGAGCGCTCCGACCACGAGCGTGAACTCTCCGCGCGCGCCGACGACAGCATGCCCATCGGCATCACGCCCTTCCACGCCGACCGCAGCCAGGACGACCTCATTCGGATGAGCCGACCATGACCGTGAAAGCGTACACCTCCAGGTCCCGCTTCGACGAAGCCCGGCGATTCTCCGGCGTCTACCAGCAGATGGGGCGCATGAGCCTCGACGCCGACTGGAACGAGGAGGTGCGGCTGCGCACCGTGGACGCGCGCCGCCGCTCCGCCGACGTCGCCGAGGGCTCGCCCGACGACGGCTTCCGCATCGTCGACACGTACCTCGTGGACCCCATCCGCAACGTGCTCGGCTGGACGGGCCAGGGCCTGCCCGCGGACGACGAGCGCACCATCCCGCGCGAGCTGCGCCTGGACCGCTACGACCCGGAGACGCTGCCCTTCGTGGTGCGCAGCCGGGGCCACATCGCGCTGCGCCGCACGCTGCCCGCGCCCATCAATCTCACGGCCGTGCCGCGCTCGGACAACACCTCCTTCACCGCCTCCGCGCTCGTCATCGGCCTGCGCTTCGAACGGCCCCCCACCGACGATGAGTTCATCGAACTGCGGGTGGTCGTCACGGACACGGACGGCAACGAGGCGGTCCTCTCCGCCGGCCTGGGGCAGCGGCCCACGGGCTGGAACGACGTGCGCTTCCCCGTCGCCGCGTTCGCGAGCGTGGACCCGACGAAGCTGAGCTCCTGGGGCGTGCTGGGCCTGCCGCCCGTGGCCCGCACGTGGGTGACCGCGCTGCGCGTGGAGGACGCGGCGCTGGGCGCCGATATCATTATAAGGGGCGGTGACGGGACGCTGCCGGGCGCCGGCCGCATGCTGCTCGACGGCGTGCGCGTCTTCCTGGAGCAGGACCTGCGCTACTCCGCGCAGCCGGATCTACCGCAGGCGCCGCCGCTGGCCGCGCTGCCCCCGGACGGCTCGCTGCACCACTTCTTCTTCCTCGACTGCTGGGAGCAGACCACCACCCAGGCTGACGACGCGTTCCTGGAGGAGCCCGCGCTGGACGGCCAGGACACCACCGTGCGCCTGCGGCTCGTCACCCAGGTGCGCGCGCTCCAGGGGCTGACGGACACCGGCGCGGAGCTCCTGCCCACGCCCACCAGCGGCGCACGGCTCACCACCAACATCCCGAAGGGCGCGCTGCCGGACCGCCTCCCGCCGGAGCCGCTGGACCCCTGCCGGGACCGCTGCCTGTCCACGGAGAACGCCTCCACGGGCGAGGGCTACACGGGCTCCGACAACCTCCACTTCCGCGTGGAGTTCTTCCAGGGCGGCGCGCAGCCCGTGGTGCTGTGGTCGCGAGACAACGGCTCCACGGTGCTCCCGCTCACCGCGCCCGCGGCGGCGGATGCGATGACGCTCCAGGTCTCCCCCGCGAGCGCCGCGAAGCTGCGCGCGGGCGACCTCGTCGTCATCGAGGACCGCGTCACCCGGCTCCAGCCGGAAGGCCCGTCGCTGCCGGTGCTGCGGCGGCTGCGAGGCGTCCAGGCGGACACGGGCAAGCTGGAGCTGGCGGACGCGAGCGCCGTGCTCACCACGGACCCCGTGCCGCTCCCCGTGGGAGGCACGCTGGGCCGGGCCTTCGACCCGGAGCAGGGCGCGGTGGTGCGCCGGTGGGACGGCGGCGACCTGCTGGTGCCGAACGTGCGCTACCGCTTCGACGACGGCATCACGCTGGCCTTCGCCAACACGGAGGGCCGCGCGACCGAGTACTGGTCCTTCACCGTGCGGGTCCGCGCGGCGGACGGCGCGGCCCGGGGGGAGGTCGAGCAGCTCACGGACGCCCCCGTGCACGGGCCGGTGCACCACTGCGTGCCGCTGGCGCGCGTGACGGGCGGCGCGACGCGGACCTTCGAGGACCTGCGCCCGCGCTACCTGCCGCTCGCCCAGGTGCGGGACCGGCTGGTGGAGCTCTCCGAGCGCGTCGTCGGCCCCGGCGTCTTCACGGTGGTGGTGGGCGACGGCGTGCGCAGCTTCGGCGACGTCGACCAGGACCTGCTCGAAGGCATCTCCGGCGACGAGGCGCTCCAGGCCGCGGTGGACAGCCTGGGCGGGCAGGGCGGCTCCATCTTCGTGCGGGCCGGCCGCTACAAGCTGGAGCACCCGGTGCTGCTGCGCAACCTGTCCTCCGTGCACCTGCTGGGCGACGGCGAGGCCACCGAGCTGCGCACCCAGGGCTCCGGCGGCGCCTTCTTCGTGGACCGCTGCGGCCTGGAGGGCGACGTGCGCATCGAGGACCTCACGCTGGTGGAGGCCCCCTTCGAGGACGCGGTGCTGGGCGGACGCCTCCAGCCCGTGCCGAGGGCCGTGAAGGCGAGCGTGGCCATGACGAACGGCCAGCGCTTCGTTCCGCTGGTGGAGGTGGACGACGACCGGGTGCTGGAGGAGGACGACGTGAAGCACCCGTCCGCCGAAGCCGACTTCGTGGACGTGGTCTCCGAGCGCATCAAGGCCATCGTCCCGGGCCAGGGCCGCGCGGCGGGCTCCGTGGTGGCCACGCTGGTGCAACTGCGCAAGCTGCAACGCCAGCATCCCGGCCAGCCCCTGGAGGACGTGCCGGAGGCGAAGCCGCTGCTCGACGCGCTGGCGGCGCTGCCGCACGGCGTGGTGACGCTGGCGGACTCCAGCGGCGTGACGCTGCGCCGCTGCCTCATCCAGGCGAACCAGGCCGGCTCGGAGGCGACAGGCGTGCTGGTGACGGGCACCTGCGCGCGCATCGTCATCGACGAGAACCGCGTCGGCGCGGCGACAGGCATCGCGGTGGCGCCGTATGCGCCGTATCTCGCGGAGCGCTTCCTCGCGTCCTTCCCGCGCGCGGGGCTCTTCGTGGACGCGCTGGCCATCACGAACAACCGGCTCCAGCCGCTGGGGGACGCGACCACGGGCATCCACGTGGCGGACGGGCGCCTGACGGGCGTGGAGGTGCGCGGCAACCGCCTCCAGGGCTTCCTCGTGGGCATCCTGGTGCAGGACCTGGCGGAAGGGGCGCTGGCGGGGCCGGTGGGCCGCCTGGTGGTGGCGGAGAACCAGGTCCTCGACTCCGGGGCCGTGGGCATCCAGGTCGCGGGCGACGGCGTGGACGTCGTGGGCAATGAGGTCCGCAACGCCGCTTCGGACGGCCTGTTCCAGGTGGGCATCCAACTGGCGGGCCGGGCGCTGCGCGTGCGCGAGTCGTGGATCTCCCTGCCCGCCGTGCCCGCCGCGTCCGTGCTGGGCGTGGTGGCCGGCATCGTCGTGGGCGACGGCCTGGATGACGGCGCGTCCAACGGCCGCCCCGCCTCGGACGTGGAGGTGGTGGACAACCGCATCGAGGGAGACGGCGAGTCCACGCCGGGCTTCGGCATCCTGCTGGGAGGTCCGCAGCCGGTGTTCGACGTGCGCATCCGGGGCAACGTGGTGCGGGCGCTGGGGGACTCGGCCGTGCGCACCTGGGGCACGGGCGGCGCGGTGGGACGCCTGCGCGTGGAGGACAACCGCTTCGAACAGGTGGCGCTCGCGGACGTGCCGGCGCAGGAGGACAACACGCTGGCGCTGTCGCGCCTGGATCCGGGACTGGAGGCCGTGCTGGGCGCGGACGCGAAGGCCCGGCCCCGGCCGCTCGTGGAGGCGCTGCTCGCCAACGCCACGCCGCGCGTGCGCGCCCCCCTGGACGCCGCGCTGCGCTGGCTGGAGCGGCTGACGCTCCGGGGCGCGGTGGTGCTCTCCGGCGTGGACGAGGCGCAGGTGCGCGGCAACCGGCTCCTCCAGGTGGGCAGGACGGAGGCCTACGCCGCCCCGGGACTTCCGGACGCGGAGGTGCGCGCGGCGGGCATCGCGGTGGTGTCCGGCTCCGGCATCACCGTGGAGGGCAACGAGGTGGACGGCGTGCACGCGCCGGTGACGCTGACGCAACCGGAGCCGGTGCCAGGGCCGGTGAAGCTGCCGCCCATCACGCAGGTGCTCCAGCAGCTCGGTGTCACCCGCGCCACCGTCCGCCCGGAGCGCGCGGACGTGCACGGCGCCGTGGTGGGCATGTACGCCACCCTCTTGCAGTACACGGGCGCGAACGTGGACGGGCGCCAGAAGATCGGCCGGGGCCTGTACGGCCCGCTCGACACCCTGGTGGTGGAGCTGCGGGACCTGGGGACCGTGCCGGACAACATCCTGGACGCGCTGGTCAACGACGTGGCGGATCTGCGCGCCGCCCAGGGCTTCAATGATCACACCCAGACCGCGCACGCGGTGCGCTCGTCGCTGGCGCGCGCCTGCAGCTTCACCGCGCCGGACCCCGTGTCCCAGGAGGCGTGGGACATGGTGGCGCAGTTCGACCTGGCCACCGTGTCCGGCAAGGACGCCGTGGCGAACACGGCGGACCGCATCAAGGGCGCCTTCGACTCGCTGGTGCAGGGCCTGCCCCCCGAGACGAAGGACGGCCTCCTGAGGGCCCTGGGCCGGGTGCAGGGCGGGCCGGGGGACCTGACCGCCCTGGTGACGCTGGCGGGCGCGTTGAGCCAGGTGGCCCAACTGCGCGAGGCGCAGGCGCAGCGCGCGCGGCAGCCCGTCATCGGCCAGGCGGTGGGGCCCAAGAAGACCATCATCGGCACCTTCGCGCAGGCCGCGCTGCAACAGCTCCCGCTCCAGCCGGGCACCCGGGGCGCGAAGGCCAACACGGACGTGCTCGTGCAACTGCGCCTGTCCAAGGAGGCCCTGACGGATCAGCTCCAGGAGCTCAACCCGGCGCTGGCCTCGCAGGTGGACGCGGACTACCGCGACGTGGAGCGCACCGGGGGCCAGTTGCAGCCGGTGGTGGACCGCATGCGCGCCACGCTCAAGCAGGTGCTGGACTTCACCACCGGCGTCCTGCCCCCCTCGGACGTCGCGCCGGAGGACGGCGCGCGCGTCGCGGCGCAGGGGCGCACCGCCACCATCGGCCTGTACGCCACGAACCTGGACCGGCAGGCGGCGGGCCTCGTCACCGAGTCCGACGACACGGTGGAGAAGCAGTTGCGCGCCTTCGGCACCGCGGTGGGGCAACTGGGCGAGCTGGTGAGCGGCGACGCGGAGCTGTCCTCGCTCTCGTTGCAGGCGCACCAGGCGGTGCTCGACGCCATCGCCCAGCCGCAGAAGCGCATGGAGCAGGTGGCCATCGCCCGGAGCCTCCTGGACCGCATCCGCGTGCAGACGCTGGACGTGCTCCCGGTGCTGCCCATGCCCCCTTCGCCCGTGCCGGTGAAGGCGGAGCCGCTGGAGCGCTGGGTGTCCGCCCTGGGCGCGCTGGTGCTGGCGGTGCGGGGCATGGCGCAGGGGCCGGTGCTCAGCGGCTCGCTGCAGGTCTATCTCTCCCAGTACGACCGGGTGCTGGACATCGCGGGCGTCCAGGGGCAGCTCCGCGCGCTGGCGCTCCAGCGCGTGAACGACGCCATCACCACGCTCATCAGCGGCAACGGCGGCGTGCTCGCGCTCCAGGCCCTGCACCTGCTGGTGGACGAGCCCGCCACCACCGCCGCGGAGGCCGTCTCCAGGTCCAGCGCGGTGACGGCCGAGCTGGACGCCGCCGCGGTCCTGCTGCGCGCCGTGGAGCAGGCCCTGGACCCGGCCGAGGACGACGCGTCGCGGGTCGCGCGGCTCCAGGAGTACCTGCGCCAGCGCGCCGACAAGGTCTCCGCGTCGCTCGTCGCCATCGTCACCGGCATGCCGGAGCTGGAGGGCATCCTGGACGTGCTGCGCAAGTCGCTGGAGCAGTTGGCGCGCGGCGAGGCCCCGGACCCCGGCGACCTGGTGGACCCCGTCTTCGACACCTTCCCGTCGCCCGCGGACGGCCTCTTCGTGTCCGGCGTGCAGGGCCGCGTGCGGCTGGCGGCCAACACCGTGCGCGACACCGTCACCGGCATCACTGCCCTGGGCGCGGCGGGGCACCTGCTGACGGAGGCGCCCACGGATCCGGGCTCGCTCTTGGACGTGGAGGGCAACCGGCTGGAGGGGTGCGCGGTGGCGGGGCTGCGGCTCTTGCCGGACCTGTCCGTGACGGTGGTGTCCGGCAACCACCTCTTCGCCTGCGCGGGCCTGCCCACCGGGGGCGAGCCCGGCCTGGGCCAGGCGGTGGCCTGCTTCGTGGGCTCGGGCGAGCTGGTGGTGAAGGGCAACGTCTTCCTGGAGAGCGGCAACTCGCTCCCGCAGGCGCTGCTCCACGAGGTGGCCATCGACTGGCGAGGGGAGACGGTGGTGCGCGGCAACACCGTGCGCCACTCGGGCGGCGGCGGAGGCGGCGCGGGCGTCCTCGTCGTCACCGACACGCTGCCCCCGGACCTGGTGGCGAAGCTGTCCCGCGTGCCCTTCCTCGCCACGGATCCGGTGCCCAAGCCGGGCACGACCGGACGCCCGCCCCCCGGCAGGCCCCTGACGTCCTCCCTCGGCGCGCTGGCCTCGGTGCCCCGCGTGGAGGACCTGGTGCAACTGGGCTCGCTCAGGCAGCGGTTCGCCACGGGGCCGGTGCTCAACCGCGCGCTCACGGTGACGGCCGCGGACTTCACGCCCAGCCTGAGCGCGAGCGCGGCGGCCTCGCGCTACCTCTCGGCGGCGACGGCCCAGGTGCGGCCCGCGCTGGTGGACTTCCTCGTCAAGCCCCTCCCCATCCTCCCGAGCCCCGTGGTGAAGCCGACGCGGGGCGTGCAGGTGGAGGGCAACGACATCACCGCGCGCGGCCCGGCGCTGCTCCTCCTGGGCAACGGCGGCGCGGTCATCTCCACCGCCGTGTCCGGCAACGAGCTGCGCAGCGAGGGCGGCGTGGGCGCGGTGTACCTGCGCCGCGCGGACTCCACCGTCTTCAGCGGCAACCGGTGCCAGTGCCTGGACGCGGTGAACGTCGTCGTCCTGCGCGTGGAGCGCGCCCCGGTGACCTTCACCGGCAACGTGGTGCTGGGCGCGGAGACGGTGACGCCGCCCCGGCCGGTGGTGCGCCCCCAGTGGACGCTGCCCGCGGACAAGCTGACGCTCCAGATTCCCGTGGGCGGCGGCTCCACCCTGGGCGTGCCCCTGGACCAGGAGCTGCTCCTGGGCGGCCTCCAGCGCCGCCGCGACGTGGCGAGCGACGCCTTCTCCACGCTGCTCGCGGAGCTCATCACCCAGACGCCGCCCCCGCCCCAGGCCCGGGCGGAGGTCCCCGCCACGGGGGCCGTCCTGGACAGCACCACCCTGCGGGACGTCCGCTCGAAGCTGCCCGCGACCATGGACGTGGGCCTGGCGGCCCGCACGCTCTACGGCATCGCGGTGACGAAGGACGACTCGCCCACGAGCGCGCTGCGGGACCTGGTGGACCGCATCACGTTGCACACGGACAAGCCCGAGGCCGTGCAGGGCCAGGTGCGCTCCGTGCTGCTCGCGGCGGAGGGTGACCCGAAGAAGGCCCTCCAACTGGTGGACAAGAGCGTGCTCGGCATCGACTCGGCGGCGTCCACGGTGAAGGAGAGCATCCTCAACGTCTCCGTGCTGCACGAGGTGCTGGCGGACTCGTTCTACTCGGGGGACGTCACCGGCCCCAGGCCGGTGCAGGACGCGGGCATCCAGCCCCTCCCGCCGGAGCCGCCGCCGGAGCCATATGCCCACTCCGTCATCATCCTGGGCGGCTCGCGCGTGGCGGCCGTCGGCAACGCGACCACCTCCGGCGTGCACGTCCAGGAGGCCGACGCCGTGGTGGAGCTCAACCCGTAGCGCTGACGAGGACACCCCATGCCCGACCCCTTCGCCCTCAGCGGCCGCGTCGCCCTCCAGCGCACCGCGCTGCCCGAAGTCACCCTCTCCGCCACGCCGGACGCGAGCGACGCGAAGGCCGCGGCGCTGGAGAACCTGGCGGGCGCGCGCGCGAAGCTGGACCTGGACACCTCGGTGCTCCAGGCGCTGGACGTGCGCATCTCCCGCCTGCCGCCGGTGCCCGCGGTGCCCGTAACGCTCCAGGACCTGGTGCGCGCCGCGCGCCGCAGGCTCGCTTCCGAACGCCAGCGCGACGTGGGCGTCTGGGTGGACACGCGCGCGAAGCTGGCCGCGCGGCTGGTGCAGAACCTGGAGGAGTGATGCGCAAGCTGCTCGAAGCCAGCATGGGGCAGCGCTGCTACCTCTTCACCACGCTGGGCCAGGTGTACGTGGGCCTGGTGGTGGAGCTCATCGACGACGTCGTCCACCTCACCGGGCCGGATGGCGCCACACCCGTCTACATCAACCTGTCGGACGTCTCCGGCGTGCGCCAGTACGACGAGGACGACGACCTTGGGAGCGCGCGATGATTGAACAACTGCTGCAGCAGCTCATCGAACGCACGGAGAGCCGCTACTTCGGCAAGTACCGGGGCTATGTGACGAACGTCTCGGATCCGCTCAACCTGGGGCGCATCCAGTGCGTGGTGCCGCGCCTGATGGGGGACGTGGCCACCGGCTGGGCCATGCCGTGCACGCCGTACGCGGGGCCGGACCAGGGCCTCTTCGTGGTGCCGGACGTGGGCGCGGGCGTCTGGGTGGAGTTCGAGGGCGGAGACCTGTCCCAGCCCATCTGGAGCGGCATGTGGTGGGGGCAGCCCGCGCTCGCGGACCTGGGCCAGCCGGACTCCACCGCGCGCGTGGCCCCGGACGTCAGTGAGGTTCCCAAGCACGACTACCCGCCCCAGTCCGCGGTGCCGGGCGTGCGGATGCTCAAGTCCGCCACGGGCCACTACATCGTCCTGGACGACCGGCCGGAGTCCGCGCGCGTGGAGATCCACGACCGGCAGGGCAACCGCGTCATCCTGTCCGCGGAGGGCCTGGACCGGCTCATCAGCAACGAGCGCACGGTGAACGAGGGCAACCGCTCCGCGGAGGTGGACGGCGACGACCTGCTGGAGGTCGCGGGCAGGCAGGACGAGACGGTGGACGGCGGCCACACCCGCGACGTGGGTGGGGACGTGTCGCTGCACGTGACGGGGTCGCTGACGGAGAAGGTGGACGTGGCGGGGTACTCGCGCACGGTGGACGGCGCCGGCCTGAAGGAGGTCGTGGGCGGCCCGCGCGAGGACCGCGTCCGGGGCAGCCACACGCGGACCGTCTCCGGCGCGTCGCAGGAGACGGCGGTGGGGGGCTACGGCGTCACCTCCGGCGGCAACGTGAACCTCGCCGCGGGCAAGGCGGTGAAGGTGGCCGCGGCGATGCCGGACATGCCGGGCCCGTCGCTCAACGCCGTCTCCATCGACGCGCTGATGGGCAACGTGTCCATCAACACGATGCTGGGCGTGTGCCAGGTGGGCGGCCTCTCCGCCGTGTCGCCCATGGTGCTGGGGGACGGGCTGGCCATCCACTTCACGATGCTGGCGCAGATCCTCAAGGCGGTGAACCCGCTGACGGTGGCCGCGTACGGGCCGCTCCTGGATGTCTGGGCGGCGATGACGCCGATGCTGGACTGGTCCTACTTCGGCTTCGTCAAGCGCTTGCCGGTGGGGTGACGCGATGAAGGAGCCCGGCTGGAAGCCGCTGGAGGCGTCGGTCCTGCGCGAGCGGCTGGAGGAGGTGAAGGCCCTGCTGCTCCAGGCGGCGGCGGTGGGCGTGGCCCAGGACGCCGAGCGGCTGGAGAAGCTGCTGGAGCTGGAACAACGCACCCGGGAGGACGCGCGTGGCCGAGTTCAACGACGCCGCTATCGCTGAGCTCCACGGCGCGCTGGAGGCCTGCTGCGATGAGCTGGCGAAGGCGCTGGAGGAGGCGGAGGGCACGGACGCCACCGGCACGGGCGCCACCGGCACGGACGCCGGGGCGGGGCCCGCGTGGCGGCCGCTGGTGATCGGCGTGCCGCCGGGGCTGGAGCAACTGGTGGGCATCGTCAAGCCGCCGCTGCAGATCATCATCGCGGTGCTCCAGTTCGTGCAGGCGCTGCTCCAGGCGCTGGCGGCCATCCTCCTGGGGCTGCCGGATCCGTTCCGGGCGCTCATCCTGGCGGCCTACGAGCTGCTCAAGGACATCATCAACGACCTGCTCAACGCGGGCGCGTACCTCTACGCGGACGCGCCGGGCATCGGGCCCACGGAGACGAACCTGGCGGAGACGGGCTTCATCCCGAACGTCCCCAGGGACTTCAAGGCGGGCTTCGCGCTGGAGCGCCCGCCGGTGACGCCGGACGGCTTCGCGCGCTGGGCGGGGCGGTTCGCCGCATCCTTCGATGACCCGGGGGACGACTCGCGCCCGACGGTGACGGACGGCGCGCCGGTGCAGGCGGTGTTCATCGTGATGGCGGCGCCGTCGCTGGATGCGCTCCGGCAGGCGCTGTACCTGCTGGGCAAGCTGCTCAACATCAGCGCGTTCAAGAAGGCGTTCGAGAAGTACCCCAAGGGCGCGTTGGATCCGCGCCGCAGCCGGGCGCGAGGCCGGCCGGTGAAGCCGGACTGGAAGTCCGCGCGCATGCGCGACCTGTTCCCGGACATGGAGAAGCTGCTCATCCTCCCGGAGGCGCTCCGGGCGCTGCTGCTGTCGGTGGACAACCTGGCGACGCTCCTGCGGAGCCTCGCGGCGGCGATGCAGGACAAGGTGCAGGTGTTGATGAAGCTGGCGCAGGCGGTGCAGGCCATCATCGACCTGCTGGACGCGCTCAAGTCCGCGGGCATGTACGCGCTGCCGGTGTCCACGACGGGCGGCGTGGCGGGGTTGAAGCAGGCCTTCCTCACGGCGGCGAACCGGCCCCCGGGCGGCTACGTGGGCGGCATCTGCCTGCTGGCGGCGGGGCCCAACCTGGCGAAGGCCGCGATGCTCTGGGAGCTGCTGGGCCTGTCCGCCGCGATGGACCTGGCGTCGGGTGAGCTCACGCTCCAGGACGTGAAGAAGGCGCTGGAGGACAGCCAGGCCGCGCAGGTGCTGGAGGCGAGCGCGGACGAGGTGAAGGACGCCTGGGGCAACCTGAAGACGACAGCCCAGAAGCAGGCGGACAAGTTCGTCAACGCGGTGGAGAAGGCGCCCGAGCGGTTCGTGAAGGCCGTGGGGCGCACGCCGGAGGAGCTGAAGGCCGCCGCCGAGCGGAGCCGCTCCACGCTGGTGGAGGTGCTGGATCAGTCGAAGGAGCACGTGGAGGAACAGAAGGAGATCCTGGAGGGGATGCTGTCCACGAAGCACGCCCAGCGCCGGGGAGGGCGCTCGCTGGCGCTCGGCTTCGGAGGGCCCGGCGCGTCCGAGCGTCCGCCGGGTCCACAGCCGCCCGCGGCTGACACGTCCACGCCGCCACCGGACGCGCCGAAGAAGGGAGGCGGCCCGTGAGCGCGGTGACACGCCTGAGCATGGAGCTGGACGGGTGGCAGGCGGCCTGGAAGCAACTGGAGGCGTTCCTGGACCGCATGGACGGCGTGGCGGATCAGGACGCGCCGCACGTCCAGACGGTGTGCGCGCTCCTGCCCGTGTTCAACGTCATCGAGAGGGCCCGCCGTCGCGCGGTGGGCATCGCGCTCGCGCCGGCCCTGGCGGCAGCGCCCCGGGGCGAAGGACTGCCGGCGGTGTCCGTCGGTTCGCTCGTGGGGAGTGTGAGCCGGCTGCCGGGCGTGGAGGAGCTGGAGTTCGCGGTGGGCACCATCGGTGCGGACGGAGACGGAAAGCTCACGGGTGCGGCGTCGCTCGCGGGAACGGTGACGCTGTTCGCGTTCCGCGACGAGAAGCACGGCGGCGAGGTGGCGGTGCGCGTGCCCACGTATGACTTCGGCCCCCTGTCGGCGAGCGGCACCGTGGAGGACGCCATCGACGCGGGGCTCTTCACCACGGACCAGCGGAAGGGCGCGGCGGAGAGCGGCGTCGCGGAGCTGGGGACCTGGACGGGCCTGCGCGCCACGAGGCGGGGGCTGCTGAAGACGACCTCGGAGACGGTGTCCCTGAGCAGCGTGCTGGAGGGCCTGTCCGTCGCGTCGGCCTCCAGCGCGTTCGACCCGGTGGCGTCAGGGGCCGCGGCACGCCAGGGCGAGTGTCTGGCGGACCGGGCTGTCCTGCTCCAGGCGAAGGCCACGCTGGAGGAGCAGGGCGCGGCGGAAGGGCTGACGGGTGCGCTTCAGCGCGCGGCGGATTCACTGCGGGCGTCGGCGACGGACTACGGCACGGTGGTCACGGCGCTCCAGCCGCCACGCACCGTGACTGCGTCCGTGTCGGGGCTGGCGTCGTTGAAGGCCACGCTGCGGAGGGCGGACTCACCCGGCATCCCCGGCCAACTGTCCACCGAGCTGACGACGTTGGACAGCGAGGCGGGGAAGGGAATGGACGAAGCGGTGGCGTCGCGGCTGGCGTATCCGGACGGCTCACTGCGGATGCTCCGGACGCTGGAGTGGTCGCTGCGCTTCCACTGGGTGTTCCGCCAGAAGTGGTTCGACGCACGCAACCGGGCCGCGCTGGCGCCGCTGCTGCGGCAGGTGCTGAAGCCGTTCTGCGACAGCCTGACGCGGGTGCTCGCGGGACAGCCCACGGGACTCCCGCTGGTGGGGCCGGTGGCGCTGGTGAAGGACACGCCCACGCAGGCGACGGCGTTGTCGGTGACGCCCACGGTGGACCTGGGACAGGTGCAGGCGGGGCACGTGGCGAATGTCGGCGGGGACCGGCCCACGCTGGCCCTGGTGCTGGGCTGGGAGGTGAAGGGGGCGGAGAAGCGCCTGCGCATCGCGCCGCTGAACGTGTCCATCGCGACGGGCGCGAAGCTGCCAGGAGTCGCCGGGATGGTGAGGAGTGGATCGCCCGTGAGCGGAAGCGCGGTCTCCATCTCCACGCAGGAGTTGATGGACGGGCACGCGGCGGCGGGGCCGCAGGCGGACGGCGTGGTGCAGGAGGCCATCGCGCTGGGCGCGAAGCTGAACCTGCTCCTGGGGCAGGGCGGTGGCGCGCTGGGGCTGGTGCCTCCATCGGTGGCCGCGCCATATCCGGGGCAGACGTTCAAGTTGCTGCCGCCGGTGGAGGTCGGAGCGACGCGGCTGTTCCTGGACGGCATCCCGCTGGCGGGCACCTCTGGCTCGAACAAGCCGGTGCAGGTGGCAAGGCCCGGCGAGCTGTTGCTGGTACGCGGAGCGGACGGCGAAGGCACGTGGTGGCAGGGCGTGGCCACCGTGGACTCGGTGGACGTGCGCACCGGCGCGGCGGCCCGAGCGGACGACGCGGTGACGCCGCCGCCCACGCCGCTGTGCTGCGGGGACGACGAGGAGGTCGTGGTCATCACGCTGCGCGACCTGCGGATGCCCCAGGCGCTGGTGCGCGACGTGACGCTGCGGCGCGACTTCAAGGGCTTCGGAGGTCCGAGCCTCGCGACGGGAGTCATGCTCCCCATCGAGCTGGACCCAGGCACGGCGAACATCACGGTGCAGGACGGCGGCGTGACGAAGACGGTGCTGAGGGATCCGGAGCTGAGGGCCGCGACCACGGTCCTCAAGTCCTGGCTGGGAGTGCCGACATGAGCGAAGCAAGAGACGACCTCTTCGCGGTGGCCGCGCTGCTGGCGGAGCTGGACCGGGTGCTCCATCCCCTGGAGCGGGGAGAGCGCGGAGACTTCAAGGTGGATCCGCCGCTGCCACCCTCCCTGCCAACGCCGGGTGCGCAGAAGCGGGGAGGGGAGGCAGGCCGCGCGGTGAAGACCGTGTTGCCCCCGCCGGCCCCCAGGTCCATGGCGCTCATGGAGCCTGACGAAGTGACGCCACCCGTGCCCGGGTCTCCCTCGCGGGTCGAGGCCCCGGCTGTAACGGTCTCCGTCGCACCCCTCCGCCGTCGCGTTCCCCGGCCTGGAGGCCCGCCGGCACGGCCTCGAGAGGCGCAGCCAACGCTCGAATCCGTGACCCGGAGCGATGACGGGCAACGGCCTCCTTCGCCCGCGCTCCCCGTTGTCCTCGGTCCCCCAGCGCCGCTGTCGGAGGTCGTGAAGGCGCGGCCACCCCGTACTCGCCCCCAGGTCCGGGATGTCCCTTCCGAGTCACGACAAGGCGAGCGGCCTGAAGGCCAGAAGACCCTTGAGGTCCCTCCTGCTGTCGAAACACGCGCGAAGGTGCCAGCTCCGCGAAGGAACCGGGTGCGAAGACCTGTCGTGGAGAGGAACGCCGAACCCCTACGGCCCAGCGCACGGGTTCCGGAGTCCCCAACACGCCGCCATCGCGTCGCACGCGTCATCGCGCAAGCACCCCGGGCCCTGCCCGAAGAGTCCTTGGCCACGCCCGCACCGGTATCGCCACGGAGGAGACGGTCACCCCGAGCCCTGGACCGGCCGCGAGCACCGGACACACGGACGGCCCCGCCGTTCCAGGAGGAGCCCGGACCCCGTCGTCACGGCAGCCCTGGGGCACGCGCTCCGCGTCCTGAGCAATCGGAGGAACGGGGAGCGTCCATCCTCCCCTCATCACGGAGGACGGAGCACGGGGCCTCCAGGCCGGTGCACATTGAAGTGAAGACGTTGCTTCCTCCGCCGCGCGTCCAGGCACCGCCACGCCCCGAAGCACCGGATGAAGCACCCGCGTGGGAGGAAGCACTGGAGGACGAAATGGAACCCAGCGCACGGGCCTTCTTCGTGAACGGCCGTCGTCTCACGGCCAGGGACGCGGAAGCGCTTCGGCAAGCAGAGCAGCGACTGCGGCGCAGGATGAAAGGCCGCTCGCTGTGGAGGAGGCGAGGATGAGCGCACTCCCTCCAAGACAGCGATTGGGGCACCTGGTGCGCTCGCTCGCGAAATACCTCCCGGCCCAGCTCGACGGCCTGTTGGAGCACGCCCGGTTCAAGGATGGCGCGGAGGCGCTCCAACGACTGGCGGACCCGGCGCACGTGGACAAGGCCCTGGCGCGCATGTCGCCGGAGGAAGCCGGCTGGCTCGCGGACCTGCTCACCGAGCGCTGGTCCTGGATCGCCGGCGTCCAACTGGATCCCGAAGTGGCCATCGTCGTGCCAGAGGAACTCTGGGTCGGCGCGGAGGCCCTCCGCGTTCCGGTGTGGCTCGCGGCGGTGGGGCTGGATGAAGGATTCGAAGCCGTCTGGGAAGGCGCGGTCCTCCCGAGCCCCCCCGCGTCCACGGCCACGCTCCTGGCGAGGCCTCCACAAGGCAAGGCCCCCGAAGTCGCCCGGCTCCGCGCCCAGGTCCGCGCGAGTGTGAAGGGCCAGCGCTGCGTGCTCATCGCGCAGGCGCAGGTCGCGCTGAGGAGACCGGCGGTGGTGGTGAGCGACGATCGGCGCAGGCTGCTGGCCCAGGACCACTCGGGACGCCCGGCGGTGGGCTGCCGCCTGGAGATCGGCCCGGACGTTCACGTGACCGGCGCGGGGGGACTGGTGGAGCTGGAAGTCCCAGCCCCACCCGGTGTGCCACTCAAGCTGGAAGGCATCCCCGCCGGACGCATTCCCGGAGGCAATCCATGAAGACGATGACGCCCCAGACGCGGAAGACACCCGACCGCAAGCCCGCCATGAACAAGGCCATCGCGCCGTCGCAGCAGCCCAGGACGGACACCGCCAGGGCCCAACTGGGAGCCACGGCCAAGGGGCCCACGATGAAGGCCGCGGCCGGTGGCAGCTTCAAGGCGAAGAGCGCCCCCCGAGTCGCGGCGAATCCCAGCATCCGGATTCCGAAGAAGTAGCTCAGGGGACGGACATCATCCGGATGCCATGCTCGCGCACCAGCGTGGCCCGTGCCGCCTCGGAGACAGCCGTATCGCGCAGATCGATCTCACGAAGGAGGGGAAGCCGGTGGAGCGTGGGCATGCTTGCGTCCGTGACCTTCGTGCGCAGCAGGTACAACGTGAGCAGGGAGCGCGGGAGGTGCGCGAGCGCCTCGTCCCCGATGCGGGTGCCGGCGAGGCTCAACCAGGAGAGCTTCTCGAAGCCCGCGAGCATCCGCGCCCCGTCGTCGCTCATCCAGGTGCCTCCCAGGTCGAGCTTGACGAGGTGGGGGAGCGTCTGGAGCGGTTCCAGCCCCGAGCCGCTGATGGGGGTCCCCGAGACCTGGAGTGACTCCAGCTCCCGCAGCTCGGAGAGCTGGCCAAGCCCCAGGTCCGTGAGGAGCGTGCGGATGGCGCGGAGCGACTGGAGCTGGGAGAAGGTTCGAAGGGTGGCCACCCATCCGTCGTCGAAGCCCGTCCGGCTCAGATCCAGGTGCCGCAGGGCCATGCGCGAGCCGAGCTGCTTCAATGCCTCGGGGCCGATGCGCGTGGCGCTGAGGTCGAGCCGGGAGAGGCGCCCCAGGGGCTCCAGCGAGGCGAGCGACGCGTCCTCCAGCGCGAGGCCCGAGAGCCCGAGGCTCTCGAGCGACTGGTGGCCGGCCAGCGCGGAGAGGCCGCTCCCGGTGACGGCCGTGCGCGACAGCTCCAGGTCGCGCAACTGGTGGAGGCCCTGAAGGTGCCGCAGCGCCGCGTTCCCGATCCGGGTGTCGTCGAGATGGAGCACCTCCAGCCGAGTGAGCCCGGCAAGGTGACGAACCCCCGGCCCGCGGATGCGTGTCTTGCTGAGCACCAGCACCCGGAGCGCTGGCAAGCGCGCCACGTGGAGGAGCCCCGCATCCGTCACCCCGGTGCTTCCCAGGTGGAGCGCCTCCAGCATGCGCAGCCCTCCGAGGTGCGCCAGGCCTGCGTCCGAGACGGCTGTCCGCGCCAGGCCCAGCGAGCGCAGGGCCGGCATCCTCCTCAGGGCGTCGAGGCCTGCGTTCGTGACGTGGGTGCCGCTCATCACGAGCGTGTGCAAGCGGTCCCCAGGCAGGGACGCCAGGACCGTGTCATCGACCGTGGTGTCCGAGAGATCCAGCCACTCCAGCTCCGTCTGTGCCGCGAGCAGGCCGAGCCCCTTCGGACTCACCGCCGTGCCGCTGAGCGAGAGCCGGCGCAGCGTCGTCAGTGAAGCGAGGAGTGAAAGCCCCTGGTCCGACACCGCGGTGGCATCCAGCCGCAGGACGCTCAGGTGCGGCATTCCCTGGAGCGCGGCGAGCCCCGCGTCGGTGACCCGTGTGCCGTCGAGGTGCAGGGCCTGCAACCGCGCTGCGTTCTTCAAGGCGGTCAGGTGCTCATCGCCGAGCGCGGTATCGGAGAGATGCAGCGATACGACGGAGGAGCCCTCGACGAGGAGCGCGAGCAGGGTTGGGGCGGGGAGGCCTTTCTCCCCGAAGCAGAGACCGGGGACACGGTATTCGCGCAGCACGGCGGCCAGCGCCTGGGCCTGGTCCGCGGTCCTCACGGGCTCCAGAGGTTCGGCGCACCAGTCTCCGTCAGGAATTGGCTGGGACGCGGCCTCTCCCGCCGGCAGCAGCCCCCATGGGGACGACGTCCCGTCAGGCAGGAGCCGGTACACCTGGAAGGAGGGACGTGGCGGGGCCACGACCGTGGGAGCCGGAGGCGCGGTGGCACGGGGTAGGGGGGAGGGCGCGGAGGCGCAGCCCACCGCGAGCAGCAATCCCGCCAGTCGCAGCCAACTCCAACCGCCATCCATCATCCCAATCACTCCTTACCCGCTTCAGGGGTGCTCAAGGAGAGGACACCACCCACCGCACGGCCCCCACCGACTGCGCCCCCTCGCGACGAGAAGCACACACCGGCTGCTCCCGTCCCCCGCACAGCAATCCCTCTCGCGCCCACTGCGGAAGCGAAGTCACGAGCTTCTCCACGCCCCAGGGCGAAGCGCGAGTAGCACCGTCGTCCCGCATCGAATTGCCCCAGGGAAACAGCCGCCCGTCCGGCCCGCGAGCCGCCATCTCCCACTCCGCGCTGGAGGGCAGCCGCAGCGCCACGCCTTCTATGCGCGACAGCGCCGAGCACAGCTCCTCCGCCTCCACGAGGGTGCACGGCAGCGGCTCCTCCGCGTCCGGCCCGGCCGCACCCACCGGCCCCTGCGAAGCCGCCAACGCCCAGGCCGCCGCGGCCCGGCTCACGGGCACCCGCGCGACGAAGAACCCCGGCGACTTCACCCGCCGCAGCGTCGGCCCCGTCCCCAGCCAGTGCTCCACCGGAGGCACCCAGCGCGCCTCCAGCCCGGAGCGGCGCAGCCGGTACGTGCCGTCCCGTTCCACCAACGCTTCGGGCAGCCCCACCGGACGCGGCCCTGGATCCACCGGCGTCGTGAGCGCATGCAGCAGCAGCGTGGGATCGTCCCGCACCTCCGCGGGACCCGACAACGCGCGCAGCAGCGGCGCCATCCGCTCGCGCTTCGGTGAGCCCTCTGGAGGCAGCGGCCCGCCCGAAAGCACCTGGGCCACCAGGTCCCGCAGGTTCGAATAGAACAGCCGGTCCCTCGGGTCCGCGCCCTCCCGCTCCGACGTGGGCATCCGCGCCGAGCGCAGCGCCGGCAGCACCTCTCTCGCCTGGAGCCGGGCCGCCGCCATCACCGCCGTCACCCGCACCTCCGCGTCCGCGTCCACCAGCGCGGAGCGCAGCACCGCGTCGATGTCCGGGTTCGACGCCGCCTGATCATGGATGAGCCAGCGCAACACCTGCCGCCGCTGCTCCTCCCCCGGCAGGTGCGCGAACAGCACGGAGCGGTCCGGGTGCGCCTCCTTCTCCGCCTCCAGCCGCGCGAACGCCTCCGTCGTTCCGTCCGGCACCAGCGCCGCCAGCACGCGCTCCGCGGTCCGCGACACCCGGGACTCCGGATGGAACCGCAGCGCCGCCACCCGCTCCAAGGACGAGCGCTCCCGCAGCGTCTCCGTGGCCAGCAGCCCCAGCAACACCTCCCGCGTCTCCGACGACGCCAGCAGCGCCGCGAGCGACGGGGCCTCCAACACCGGCACCGCCGTGCGCACGGCCGCCCATTCCCGCACCGCCTCGGGTCCGGAGAACTCGAGCACCCGCAGCCGGAGCACGGGATTGAACGTGTAATGGAGCGCCGAGCCCGTCGCGCGCTTCACATACACCGCGGACTCCGGCTCGCCGGGGATGAGCGGAGGCGTCTGGCTTTCGGACTGGAGGAACCAGCCCAACGCCGACAGCACCCGGTCCATCGCCTCGAAGGAGACCTCCGGCCGCGCGACGAGGGCAGGGGAGTGCATCAGGCTGGCTTCACTCGCGCATGCAGTGACTCACCCACCCGCGCCACCGGCCGCCCCTCCAGGCCCGCGAAGTACGCGCGCGCCGCCCAGAAGAGGTCCTTCCACTCCAGCGTGCCCGCCGCCGTCTTCATGGGGAAGGCCTCCACGAATTCCTCCCAGGCCGGGCGCACGTCCTGGGCCGGGGCCTTCCGCAGCCGGGCCGTCGCCAGGTAGCGCACGAAGCCCTGGACGTTGAACCCGAAGGTCCGCCCCGGCGCGAAGTCCTCCGTCAGCGCCCCGCCGCCCACGAACCGCGCCGCCAGCTCCGGCGGCCCCAGCGCCAGCGCCACCAGTCCACACCGGTATGCCAGGTCCTCGTGCAGCGCCCGGCGCACCTTCATCAGCGCCTCCAGCCACGCCTCCACGGGGGCGCCCGCGAGCAATCCCTCCAGCACGCCCGCGCACTCCTGCGCGTTCACGAACGACAGGACGTTGATGACCTGCGCGGGCCGCAGGGAGTCGAACTCCCTCGCGACCTGCTGGAGCGCGGGCCCGGCCAGCCGCGACAGGGGCTCCGCCAGCGCCCGGCCCTCCGAGGGCTCGCACAGCACCAGCGCCATGCCGAGCGTGTTGCTCAGGGGCCCCGCCTCCCGCGCGGGGACGTTCACGTGCTTCAACGCGGAGGGCGTCAGGAGCGTCAGGGTCTCCTTCGCGTTCGCGCACTCACGGCCACCGGAGAAGAGCGCGCTCCAGGTGGTGGGGGTGTCGTCCGGTTGCTCCGCCATGCGTCCTCCTTCGCCCGTCATCGCTGCTTCTGCCGCTTCTCGAAGATCGCGAGGTGGCGCTCCCGCCGCTTGCGGTACACATCCTTGACGTGCTCCGCGGCCTGCCGCAACCGCTCGGGGAGCTCTCCGTTCTCCATCCGCGACTGGAGCTTGGGAAGGAAGCGCTGCACGGCCTGCACGCGCGGGCTCTTGCGCCGCGCCAGCCGCTGCGCGTTGTCCTCGGCCCACGCCGCGAAGTCCACGCCCTCCGCCAGCTCCACCAGCGTGTCGACGTCCTTCTCCGTCAGCGTGAACTCCTCCAGGTAGTCCTCCGGCTTCCCGTAGGCCTTGACCTCATCCGGAAAGCCCGCGGCGAGCAGCGCCAGCCCCTTGGCCTCGCCCTCGCCCAGCGCGCCAATGGTCTTGAGGGGCGTGTCGCAGAACGGGCACGCGTCCGGGTCCGGCACCAGTTCCGTGTCGCGCTTCGTGACCACCAGCTTCGAGTGCACGGTGAACTTCGAACCGCACACGTAGCAGGTGACTGTCCTGGACGGAGGACCACGCATGGCTTCTCTTCCTCATGGGGGCGGCCATCGCCCGGGGAGCAAGTCGATGAGACGGCGGCCAAAGGTCTCCGCGTCCACCTCGATGGGCTGTGAATAGTAGCGCGGGGCCGCGATGTGGTACGTGCCGCCGGAGCCGGGAAGGTTGCCCGCCCACAGTGCCGCGAGCGGATGCGCGCGGCGCTGGAGCGACAACTGATACGCCTGATAGGCCTGATAGTAGTGCCGGCTCTCGTGGACGATGGTGCCCACCGCCTCGCCCACCGTCAGCCCCTTCGCGATGACCAGCAGGCCCCGCTTCCGGTACGGCTTCAGCCGCCCGCCCCTCAGGCGCCGGAAGTTCCAGCTCATGTAGCCATAGTCCCCGCGCAGGCGCTTGAAGAGGACGTCCGGCCGCCGTGACTTCGGGATGCCCAGCGCCTCCATGGTGGCCTCCGCCGCCTCGCGCAGCGCCAGCTCCTTTTCCAGGGGAGGCAGCGCGTTGAAGCGCTTGGGCTCGAGTTCGGGAATCTGGACGAGCCGGTCGCGGATGTCGCGCAACTGCGCGCGCTCGAAGGGCTGGAACTTCCGCGTCCTCCACTGGAGGGACTCGGTGATGTCGAAGCCTCCCCAGCCCAGCACCTGGCCGCCCGCCAGACGTGTGCGGACCCGGTGGGTCTCATCCAGGCCCGTCACCGCGTCCACCACGTCCTCCGCGGAGGCCGTCTTGACGGGTGGGGGAGGCATGAACTTCTCGTCGATGCGGACGATGGTGCCCGCGACGTCGTCGGGGTTCAGCCCGCGCACCAGGGGCGGGCGTGGGCCCGGTTCGAGGCCGTACTTCGCGAACAGCCCGGCGCCGGGTTCGGCGCCGTTCACGGCCTCCTCCACCCGCTTGAGCGCCTGATCCGCGACGTCGAGGTTCTTCGACTTGAGGGCCGCCTTCAGGTCCGCCTGGAGCTGTTTGACGAGCGGCAGGTCCTCCGCGCCCGCCGGCAGGTGCTGGGTGAGCAGATCCAGCTCGCGCCAGGCGCTGGCCACCCGCTCGACGCGCGCGGACAGGGTGCTGGGCGGCATCTTCGTCATGGGGCCGATGCGCAGCTCGATCCTCACCCGCCACTCATCCAGGGCGGTCTTGATCGCCGCGACGTGCCTGGGGCCCAGCTTGTGGGCGCGCGTCCAGTTGGGATCGTCCAGCGCCTCGCGCAGCAGCTCGAAGTTGCGCGGCAGGCTCCCGCCGGTGGAGGTGAACTTGCGGAAGCGCGGCTCCTCCCTGCCCCCCTTGACCTCGATGATGTGGATGTCCGCCCGGGTGGGAGTGACGCCGTCGTCGAACTGGAACAGCAGCTCGTCGAAGCCGCTGTCCTGTTCTCCCTTGGGCTTGAAGGTGACGCGCTGGAACTCCTTGCCCGGCCCCAGCCGGTCGCCCAGGTTCTCCTCGGTCATCCGCAGGGAGGCGACCTTCTCCAGCTCGTTTCCCTCCCTCCGGATGAAGTCGCCGCGCGTCTCCCAGCGGTTGCCCGAGCGGGCGGAGAGGATCTCCTCGAAGAGGTGCTTCTCGCCGTTCGCCTGGGTCTTCTCGACCAGGCGGTAGTAGCGCCGCTCGTACACGCGGCGCTTCTTGTCGAACTTCAGCTCCTCCCAGGCCGGTCCCACCTGGGCCAGCGACTCCCCCGGCTTGAGCTTCTGGGTGGTGCGCTTGAGCAACTCCCCGGTCAGGGGCGTGCGCTCCGCCAGGCCCAGCCTCGGATCATCCAGGTCGGGACGCCGGAGGGAGTACGGGCCCACGTCCGGGTTCGGGTGGACGTGGGACGTCTGGGGCCAGACGCCCTCGGCCAGGGCCCCCGTGGGCGCCGCGGGTTCTCCGGTGGGCCTGGGCGCCTCCACCGTTGGCGGCTGGGTCGCGGGGAACATCTCCAACTGAGCGGGCGCCGGAACCTCTGGCTCCGGCGGCCTTCCCTCCGGAGCCAGCGGAGGCCCAGGCGGCTCCTTCTTGCTGAACAGCCGCGGCGGTTCGTTCAGGTACTGCGGCTTCGAGCGCACGCCCTGGCCGAACTCCGCCATCTCCACCGGAGTGAAGGCCTCCACCTCCTTCATCCGCTGGCGCAGGCTCTCCAGCGTCTTCTCGCCCTGCCGGATGCGGCGGGTCGCCTCCGCGGGCTCCAGGGTCACGCCGCGCTTGCCCTCCAGCGACGTGAGCAGCGACTCCTGCGCCGCGATCTCCAGGCGCAGCTTCTTGCGGTAGAGCTCGAACTGCTTCTCGATGGGCAACTGCTCCCAGTGCCGCAGCGCCGTTTCGTCCAGGGCCTTGACCAGGTCTTGCGTGGCCTTGTCGTGGCGCTGGAGCAGGTGCAGGCCCTCCTCGCCCAGCTCGGACAGGTCCGCGCCGGCCTTGACGACGATGGTGGGCCTGCCACGCCGGAACATCGTGACGGCCTGCGCGGACTTGCTGCCGGTGAGCGACTCGAAGTCGCCCTCGGAGAGCAGCTCGATGGGCGTGTTCGCGAAGGCCTTTCGCTGCGCGGGCGGGATGTGCTCCAGCAGCTCCTTGCGCATCGCGCGCTGGAGCTGCCTCCGGTCGAAGTCGCCCGACATCTGCTTGAGCAGGCCGTCGTCGAACTCGCGCAGGAACTCCTTCATGTTCCCGGCGGGGTTCTCCGCCTTCCACTTCCGGAAGAGGGTCAACCGCTCCTGCGGCGTGCCTCGGAAGTGGAGCAGGTCGCCGGTGCGCGGCGGTACGTGGGGCTTGGAGATGCCGCCCAGCGCGCCCAGGCCCCCGGCCAGCACCGCGCCCGGCGCCGCCTGCATCGCGGTGCCCGCCAGGACGTTGAGCAGGGCATTGCCGCCCTTGTAGTTCTCGTCGTTGAGGACGTTGCCCAGGAACGCGGAGGGCACGGACTGCGCCAGGCCTTCCGCGCCCTGGGCCAGGCCGTGCGCCGTCATCCGCGCCAGCACGCCGCCTTCCTCGGCCATGCGCGCCAGGAACCCCAGCTTGAGCAGCTTCGTGCCCATGCCGGCGGTGGCCACGGCGGCGAGCGCGTCCACGGCGCCCACGCCCGCGTCGGTGACGGCCTCCTCCCAGCCGTAGGCGCTGCCCTTCATGGCGGCCTTGGTCAGCATCGTCACGGCGGCCGTCGCCACCGCCGTGCCCACCAGCACCGGCGTGCTGGCCATGAACGCGCCGAACGCGGCCCAGAACCCCACGCCCGCGGGCGGGAAGAAGATGCTGACGACGACGCCGATGACGACCACCACCGCCATCACCACCGCGGAGAGGATGGTCACCAGCCGGTCGGTGATGAAGTCCACCTGCTCGCGGTGCATCTGCACCGCCTCGTCGGCGTACTCGCCCTGGCGCTGCACGCGCTCGGACTTCTTCTCCCAGTCGTCCTGCCACTTGCGCAGCCCGTCGGCGGTGTAGTCCTTGTCCCCGGGCTTGGGGCGCATCCGCTCGTGCAGCTCCAGCGCGCTCACCTCGGCGTCCAGCGCGGACGCCTGGTCCAGCACCAACTGGTACTCCGAGGACGCCATGCCGTTGGTGGAGCGCGCCTCGAAGTGCACCCGGCGCCAGGCCCGGTCCGCCTTCTCGCGGGGCGTGACGGGCTCGCCGTAGTCCACCATGTCGAGGATGTCGAAGGCCTCGCGTCCGCTCAGCTCCTCGTCGATGCGCGCGCGGAAGCGCTCGAAGGGCGTGCGCGTGTCGCCAGGGTCGGCGGGGTGGTCCTTGGCCCACTCCTCGGCGATGGCTTCAATCTCCGCCTTCGTCTTCCCGGCGAAGACCTCCTTGAGCGCGTCCTCGTCCGTGCCCGCGCCCTGCACGGCGTACTGAACGATCTCCGCGTCGGTGAGGTAGCCCTTCTTCAGCATCGCCGCGACGGCGTCCCGGTCCGCGCCGGACGTGTCCATCAGGACGGCCTGCTCGAAGCTCGCTTGAAGGGACGTGCCCTCCACGTAGGCGCTGTCGTACTCGGCCGCCAGCGCCTTCATGTTCGCCTGCGCGTCGGCCTGGGCCTGGGCCTTCGCCTTGCCGTCCACCTCCTTGCGTTCCTTCGCGATGCGGGCCTGGACCTTCTCCGGGCTCCACTTCTCCAGGAACTCCAGCTCGCTGATGCGGCCCTTGCGGCGGTCCTCCTCGGTGAGCGGGCCCTCGCTGGCGGGCTTGACCTTCGCCTCGTCCAGGGTGCGCTCGATGTCCATCCGCTCCTGGATGTCCAGGTAGCCGTCGCGGCGCGCGTCGGCGATCTGCCGCTTGCCCTGCGCGGACATGGCGGCGCGGATGACCTTGTCGTCCGCGTAGAAGATGCTGGTGTGCTCGATGCGGATGCGCGCGGCATCCACCTGGAGCCCCTTGTCGTCGCGCAGGCCCTCGATGAGCTTGAGGTCCGCGCCCTGCATCTCGTCGTGGAACGCGGCGCTGAGCGCGCTCTCCCCGGCGGTGCGCTCGGTCCAATCCGCGCCGTATTGCTTCTCATACGCCACGTCGATGGCCTGGTTGCGCTTGAGCAGCTCCGCGCGGAACGTCTTCGTGTCCCAGCCGTACTGCTGCGCGTCCGCCTCCGTCTCCTTGCGGATGCGGTCGTAGACGCCCTCCATGGCCTTGCGGTCGGTGCCCAGGCCGAAGAACCACCCGCCGCGCATGGCGCGGTCCATCTCGATGGCGCGCGCGTCCTCGGTGCGGCCCTCCACCAGGGCGTGCATCTCATCCGCGTCGTGCGTGGTGCGCGCGCCGCTGCGCAGCTCGTCGTCCATCTGGGCGACGAGGTCCTTGTCGTACTTCTGCTTGTAGGCCTTCTTGATGGCCTCGATCTGCTCCGGCGTCTTGCCGCGAAGCAGGTTGAAGATGGCGGCCTCGTCGGTGCCCCAGCCCAGCCCGAAGAAGGTGCCCTCCATGGCGTCGTTCAGCTCGACGGCGGCGGCCTTGGCGGCGTTGCCGGAGAGCAGCGCCTCCGCCTTGTCCCAGTCATGCGTGGTGGTGCTGAAGAAGTCGTCCAGCTCGCTCTTGAGCCGCTCGCGCAGGTCCTCGTCGTGCTCCTGCTTGTAGAGGAGTTCGATGTAGTGGCCCTGGAGCGGGTTGAGGTTGGCGAGCGCGTCGAAGATCTTCTTCTCGTCCGTGCCCCACTGGTCCACGCCCTCCCAGACCTTGAGGGTGATGTTGCGAGCGCGGTTGCTGAAGAGGGGCTCCTGCTGGTCGACGACGGTCTTGAGCCGCTCCAGGTCGGTGGACGCGAGCAGCTCCTTCTCCAGGGCCTCCAGGAGCGGCTTGCGCCGCTGGCCGATGATGCGCACGGCCAGGCCCTCCGCGAGCGCCTGCACCGGATCCTTGCCGTCCTTGCCGTAGTAGGAGAGCAGGATGGCCTTCTGCTCTTCGCTGAGGGCGTTGTTGCCCTTGATGGCCTCCGCGTCCAGCTCCTCGCCCTGGCGCAGGCGCACCTCCGCGAGGAACAGCATGTTCTGATCCAGCGACGTCTTGTTCTCCGCCGCCCGAGCGGCCTCCCACGCGCGGCTCTCGTCGTGGGCGGTGCCCAGCCAGTCGATGATCCACCCGAGCAGCCGGTCCCAGAAGCCGCGCTCGTAGCCGATCTGCTTCGCGTGCCAGTCGCGGATGACCTCCCGGGCCTCCCTGCCGGCGTCGCGCAGCTCCTGCTGGTAGCGCTCCACGCTCTTGTCGATGTCGCGCTTCGCCTTCGCGACGACGGCGCCAAGCTCCTTGCGGCGGTCGTCCAGCCACTTCTTGGTGGGGCGGTACGCCTCCGTGGCGGCCTTGAGCTTCACCGGATCATCGCCGGCGTCCTTCTTGAGCTCCCACTCGTCCTGGAGGGCGGCGAGCTCGTAGGCGTGCATCTGGTCGCTCGCGGCCCTGGCGAAGGCCTCCTTGAAGCGCTTGCCGTTCTGGTCGTACCGGACGACCCAACTGCTCACCTTGGTGTCGACGGCGGCGATGAGCGCGTCGCGCTTGCGCCGGGCCTCGGTCAGGTCGACGCCGCCCTTGATGGCGGCGGCCTTGGCCTCGGACTGCGCGTCGAGCGAGGCGCGCATCCGCGACAGGGAATCGGCGAAGGATTTGCCGCTCTCCTCCAGGCTCTGCTTCGCCTCCTCATGGGCCTTGCTGAGCGAGCCGGTGGTGGCGGCGTGCGAGTCCACCAACTGCTTGCGGCGGGCCTCCACCTTCGCGTCCAGGTCCTGCTTCTTGATCTGCGCGGCGTCCGCGACGCGCTGGAGCTCCGCGGCGAAGAGGGGGCGCTCGGCGGTGACGAGCGCGATGCCCCAGGATGCATCCAGGCCGCCCGGGACATAGGCCTCGCGGGCCTTCTGGACGGACGCGTCGGCGTACTTGTCCGGAGCGGCGAGCAGCCGCGCCAGCACGTCGCCAATGTCCACGCGAGCGAAGTCGGGGACCTGGATGGGCGCGGGGGCGGCCTGTTCAATGACGGTGATGCCCTTCGCCGGTTCCTTGGGCTGGACCTTCGCCTTCTTCTGTTTGTCCGCGGCGGCGGTGATCTTCTTCTGGAGGAGCGTCCAGCCCTTGAGCTTCTCCGGGTCCGTGGGCTTGGGGCCGCCGGGTTGGTAGACGATGTCGCCGAGCGGGCCCTTGATGAGCATGTGCCCGCCGTCGTCGCGCATGAGCTGCGCGCCAATCTCCGGCACGTGGCCCAGCGGGCTCTTCTGCAGGTCGGGGAGCCTGGCGTTCGTGACCTCCAGCTTCCGGCCGCACTTCGAATCCACCAGCGAGGAGGCCTTGCCGGTGGGGTCGTCCGGGATGGCCGGAAGGTCCTTCGGTTGCTTCGCCGGGGTGATGGCCTTCTTGCCCTCGTCCTCCAGTTGCTTGAGGCGCGCGGCGCGGACCGCGTTGGGGTCCACGGCGGCCTGGGTGATCTTGAACGTGTAGCGGGGCGCCGGAGGCAGCCGCGGCTCCGGGACCCGCGCCGTGCTGCCGGCGACGCGGCCCTTCCATGCGGTGACTGGATCCGCGTCCGTGGCCACCGCCGGAGCGGAGGGGATGGGCCCCGCCGCGACAGGGGCTGCCGGAGCAGGAGGCGGAGCGGGAAGGCGGGCAGGGGGCTCCGCCGCCGCGACGGCGCCCGTTGGATCCGGAGCGGCTTCGAGCCCCTGCTGGATGCCCTGGACGCCCTGCGCATGGGCCCAGGCCAGCGGCTTCTGCGAGTCCATCACGGCCGGAGGCGCGGGCACCGTGGGGCGCGCTTCGGGGAGGCCCGTGTCGACCGTGGCGTCCGTCTGGATGGGAGGAGGCTTCCGGGGGCCCGCGCCAGGGGGCGCCTGACGGACGACGATGCGGACCTCGACCTGGCTCGACAGGGCGGACATCCGCGTGTCGATGCGCGCGGCGTCGTCCATGCCGCCGGGAGCGGTCCCCTCGGGGATGGACGCAGGCGCGGGAGCTTGCTCCGGCGTTGCCATCTCACCGCCCGCGCTGGGCGCATCGACGGTGGCCGTCGCAAGGTCATCGGGCGCGGGGGAGGTGCTGCCCCCGAGTCCCGCCGCCTCCGACTCCTCCGTGCCCGTGGGCGGGGCGAGGTCGGAAGCACGGGCCTCGGCGAGCCGCGCGGCGGTGTCTCCGAGCTGTTCAGCGGAGCCCGGAGGCAGGACGGCCATGCGCGCCGCATCACGCCGCCGGGCGTCCTCCTCCTGCTGCGCGAGGGTCGCGGGCTGGGACGCGCCCGCCGCCTGCGCGAGCCCGGTGTTCGACGGGGGCGCGAGCCCGTGGATGCCCAGCTCCGCCTCGACGGCACCGGGCGTGGAGAGCAGCGCGACCTCTGGCGGGTGGACCGGGCAGGGCTCGAAGAGGTGCGAGCGCGGACCGCCCAGCGTCCGCCACGCCGGGTCGCTCCAGCGGCGCTCCAGGTCACGCGCGGCATCGCGAAGCACGGGCCCATGGAGGGCAGGGGCCGCGCCCTTCAGTGACGCGAGCCGTGCCGCCAGCTCCCGTGCGGGAGTGGACGAGGACGGGCCCCGGGGGACGACCCCCGGAGCACGGGGAAGGGCCGCGGAGGACGAGGGAGTGCGCCCGGAGCCCTTCCGGAGCATGGCCTTGGCGGAGGCCTTCGGGCCCTGGTCACGGATGCGCACGGTCCCCCCCGCACCATCAGCGCGAGGGACGCTAGGTCATCTCCACATCCAGGACCAGGGAGGCCCGGATGGGATGTCCATGACTGCTCCAGAAGCGGTGGAGCAGGTCGAAGTCATAACTCTCCTGGACGCGAGGTGTGAGCTTGCGGCCATCCAGCTCGTGCGGGAGTCCGCGCGTGAGCAGCCCATGCAACACGCCGAGCAGCTCGTGTTCCTCCTCCGCGCGGTGGGACCACGCGGAGACGATGAGCCCCAGCCGCAGCGCGCCGTTCTGGCTGACCGCCAGCCGGTAGAGCGCGAGCGACACGGCGGGCCGCTTCCCCGCGAGCGCCTCCCGGGTGGGAGAGCCGTGGAGGATGTGGACCTCCTTGAGGAAGTGTTGTCTGAGCTGCGAATCCAGTGCCTCCTGGAACACTTCCGCCACGCGCCGGAGGCGTGTCCCCGCATCCGAGGGCGCCTCCGCCTCCGGACGCCGGGAGAGCCGGCCCAGCTCGTACAGCTCCAGGGCGACGGCGCGCTCCAGGTGCTCCTGGGCCAGCGGAGCACCGGCCTGTTCCGCGAGGAAGATGGCCTTGAGCGCGGCGTTGCGGATGTCCCCGCCCGCCAGCCGGTGCCGCTGCGCCAGGCCCGCCAGGTCGAGCGTCCCCGCGCGAGGCACGCCCTCCGGAAGCATCAGCTCCCAGATGCGGCGGCGCTCCTCGACCTCGGGGAAGGGGAACTCGATGCGCGCGTGGAAGCGGCGCAGGAAGGCTTCGTCGATGGCGGTCTGCAGGTTGGTGGCGAGGATGATCAGCCCGTCGTGACGTTCGATGCGCTGCAGGAGGAAGCCGACCTCCAGGTTGGCGAAGCGGTCATTGGCGTTGCTGACCTCCGTGCGCGCGGAGAACAGCGAGTCCGCCTCGTCGAAGAACAGCACGGCGCCGGAGCGCTCGCCGTGGGACAGCACCTCGTCGATGTTCTTCTCCGTCTCGCCCACGTACTTGCTGACGAGCCGGGACAGGTCGATGACATACAGGGGCCGGCCCACCGCATGGGCGATGACCTCCGCGGCCAGGGTCTTCCCGGTGCCGGAGCGTCCGGAGAACAAAGCCACCGGGCCCGAGTGCAGCCGGAAGCGGCGGGACAGGCCGCGTTCCTCGGCGACGCGGTCGCGCTGGGCCACGTAGAACAGCAGGCGCTCCAGGGCCGCGCGGGTGGTGTCCCGCACCACGAGGTCCGCGAACGTCCGGGACGTCTCCAGCCGGTAGCCATGGCGCAGGGGCACCTGGACGAGCCGCGAGGCGGCGGCACGAAGCGCCTCCACGTCCCCGCCCGGAGCCGAGTCGAACACGCGGCGGACGTCCTGCTGCCCGCCCCGAAAGCCAGACGCCAGCCGCCCCGCGTCCGTCTCCGTCAATGACAGTCCCCGCGCCGTGGCCTCCTCCATCCAAAGCGCCCGTCGCTGGACGAAGCCCAGGGTGGGGGCTTCGTGATGTGGCACGGCGACAGGCTGCGCGGAGTCCGCGAGCACCAGGGCCCGCCCGCCAAACCGCTGGCACAATCCGGACAGCGTCTCCGTGACGGAGAGCGCCAGCCCCCGCTCCCCTCCGGACAGGTCCACGGCCAGCAGCGCGCCGCGCACGGAGGCCAGCCGCCACAGGGCGCGGGCCATGGGAGCCGGCTCCGGAGCTCCCACCCACCGGGCGACGAGCAGCGGCACACCGGCCTCGGCGGCGAGCCCCAGCGCCACGCCCAGCCGCTCTGCTTCGCCATGCACGACGGCGAACGTCCCGGGCGAAGAGGAAGGCAGCGCCTCCGGCCCGTGCCATTCCAGCGAGAGCTCGCCCAGGACGGAGGGCCGGGGCAACTCCAGCAGGGCCTCACGGACCTCCGGCGCCAGGTCCACGGGCCGGAGCATGGGAGGAAAAGCGCCGGCTCCTGTCTGCACGAATCCACCGCCCACCAGGAGGCCGGTGTCGGTCAGCGACGCCAGCAAGCGCCGCGCGCGAGCCGGCGTGCGTCCCAGGACGGTGAGCAGCAACCGCTCCACGTTCCACCCCTGCGCGGTCTCGTCCTGGAGCACGGCGAACAGGCGCGAATACCGGGGCTCCAGCCAGGTCGCGAGCAGGAGCAGCAGCGCCTCCTCCTCCACGGAGTCCAGGCGAAGCGAAGCCCGCAGCCGGGCGAAGGGAAGGGGAGGCGAAGCGCCCAACAGCGGCGTCTCCGGAAGCGCCGTGCTGAAGGCGAGCTCGGAGGTGGAGGGGCGCACGGTGGTGCGCACCGCGTCCCAGCCCGCATCCTGTTCCCCCCGGAGCTTCGACGCGCGGGCCTCCTCCAGGTCACACACCTGGATGAGCAGCGCGTCCAGACGCCTCAGCGTCTCCCCCCACAACGGATCCATGGGCGCCTCCGGCCGGCCAGCATACGGGGGGCGGGTGGACCCGGCCATGGACGGGCCCGGAGGGCAGGTGCCACTGCGTTGGCATTCCGCCAATGCATTGGAGGAAGTGCTGACCCGGTGGCGGGGCGGGTGGTAGAGACCGGCCCATGACTCAGAGCGGTACTGAAGGGGTGTCGGCCCTGGACTTCCGGGAGGCGATGTCCCGGTGGGCGAGCGGGGTGGCGGTGGTCTCCGTCCGTGACGCGGACGGGATCGCGGCGACGACGGTCAGCTCCTTCAGCTCCCTCTCCCTGACGCCTCCGCTCATCGTCCTGGCGCTGCAGCAGTCCTCCCGCACCCTCAAGCGGGTGGAGGCCGCCCACCGCTTCAGTGTGAGCGTGCTGTCCACCACCCAACGTGACGTGGCGGTCCGCTGCGCGAAGGGGGAGGCCGAAGGCCGGGTGTTCGACGAAGGAGCCTTCGTCCAGGACAGCCTGGTGGGTCTGGCGTGCGCTCTGTTGGATGTGCACCGTTACGGCGATCACCTGTTGCTGGTGGGCCGTGTGGAGCGCATCCAGCGGGGAGTCGACGCAGCACCGTTGCTCTACTGGAACCGGGCGTATCGCGCGCTGACAGCGCACCCGGAGCCAGGGCCCGCCCCGAAGTAGCGAACCCGTAGCCGAACCTCACTCAACCCGGAAAGGACGCACCCCAATGCCCTTCACGCTGCCCGAGCTCCCGTACAAGAAGGACGCGCTGGCCCCGCACATGAGCCAGGAGACGCTGGAGTACCACCACGACAAGCACCACGCGACCTACGTCAACAAGCTCAACGAGCTGACCGCCGGCAAGCCCGAGGCCACCCGCTCGCTGGAGGAGGTCATCCTCGGCAGCGACGGCGCCGTGTTCAACAACGCGGCCCAGGTGTGGAACCACACCTTCTTCTGGAACTGCATGAAGCCGGCCGGCGGTGGCAAGCCGACGGGGGAGATCGCGGCCGCCATCGACCGCGACTTCGGCTCCTACGACGAGTTCAAGCGGCAGTTCTCCGACGCCGCCGCCACGCAGTTCGGCTCCGGCTGGGCCTGGCTGGTGAAGGACGGCAACAAGCTGTCCATCATGAAGACGTCCAACGCGGACCTGCCGATGAAGCACGGCAAGAAGGCCCTGCTCACCATCGACGTCTGGGAGCACGCCTATTACATCGACTACCGCAACGCGCGCCCCAAGTTCATCGAGACCTTCCTCAACAGCCTCGTGAACTGGGACTTCGTGAACGAGAACCTGAAGAACGCCTGATGTGAAGTGAAGTGACGGGAACCGCGCGGCCCGGTCCGGAGCGGCGCGGTTCCCGGATGCATTCAGCGCCCAGCGGACCGCGCCCCCGCCAATCCCTCCACCAGGAACAGCCGGGAGAGCGCCTCGTTGTAGGTGTATGCGTAGGACGTTCCGTCCTCGGAGATCGCCAGCGTCATCACGGAGATGAGGCCCGGCATGATGCCCCCCGCCGGGAGTGACAGGTGCGGCGTGCTCGCGCCGGTCTTCACGTCGACCCGGGAGACGCGCACCGGGAGCGAGACGCTGCGCAGGTAGAGCGCCGCTCCGCTCGAGTCCCAGCCCACCACCCACTGATCCGTGAACCGCCCGGGGACCGTGCCCAGCGGCTCGCCCGTCGCGGAGAACACGCGAAGGCTCCCCGTGTCATCCACCGCCGCCAGCCGTGCTCCATCCGGGGAGATGGCCGTGGTGAAGCCCGAGCCCTCCGGGGTGATGGGCCGGGGCGCTCCGGCGCCGGGCTCGAACACCCAGAGCCGGGCGGGACGTCCCTCTTCGTGCGCGCGCAGGAGCAACCGCCTTCCATCCGGGAACCAGCGCGCGGTGAGCACCGTGGTGACGGGCGCGAGCGACAGCGGCCGGGGCTCTCCCGCGCCCGTGGGCAGCAGCAGGAACTCCATCCGCTCGCCGTAGCGCACCGTCAGCACCTGCTTGCCGTCCGGCGACAGGGCCATGGGGATGCCGTCGCCCAGACGGACCGGAGGGGCGCCATCCGTGGTGCGCAGATAGGCGCCGTAGGTGGGGCCCTCCACCTCCGAGCCCTCGGCGAAGAGGAGGGTGCGGCCGTCGCGGGACATGTCCGTCATGAACGACGAGTCCGACCACGTCAGGTCCCGCTCCGCGCCCGCGTGCCCGAAGGACAGCCCCGTGCGGATCACCGGGTGGTCCACCAGGACGGAGCCCTCCCGGGAGATGTCATGCAGCACCATCCGCCCGGCGATCCGGTCCACCGGCCGCGTCGTGCCGCGCAGGTCGACCGCGAACAACTCGGAGTCCGCGCCCGTCCGGGAGGCGGTGAACCACACCTCGCTTCCATCCGGAGCCCACGCCAGCCCCCGGATGCTCGCCCAGTCCGAGGAGAGCTCGCGCGGTGGACCGTCCTTCTCCAGCACCCAGACGCCGCCCCGGTCGTCCTTGGGGTGCGCGTGGAACAGGAAGGCGATCCGCGCCCCGTCGGGGGACACGCGTGCGTGGCTGATCCACCCCTGGGACTCGAAGCGCACCGTGCCGGGGGGCTGCTCCAGCCGGAAGGTCTCGCCCACGCGGCGCACCACCGCGAGCGGTCCGTCCGAGCGTCCCCAGTCCGCCTCCAGCACGCCATCGAGCACGGCCCGGGGCGCGCCGCCCGCGAGCGGCATCAGCCCCAGCGTCCCGCTGCCATGGTCGGCGTCGAAGAAGCGGGGCTCGAGCAGCACCGCCAGCTCCCCCTTCGACGACGCGGCGAGCACATCCGCGCGCTGTCCCAGCGGTTGTGACAGCGGGCGCTCCGTGCGCGCGCTGTACAGCTCCGCGGGGCCTCCCTCCCACGCAGCGCCATAGAGCAGCGTGTGCCCGTCCGCGGAGAACCGGGCGCTGAGCACGTGGCCCCGGCGGAACGTCACGGGGCGGTACGTCGGGCGTGACGCCTGCGCGGCCGGCACCGCCGGAGCGACCGGCCGGCTCCCGAACGTCAGGAGGCCACCGGCGACGAGCAGCAGCAGCACGGCCGCCGCGGCCGCCAGCAGGGCAGGGCGCGGGAGCACCCGGCGCCGCACGGCCAGGGGCGCACCGCGAGCCGCGAGGGACTCCAGGGCGAAGGCCAGGTCCTGCGCGGACTGGAACCGGTCCTCCGGGGCCTTCGCCAGACAGCGCGCAATCACCGTCCCCAGCTCTCCCGGCAGGACAGGAGGCGCGTCGCGGAGCGCGGCGCTCATCCGCTCCACCGGACTGTCACCGCCAAAGGGCGCATGGCCGCTCACGGACTCGTGGAGCACCGCGCCGAGCGAGAACACATCCGCGCGAGCATCCACGCCCTGACCGCGGATCTGCTCCGGCGCCATGTACCCGGCGGTGCCCACCACCGCGCCGCTCTGGGTGAGCGAGGCGGCCTCGACGCGCTCGGTGAGCCGCGCCAGCCCGAAGTCGAGGATCCGCGCGCTGCCGTTCGAGCACAGGAAGATGTTCGCGGGCTTGAGGTCGCGGTGGATGACGCCCCGCGCGTGCGCGGCCGCGAGCCCCTGCGACAACTGGATGCCCAGCCGCAGCACCTGCTCCGGTGGCAGCGGCCCCCGCATCAGCCGCGTCCGCAGGGTGGCCCCCTCCAGCCACTCGGTGACGAGGTACGGCACGTCCTCGTGGGTCCCCACGTCGAACAGGGTGAGCAGGTGGGGATGGGACAACGCTCCCGCCGCGCGGGCCTCCTGGCGGAAGCGGGCCAGGCGCTCCGGATCCTGCGCGAACCGCGACGGGAGCACCTTCAGCGCCACGTCCCGCCCCAGCCGTCCATCGCGAGCCCGGTACACGTCACCCATCGCGCCGCTGCCCGCGTGGTCGACGATGACGTACGGCCCCACCTGCTCCCCAGGCGCGAACGCCCGGGGAGGAGGCGCCACCTCCACGAACCGGCCCTCCGCGTGCCACGTCGCCGCGACGGCCGCGAGCAGCGACCCGCAGGCGTCGCAGCGGGACAGGTGCGCCTCGGCGAGGGCGCGCTGCCCGGACGGCAGGCGGCCCTCCACGAAGGCGAGAATCGTTTCCTCGGACGGACATCCCGACATGGTGGGACGCGACTCTACGGGCGTTCGCGCTCAGGGCAGAAGCGGGGGCACCGCCACCCGGTACGCGCGGAAGGGCAGGGCGGGGGTCCCCGGCGTGCCGAAGAAGAACCCCATCTGCGACTCCAGCACCCACGCGCCGTCCTTCGTGATCGCGGCGGCGGTCGGCTCCACGAAGCCGTTGGCGAGCACCTCCTTCGCGCCAGCCCCTTCACCGAGCGTCACCAGCGAAGCCCGACCCGGCGTGTTCTCCACGACGAACAGCCGGCCCGAATCCACCCACTCGACCCCGTCCGGCGTCTCCAGGGCCGGCGTCACCGGGATGGTCACGGGCGCCGCCGCGCTCCCATCCGGCTGGATGTCGATGGAGAACAGCGCGCCCGTGTCGCTCTTCACGACGTAGAGCCGGTTCGCCCCGTCGTAGGCGATGCCGTTGAGGGTGATGAGGCCCGGCTCGGAGGGCTCGTACGCGGCATCCGAGGACCACGTGTCGAGCGCCGTCCCACCCACCGGCAGCCGGAAGACCGCGTTCCCGAACGAGTCCGTCACGTACACGTTGCCTGAGGCATCGACGGCGACGTCGTTGCAGAAGCTGACCTGGCTGGGCATGGCATGGCTGGACTTGAGGGCACCCGTGGAGAGCGCATACCCGTTCAGGTACGACGCCTGCGCGGGCAGCAGCAGGTCGTCGTAGGTGCAGGCCCAGAGCGTGTCGTGGGCCTCGTCCACCTCGAGCCCGTAGACGCCGAACGAGGCCCGGCCCGGGACGAAGACCTCGGCCCCCAGTGAGCCCGGCTTGACGCGAGCGATGGCGCCGGTGCCCAGGCTGCCCGCGTAGAGCGTGCCGTCCTTCGACGCCGCGATGCCCTCCGGGAAGAAGGCCTCGCCGGGCCACTGGACCTCGGTGGGGATGGCGGGGGCATCGTCGGGGAACGGCTCGCAGGCGGAGACGGTGGCGGCGAGGGTGACGACGGACAGCCAGGAAGAGACGCGCATGGGGCTTTCCTCGGTGAGGCCCGGAAGGGGCCTTTCGACGCCCTGACACCGGCCGGGAAATCCCTTGCAGCGAAAGTTCAGCCCCCCGGACCGAGCAGCCGCGTCAGGCTGAGGTCCACCTGACTGACGACGAGCGCCGCGATGCTGTCCACCGAGGACGCGCCCACTCCCAGGCGCTCGCAGAGCCGCCGCGTCGTGGTCTCCGCCACCTGCTCCCGAGCCCGGCTGAGCCACCGCGACACGGTGGACATATGGACGCGGTAGAGCGCCGCGATGGCGTCCAGGGACAGCGCCTCCACGTGGTACAGGCGCATCAGCGTGCGGTCCCGGTCGGACAGCTCGCCCAGCGCCGCGCGCACGGCCTCCGTGAAGGCCTCGCGGTAGCGCGAGCGCAGGTGTTCGAGCTCCGGCCCCAACTGTTCACCGAACGCGGACTCGACGGAGTCCTGAGCTGCGGAGTCGGCCCGGGCCTCGGAGCGCTTGAGGTTGAGCGCGATGCGCATCGCCGCCACCCGCACCCAGCCGCCCAGCGCGCCGCCCCCGGTGAACTCCGCGATCTTCGGCTCACCGCCCGCGGCGGCCGTGAACAGCTTCTCCCGGAGCGCCTGCCGCACCTCCGCCACGAACGCGGGCGAGCGGTCCACGCCGGACACGAACGCGCCGACGTCGCGCAGGTAACCGTCCTCGAAGAACTGGAGCGCGGCGCGGTCGTGCCGCAGGCACCCGAAGGCCAGGTACAGCTCCGAGAAGGCGGGCGAGGTCCCTTCGAGCGCCTCCAGGAGCGCGGCCGGAGCCGTCAGTCGTTGCGCGACGAACGCCACGAAGGCGAGCGGCTCCAGCTCCACCCCGGGCCAGCGAGACCGGGCGCGGTCAATCGAAGCGCGGAGCAGCTCCTCCAGGCGCGAGGGCTCCGGAAGCGAAGCAGGCGCGCGGCCAGGAGCCGCGAGAAGGGCGGAGGCCAAAGGAGTAGGGGACACACACGGGACGCTACCACCCCCACCGGGCGGACGAAGGCCACCGTCCGACAGAGCCCACGTTGCTGATGACCCCCGGAGCCCCACCGGCGAGAATGCCGGAGCGCTTCACTTCCCAGAGGACAAGCCATGCGCGTCATCAACTTCAATCCCGGCCCGGCCGGTCTCCCCACGGCAGCGCTGGAGCGGGCCCGGGACGAGCTGCTCGACTTCCAGGGCACGGGGATGTCGATCATCGAGCACAGCCACCGGGGCAAGGCGTTCGAAGCCGTGCACAACGAAGGCATCGCCCTGGTGAAGGAGCTGCTGTCCGTCCCGGACACGCATGAGGTCCTCTTCCTCCAGGGAGGCGCCTCGCAGCAGTTCGCGCAGGTGCCGATGAACTTCCTCCCGCAGGGGGGCTCCGCGGACTACGTGGTGACGGGAGGCTGGAGCGAGAAGGCGGTGGACGAGGCGCGCTACTACGGCACGCCGCGCATCGCCGCGAACACGGTGGACAAGGACAAGCGCTTCACGCGAGTCCCCACCCAGGCCGAGCTCCAGTTGGATCCGAAGGCCGCCTACGTCCACATGACGAGCAACAACACGCTCTTCGGGACGCAGTGGCACACGTTCCCGGAAGTGGGGCAGGTGCCGCTGGTGGCGGACATGAGCTCCGACATCCTGTGGAAGCCCATCGACGTGAGCCGCTTCGCGCTCATCTACGCGGGGGCCCAGAAGAACATCGGGCCGTCAGGCATCGTCCTGGTGCTGGTGAACAAGGAGTTCATGGCGAAGGGCCGCAAGGACATCCCGAAGATCTTCCGTTACACGACCTACGCGGAGAACAACTCGCTCTACAACACGCCGCCCACCTTCTCCATCTACCTCTGCCGCAACGTGCTCGCGTGGATCAAGGGCGTGGGAGGCCTGAAGCAGATCGAGGCGTGGAACCGTGAGAAGGGCGAGCTGCTGTACGCGGCGCTCGAGCGCAACGCGGGCTTCTACCGCGCCCCGGTGGAGAAGGCGTCGCGCTCGTACATGAACGTGGTGTTCCGCCTGCCGGACGAGAAGCTGGAAGAGGCCTTCGTGGCCGAAGGCGCCAAGGCCGGCATGGTGGGCATGAAGGGCCACCGGATCACAGGCGGCATCCGCGTGTCCCTGTACAACGCGGTGACCGTGGACCACGTGAAGACGCTGGTGTCCTTCATGGACGACTTCGCCAGGCGCAAGGGGTAGGCCCCCGCGGTTCGCGCACCGGCCCGGGTGCTCGCAAAGACACGCAAGCCTGGGTTGACACAGAGTGTGAGCCCGTCGACGCTTCCCGTAAAGGGAGGCTTACGTGGAAAAGACGGGACTGACGGCGGAGTTCTGGGACGGCTTCGCTCGGGACTACTGGAAGAAGCGCTCCGTGGTCTTCAAGGGCGTGGTGCCGAAGGACCTCCTGACGGGCATGGACGTCCTGGAGACCTTCGGCGGCTACGTCGCCCACAGCCTCGGACAGGGGCCCGGGGCCGCGCCGTCCAAGCAGCGCGGCGGCCACGTCCGCCTCTTCGTCGAGGGCCGGCAGATTGGCCCCACGGAGCAGCTCAAGTTCCTGCCGCGAGGCGACGGGCTGTCGGGCTACATCCAGGAACTCAACGCGACTTTCGGCGGCGCGCGCGTCGGCATCATCCTCAACGACGTGGAGCTCTACAACGCGCGGCTGGGCGTCCTGCTGCGGGAGCTGCTTTCGCCGCTCATCTCCCGCGTGGGCATTCCCGCGCGCAACGTCGAGTCCACCATCTTCGCCGGTGACTACGACGTGACGCCGTTCGGCATCCACAAGGACGACTCGGCCGACGTGCTGACCCTGGTCATCGAAGGGCGCAAGCGGATGCTGGTGTGGCCGGAGGCGTACTTCGACGAACACCCGGAACGCCTGCAGCAGCTCCAGGCCGGCAACGAGGCCATCCCCCTGTTCGAGAAGGACGCCACGGAGCTCATCGCCGAGCCCGGCGACGTCATGTACTGGCCCGGCTCCGCCTACCACGTCGCCACCGGCACGGGCGGCGTCGTCGCCACGTGCGCCATCGGCTTCTGGCACAAGGCCAACCTCTCCGAGATGATCAGCGAGCTGGTGAAGGACGTGCTCACCTCGAAGCTGGGCGGCCGCAACACCATCATCGACAACTGGCGGCCGGACGCCGTGCCCTCCGAGCTGGAGGCGTCCACCCACGCCCTGCGTGAGCTGCTGACCGGCGGTGAGTTCCAGGCCGCGCTCACCCGGGCCTGGACCGAGCGCGTGGACCGGCTCGGGTTCATGGCCTACCGGGAGTAGCCCCGGGCGGGCCCCGGCTCGTGGCGGACCGCCCGTTCCGTCACGAGCCGTGCGGGCGCAGGGCCTGCGTCTCTTCCGGCAGCAACTGGCCGTACTCCAGCCGCAGCAGCCGGTCCGCGAGGTGGAAGTAGCGGTCGTCGTGCGTGATGACGAGCACGGCCTTCCCCCGGCGCTTCAGGTCCGGCAGCAGTTGCTCGTAGAAGAGCGCCTTGAAGACGGGGTCCTGGTCCGCGGCCCACTCGTCGAAGAGGTAGATGGGCCGGTCCTCCAGATAGGCGGTCAGCAACGCCAACCGCTTGCGCTGTCCCTGCGACAGGCTGGTGGTGGACAGCGCGCCCCCTTCGATGCGGACCTTGTGGGTCAACTGCAGACGTTCCAGGTAGTGCCGGGCGGCTTCCGTCAAATCCTCGCGCTCCAGGCCGAGCATCCGGTCGAAGAGGCAGAAGTCCACGAAGACGCTGGAGAAGAGCTGACGGTAGCGTTCCCAGTCCTGCTCGCCGGTGAGGGGCCTGCCGTCCAGGACGACGGCTCCGGATTCGGGCGTGTAGAGGCCGATGAGCAGCTTGGCCAGCGTCGTCTTCCCGCTGCCGTTGCCGCCCACCAGGAACACCAGCTCCCCCGGACGCAGGGTCAGGTCGATGGGGCCCAGCAGGAAGCGGCCGTCCTCGTGGTCCCGGCGGTAGGCGTGGGTGATGGCGCGCAGCTCCAGTTGCTCGAAGGCGCGGGGGGCCTCCAGGGGGCCCTGGAGCTCCGGCGGCTCCTGTCCCAGCCCCAGCGCCTCCAGCTTCCCCAGCGCGACGGTGGCCTGGCCCACGCCGTGGAAGCTGTTGAGCACCGAGTCCAGCGGCTGCTGCATGTAGAGGATGGTGAGGCTGAATCCCGTCAGCGTCGCGGAGTCGATGCCTCCGAACGTGGGCATCACGAACAGCAGCAACCCGATGATGGCGAAGAACAGCAGCATGCCCCAGCTTGAGTTGGCCGCGTCGATGGCGCCGCTCAGCGCGTCCACCCGGCGCAGCGAGGCGGACGTGCCCACCAGGTCCTCGCGCAGGAAGGCCTGACGGCGCTCGCGGTGCATCTTCAGCTCCTTGGTGCCCTCCGACAGCGTGTCGAAGTGCTTCAGCAGGCGGTCGTACAGCTCGCGCGCCGTCCGCATCAGCCCCAGGGAACGCCGCGCGGGCAGCATGTACGTGGCGATGCCCACCGCCATGAAGCCCAGGGTGGTGAGCAGCAGGGGCCGGGACAACCAGGCCATGTAGCCCAGGCACCCGAGCAGGATGGCCAGGTGGATGAGGAGCTGGGGCAGCAGCATCAGCCCGGCGCCCACGAAGGAGATGTCGCCGGTGAGCGCCGCCAGCAGCCGGTGGCTGCCCAGCTCCTCCAGCCGCCGCAGGGGCGTGGCGAGCATCCGCGTTCCCAGCTCCGTGCGCATCTGGAAGACGAGCCCGTGGTGCATCCAGTTGAGCACCGCGTGCGAGGCGAACCGCGACAGCAGCGCCGCCGCGCACAGGGCGGCGAAGTAGCCCCCCATGCCCTGGGCCTTGCCCACCAGCGCGGCGCCCGTCATGGCGAGCAGGCCCGCGCTGCTCGCGCCCGAGGCCAGCCCCGTCACCACGGCCAGCACCAGCGCCAGCCTCGAACTCCTCAGCAGCATCCGCAGCAGGTTCAAGCGACACCCCAGCCCGTCAACGTTCCCGCGAGCGCGCCGGAGGACCCCACCAGCGAGTCCACCCGCGCCTCCGGCTCCGCCACCACCCGCTCCAGGAGCCCCACGAAGGCCTGCCCCAGCGCCTCCACCGTCTCGCGGCGGAACAGCCCGGCACGATATTCGAAACTTCCACTGAACCCTTCCGGGCCCTGGAGCACGGCCAGCGACACGTCACTCACGGTCTCTTCCAGCTCCAGCGGCACGGGGCTCAGGGTGAGCCCGCGCGCTGCTCGTGGGGCTTCTCCGCCCTGGGCGAAGGAGAACCCCGCGGGCAGCGCCCGGGTGCCGCTCGCGCCCAACAGCCGCATCAGCTCGTCGTGGGGCAGCCCCGCGTGCTCGAACGCCTCCAGGTAGGCGGCGCGCGCCCGGCGCAGCACCTCGCGGAAGCCGGGGTTGCCCGCGAGCGGCGTGCGCACCACGAGCAGGTTGGCGAACATGCCCGGCATCCGCTCCAGCTCCGGACGCGGCCGGTGCGCGTGGGCGAAGGCCACCAGGGCCTCTTCCCTGCCGGAGGCCCGCGCCAGCAGGACCTGGAAGGAGGCCATCAGGAGGATGAACGGCGTGACGCCCTCGCGGCGGCCCAGGGCGACGAGCTGTCCGGAGACCTCCGGCGACAGGGTGAAGGGCACGCTCCCGGCGGCGTGTCCGCCGTGACCGGCCTCGAGCGACGGCTCCAGCGGCAGCGCCGGGAGCGGCAGGGGCGCTTCCAGCTTCCGGCCCCACCAGCTCCGCAGGCCTTCGAGCACCTCGCCGCGAAGCCAGGCATGTTGCCAGCGCGTGAAGTCCCGGTACTGCAAGAGGGGCTCGGCCAGCGGTGACTCCCGCCCGTCCTGGAAGGCGCCGTGGAGCGCCGCCAGCTCCGCCATCAGCACCTGTCCGGACACGAGGTCGGTGAGCGCGTGGTGGAGGTTGATCAGCAGCAGGTGCCGCTCTTGCGCGAGCCGCAGCAGGAGCGCGCGCATCAGGGGGCCCTGCTCCAGGTCGTAGGGACGCCAGGCCGCTTCGTGGAGCCGTGACAGGGCGGTCTGCTCGCGCTGGGCCTCGGGGAGGGGCTCCAGGTCGAGGCAGGCCAGCGGGAAGTCGCCGGGGGCCGCGATGCGCTGGACGGGCACCCCGTCCACGAGCGGGAAGGTGGTGCGGAGGATTTCATGCCGGCGCACCAGCTCCGTCAGCGCACGGGCGAGCACCGCTTCGTCGAGCGGTCCGTCGACGCGGAAGGCCATGGGCACGGAGTTGAGCGGGCTCGCCGGGCCTCCGCGCTCCGGTGACCAGTACGTCCGCTGGGAGAGGGAGAGCGGCAGCTCCTCCACGGGCTCGCCGGGCTCCACCGGAGGCAGCGAGGCCTGGCGGTCCTCCCCGGCCGTGCCGAGCCGCAGCGCCAGCGCGGCGACAGTGGGGGCCTGGAACAGGTCGTTGAGCGTCAGCTCGCGCTCGAACGTGGCGCGGATCCGCGTGATGAGCTGTGCGGCCAGCAGCGAGTGCCCGCCCAGCTCGAAGAAGTCGTCCTGAACGCCCACGCGCTCGTGGCCGAGCATGTCGGCCCACAGCCCCGCGAGCAGCTCCTCCAGGGGCGTCCGGGGCGCGACGTAGCGGTCCATGAGCCCCGGTTGCTCCGGAGCGGGCAGCGCCTTGCGGTCGACCTTGCCTGCGGCCGTGAGGGGCAGCGCGTCCAGGAGGACGAAGGCGGAGGGGACCATGAAGGAGGGGAGGCGCTGCTCGAGGAA